>DATFTC010000050.1:0-5633 GCA_035262305.1 Myxococcaceae bacterium | reverse complement strand
CTGGAAAGGACGTCGGCAAAGCCACAAAGAAAATTGGCCGGGAGGTAGGCCCAAAGGCCAAAAAGGCAGGAAAAGAAATCGGCGAAGCCGGGAAAGAAGTGGGCAAGCGTATCAAGGAGGCTGGTAAAGAAATCGTCCAATGAAACCCAAGTCCGGTTCATCTGGACCCATGACGGCACCGCGGGCGCGCCGGCACCATCGGGACCTTGCTGGAAACAAAGCCCTCTATGATTTCAAGGAGCCGGGAGGCTGTGAATCCCAGAAATCATAAAAATTGAACCACTGATACGGGTGCTCGCGCGCGAGCTGTTCCAGCTGACGAACGTACGCTTCAGCCCAGTCGCGGAGCTGCGTCTGGCGGTCTTGCCCGCGGGCAAAGGCCAGCCGCACAGGCGGCTGAGCAAAAAACCGATAACTGGCGGGCGCCACTTGAATCGAGAACGTGGCTATCAGTGGCGCGCCTGTCACCGCAGCTAGCATGAAGGGTCCGATGGGGAATGGTGCGTCGCGCCCGAGAAATGGAATCGTAACAATGTTGTTATCAATGGGTCGATCCCCTTGAACGGCGAGGACGGCGCCGTCGCGCAAAGCATGCACCATCTCCAGTGAAGCCAAAGGCCCGGCCCCCACTTCGATGATCCGCGGAATTGGCTGCTGTTGCTTTTCGAGGAACCTCGCCAGTCGTTCTCGCTCGCCGCGGAACGCGACGATCGCGAGCTTCTCCGCGACGATCCCATCGAGCACTCCTGCGGCGAGGTCCCAATTGCCGAGGTGCGCGGTCAATAGGATGGTCCCTCGGCCCTCGGAGGCGCTGGATCGAATGCGCTCCAGCCCGACCTCCTCACAACGGAAGACGCTCTTGCCTCGCGTCGCGAGTAGCGCGCGATCCACCAGCGTCCGCGCGAAGCTCAGGAAGTGGCGATAGCTACGGACCAGTCTGCCGAACCCATGCGTTTGTCCCATCGCACGGTCGAGGAATTGTTGGGAGGCATTTCGCGCCGCGCTGGCCGCGAAGAGGAAGTAAAGACTCACTGGATAAATCACCGCGTATGCCGCCCTGACGCCGAAAAAGCGGGTGAGCTGGAAGAAAAACCAGTGGCCGAAGACTCCGCCGCGACTTCGTCCTGTCCATCGTGTGGGCGCGTCTGGAACGCGCGGCCGGCGAGTTTCGAAGACGCCCAGAGCGAGCATCACGCTCGCCAGCATCGCTGCCGAAGCGAGAGCAGAGAACCCAAGACCGGTGAGTCCTCGCAAGCCGAAGTTCACGGCAATCGCGGGAAGGGCACCGAGTCCGGTCAGGGCACAGGCCAATGCGACAAAGAAGAGCCCTCCAGGGATCCACCCCGTGCTCGCGATAATCCCCGCAACCGCGGCGAGCAGCCTGAAGAACGGTCCTTTTGCCCCGAGCCAAGCCCAGCGCCGCAACGCGAAAAGCGAGAGCCCGGGCCGTTGAGGAATGCGCCGCAAGCGCTTCGACAGTGGGACAGGCAACAGCAGGCGAATGCAGCTCACCAAGTTAAGAAGCGAGATACGAGCATTGTCCGCGAACGGCCGAAAGTGCGTGACGCGATCCGCTGGGTAGACCACACCCACTGGGACGGACCGCAGAGCCAGCCCGGCCCACGCTGCTCGAAGCAGAACCTCGACTTCGAAGTCGTAGCGGTGCCGATTGGCTGCCAGTTGAAGCGTTTCGGGCAAAGGGTATGCGCGGAAGCCGCACTGGCTGTCATCGATTCGCCAGCTCGACTCGAACCACAGCCAGAAATTTGAGAACTTGCGACCAAATTCGCTGGAAGGGGGCGCGCGCGCCCCGCGGAGATCTCTCGCGCCGATGAAGAGTGCTCCAGGCTCTTCGCTTGCCTGCCTCGCGAAGGTGGGGAGATCTGCCGCAAGGTGCTGCCCGTCTGCGTCGAGCGAAATGGCGTAGCGAAATCCTCTGCGGCTCGCCTCTTCTAAGAGAGTTCGAAGCGCAACGCCTTTTCCCCGGTTGGTTTCGTGTCGAAGAAGGATGCCGCCGGCTTTCTCGGCTGCTTCGCCCGATCCATCTGTGGAACCATCGTCGCAGACGAGCACCGTAGAGGCATGTTCGAGCGCTCCCTGAACGACGCCGCCGACGGTGCGTGCGTGATTGTACGCCGGGATTACCACGCACGCGCTGGCTTGATCGCAATGGCCAGTTGCTTGCCTCAATTCGCCCAAGCAGCGACGCTATCACCATGGAGTCTGGTGCTCCACCAAACACGCCAACGTCCGCGCGCAGGGAATTGAGGAAGCGAATCTCGTTGTTGGCGATCCTTCGTCGGCTTCGAGATCGATTCGAGTTGTTGCTCGTGGAGCACGCGAGCGCTGCGCGACTGGGGGTCGGCGTCGCCACCGGCGTATTGATCGGATGTACTCCTTTCCTCGGATTTCAAGTGTTGCTCGCGATCGGGATAGCAACGGTCTTCAAACTCAACCGAATCGCCGTACTGCTCGGAACGCAAGTCTCAACGCCCCCGATCACCCCATTGCTGCTGTTTGCCAATGCGCAGGTCGGCGCTATCTTGCTCCATCGCCACTGGCTGCCGATATCCCTGGAGAGCGTGCGCGGCGCACCCAAGGCAAAGTGGGTACTCGATCTCTTTCTGGAGCTGCTCACCGGGGGCCTGGTTGTAGGCGGTGTGCTTGCTCTCGGATTCGGTGGTGTCACGGCGTATGTCGTCAAACGGTACAGAACGCAGAAAAGCAGAAACGGCAAATGACTTACGCCTTGTTGATCGCACGCAAGCCCTGCGAATGACGATTTGATGGACGCTGATATCTTGATCATCGGTGCTGGGCCCGCAGGGAGCGTAGCCGGCTCGTTGCTCGCTCGATGCGGGCACCGCGTTATTGCTCTTGAGGCGGGCACCTTCCCTCGATTTCAAATCGGCGAGTCGCTGCTGCCGCGCTGCAACGACATTCTCGATGAGGCAGGTCTCCTGCCGGCGGTAATCGCTCGGCGATACCAGGTAAAGAATGCGGCGCTCTTTCTCGAGGGTCCTGAACGGGAGCGCTTCTGCTTTGGCGAAGTCTTTCCCGGTCAGCGCACCCAGACATTTCAGGTGCCGCGTGGCGACTTCGATCAGACCCTCGCCACTGCTGCCAGAGCTCACGGTGTTCAAGTGCGGTTCAGCCACCGAGTGGATGCGGCCGAGTTCCTCGCGGATGAAGCCCGCGTGACTGCCATCGATTTGGAAAGCCAGATGCCGCTGCAGCTGCGCGCTCGTTTTGTGCTGGATTGCAGCGGTTACGGTCGCGTCTTGCCGCGGCTTCTGGGACTGGAGCGCCCTTCAGTCCTGGCTCCCCGACTCGCACTTTTCACCTGGGTCGAGGCGGATGAGCGGCCGGCCGGCGATGCGGAGGGAGACATCTGGATCTGCATTCATCCGCGTAAGGCCTGGGCCTGGATCATCCCTTTCTCGAATGGACGCACTTCGGTGGGTCTGGTGATGGATCCGTCGATGTATGGCAGCGTCTCCGGTTGCGATCGCGATCGGCTCTTCAGTCTGCTTTGCGAAGATGAAAACGTGCGCCGGCGATTGAAGCATGCATCGCCTGTTCTCAAAACGGTGAAGCTTGAAGCCTGGTCCGCCGCAGTCGATCGACTTTACGGACCCCGTTGGGCCCTGACCGGCAATGCCGCCGAGTTCTTGGATCCGGTGTTCTCTTCCGGGGTGACGTTGGCGTTGGAGTCTGCAAGCCGCGCTGCAAAGCTCATTCATCGGTCCCTCGAGGGCGAGCAGGTGGACTGGGAAACCGAGTACGCAGCAGTGGTTGGAAAGGCGGTCGGTGTGTTCCGAGTCTTCGTTCGTTCCTGGTACGAAGGCGAGCTACCCCGGCTTCTCATGCGCAAGGGCAAGACGGACAGCGTGAAGCGCGCGATCACGGCCATTCTCGGGGGCTACGTCCTCGATCCCGAGAATCCGTTCGCGCGCAACCCTGATGCGGCGCTCTCGGCTCTATTGAAGCTTGCTTGAGCTTGTGCCTTCCGCGAGCAGCTCGCTCAGGGTCCGGACGCGAAGGCCGAGCGCCCCGAGCTGGCGGAGGAGCAACGGCAGATTCCTGACGGTCTGCTCGCGCAACTCCGAGCGCTGCTGCCCAGCCCCGTCATGAAGCGCCACGATGCTGCCTGGCCCTACCCGGGTGCCCAGGCGTTGCACGCGCTTTGCCGTCAGAGCGAAAACTCCATCTCGAGCGGAGTGGGTCCAGGTCACGATCGTCAACCCGAGTCGACGTGCAGCCTTGTGCACGACAGGATTCCGGATCCCGACGGCCGGCCGGTAATACCGGATGGTCGACCCGGTGACTTGGAAGAGGGTCTCCTGGCAGCGCGCCAAGTCAGCGATAAGCCGCGAGCTCACGAAGAGATCCACGCCGGTGCTGTGCTGATAGGTGTGGTTGGCCAATTCGTGGCCGGCGAGGTACAGCTCGCGAGCTAGAGACGAAAAACGATCCACTTCCCGCCCGATGCAGAAGAACGTGCCTCGAGCGCCATGCGCATGAAGGATCTCGGCGATTCGCGTGGTGTAAAGCGGGTGCGGGCCATCGTCGAAGGTAAGGGCTACCGAGGATCCTTGCGTGGGGCCGCGCCAAACTCCCGGCCCGAACAGCATCGCCCTCGGATGGAAAACACCAACGGCCGCCGCGGTTATGAGCCCGGTACCGGCAGTTGTTGCGGCGGCGATCGCGGCATCGCCAAGAGAGGGATCAACAGGCGACATGGCGTACCACCGTCACCGCTTGTCCGCCGCCCAATGCCAAGCCGTGAACGACGGCCGCCGCTCTGGCCCGTGCGTGGCGCAGGCGAACTGCGGCTGCGATCAAGCGCAACAGCCCTGCCGAGCCGTGGAACCCGAAGTGGCGGGTGTCCGACCATTTTTCCAAGCCAGGAACCTCGCGCACCATGGAGGCTTCGGCATTCGAGATCTCCATGTTGGGGGCCGCGAGCGAAAACGAAAGCGATCCTGCCTGGACGGCGATCTTCTTTCGAATCAACGGCGCAAACTGCTCCGGTCGCGCGAATTGAAGCACCGGGCTGGAGTGCGCGGTTACAGTGCACTCGTCTATCTGCAGCGGACCCGGCTCTTTGCCAAGGAGGAGGGCGCCGGCACCTTCTCCGGGATCGAGGCATTGCTCGAGATGGGCTCCTTCGCCCGCCAGCACACCGTATGAACGGTAGCCATTATCGAGCGACGGCGAACGCTCATCCGCCGCAACCAGCAGCACCTTGTCCGCGCGTCCCGTCTTCAAGAGAGTGAGAGCAACGCGGAGCGCCGTCTCGCCCGAGAGCTCTCGAGCGCTTACCGTCAGCGAAGTTCCGCGCAGCCCGAGAGCGATGGAAAGTTGCCCGGCCGCAGAGTGGTGTACCGATTGATAGAAAGCGGTCGGGCTTCCGAATTCTGGCCCCCGACTGGCAACGCTCTCCAGGAAATCCACCGTCGAGGTAAGTCCGCCGTAGCCCGTGGCGAAAACGAGGGCCAGCGATCTCCTCTCGCACTCTGGGGAGAGCGCCTGGCGGGCAGCGGCGAGCGCCATTCGCTCGAGGCGCGGCAAACGGCGCTCCTTGGGGTCCGACTCCGGAAAGGTTGCGATGCGAAGCGTATCGGGGGTTG
>DATFTC010000049.1:0-2459 GCA_035262305.1 Myxococcaceae bacterium | reverse complement strand
TCTGGCTTTTTTCATCTACGCTAAGGACGATCGCCTTATCTGGTGGGTTCACATAGAGCCCCACAATGTCGCGCACTTTCCGAGCAAATTCCGGATCATTACTGAACTTGAAGGACTGCACTCGATGGGGCTGCAGTTTGTGCTTGTTCCAAATCCGCTGCACGGTAGCAGGGCTGACCTTCTGCTTCACCGCCATGGCCCGGACACTCCAATGAGTGGCATCCTTCGGGGTGGTCTTGATCGTCGCCTCCACAATGGCGTCTTCCCGTTCTGCGGAGACCTCCTTGGGGCGTCCGCTACGCGGCCGGTCCTCCAGTACTGCGGCCAAGCCGCCGCTGTCAAATCGCCTCCGCCACAGCAATACAGTGGGAAGAGAGGTAGACAGGTTACGGGCCAGAACGTGATTGGCTATTCCCTCTGCCGCGCCAAGGACAATGTCAACGCGGAGAACAATTCCTCGAGGTGCGCTGCGATGGCGGCTAATCTCCAATAACTGGTTGCGATCTGAGTCCGTGAGCGACAGTTTTGGCGCGGATGGAAGGGGCATATTGCCAGTATGCATCCTACCTCGCTATTAGTAAAGGTACTTTCGATACATGAGACTAGGCTGCCGGGCCCAGCACCTCATCCAGAATCTTCAGCAGGGCCGGGCGCGTGAACGGCTTTTCCAGAAGCCGAATGCCCTCGTCCAGACCCTGGTGCGCAACCAATTCGCCGGTGTAGCCGGACATGTATACGGCCTTCATGTTTGGATACGAATCGATGAGATGGAGAACCAGCTCAGGTCCGGTCATGCCTCTCATGACGACGTCGGTCAAGGTCAGATCGATCGGTACCTTACTCGCGGCAACCGCATCGATGGCGGCCTTTCCATCCTCTGCTTCGATCACCTTGTAACCATGTTGCTCCAGCAGCTTGCGGGTCAGGCGGCGCATGATGCCATCGTCCTCGGCGAGCAGGATGGTGACTCCATCGCGACGCGGGGGGAGTGCATCTGGCTGGCTTTCAGCCCGCACATCCAGCCTCTTCTCGGCACTGGGAAGATAAATCTTGAAAGTTGTGCCCTGCCCGGGCTCACTGTAAACCCAGATGTGGCCGTCACTCTGTTTCACAATCCCGTAAACGGTGGCGAGACCAAGTCCGGTTCCCTTCCCGGTCGCTTTGGTGGTGAAGAACGGCTCGAAGATGCGGGAGCGCGTGGCCTCATCCATCCCCATCCCGCTGTCGCTGATGGCCAGCATCACGTAGCGCCCCGCACTCATCGAGGGATGCTCGCGGGCCAAGGCTTCGTCAAAATCGAATACCGCTGTCTCGAGAATCAGCCGGCCCCCGTGAGGCATGGCATCGCGCGCGTTGGCGGCGAGATTTACCACGATCTGGTCGAGTTGCCCGGGATCCGCTTCGACGATGGCGTTCTGCGATCGCGGCAGGTGCAGGATTTCGACATCGTCGCCCATGAGCGGGGTCAGCAACTTTCTCACCTGTTTGAGCCGTTCGTTCAAGTCGAGCACCTGCGCTTGTATTGGTTGGCGGCGACCGAAGGCGAGAAGTTGGCGGGTCAAGGATGCACCTCGCTTGGCTGCCTCGCGGATATTCTCAATGAGCTCGACCCCTTCAGCGTCCACCTGGTTGCGCAGCAGTTCTGAGCACGCGGTCACGATTCCCAGGAGGTTGTTGAAATCGTGAGCCACGCCACCAGCGAGCCGCCCGATCGCCTCCATTTTCTGCGACTGGCGAAGCTGTTCTTCGACCTTCTTCTGCGCGGTGATGTTGCGCGCGATGGTGGACGCCCCCACAATTGCTCCCTCTGCATCGTAGACGGGCGAAATCGAGATCGAAACGTTCAGCTTTCTCCTGTCCTTGGTAATCCGCACCGACTCGAAGTAGTCGACGCGTTCGCCGTGGCGGATCTTGCGCAGGATCTCCGGAATCTCGTCGGCGCGTTCCGGAGGCGCGAGGGTCGAAACCGGCTGGCCGATGATTTCCGCCGCCGTGTAGCCATACATCTGCTCGGCACCTTTGTTCCAGTGCGTAACCACTCCATCGAGGTTCTTCCCGATGATGGCATCCTGGGAAGAGTCAACGATGAGCGCGAGGCGGGTTTGATGGTCTCGCAGCTCGCGGCTTTTTCTTTTGTCGAGTTCTTGGTTCGCCCGGCGAAGTTCCTCTTCAATCCGCTTGCGATCACTGATGTCTCGAATGGCGCTCAAAACGATGACGCCATCCGCGCCGGCGACAGGGCTGAGCGAGATTTCTACGGGAAATTCCGAACCATCGCGTCGGCGGCCATAAAGATCCAGACCAGATCCCATGCGGCGGATCCTCGGCTGCTGATGAAACTGTTCCCGGTGCAGATCGTGCCGCGGTCGCTGCCGCTCGGGAACCAGAATCTCGATCTTTTGCCCAATCAGCTCATCCCGGGTGTACCCGAACAGTGCTTCTGTCTGGGAGTTGACCTG
>DATFTC010000048.1:0-2246 GCA_035262305.1 Myxococcaceae bacterium | reverse complement strand
CAGCCGGCTTTGGCTTGTAGACGTCCTGGACGAGGTGGTCGATCGTGGCTTTCTCGCGCACATGTCGCCTTTGCGTGCGTTCCGGTGCTTTTGCCATTTTGACCTCCCGAAAGGTTTTGACCAGTTCCTAAGGCGCTGCGGCAGTGATCGGCTATGTATCTCGATGACAATACAGAGATTTGGAGATCCGCGAGCCTGACAAGCGCCCTAAAGTTTGAAATGCGAACACCAGCGGGCAGACCCCGTTCCGGTGCGGGATACTGCGGTTCATTCAAGGTGCCTCCTCTAAGGGCTCGCAAATACCATTCGAATGCAAGCGTTTG
Source organism: Myxococcaceae bacterium (assembly GCA_035262305.1). Taxonomy (GTDB): domain Bacteria; phylum Myxococcota; class Myxococcia; order Myxococcales; family Myxococcaceae; genus DATFTC01. Next base: position 1,923 of record DATFTC010000048.1, on the reverse strand, counting down.
CGACCTGCTATTGTAAGGCTGCACCGATCGGTCCGATGAGGCTCGCATATTATCTTGACGACGTCGCCGAACCGCGCACTCACGGGCCAACATCGCAACGAACCACCGGAAGGGGCATCAGTCTGCGCCATGTTCCAACTCGCTCGTGGTGCGCAAGCGCTTGGTGATCAAGGCAACGGGCCGGGTCTCGGGCACGATCCGCTACGGCCGGATCGAGATCGAATGCGGCGGCCAGATTCACGGCGACGTCCAAGCGCGAGCGGCCGGCGAGCCGGTTTACCAATCACGTAAGATCCCTGGGGCGTCGGATTATCACCATGTCGTCGGCCCCGACCTCCGTGGTGCTGGTAGAAGTGGTCGCGCGACCAGGTCGCGGTACGGCTTTCGAACATGACGCCGTGCCTTATCGGCAATCGCAAGGGCACTGCCTGAAGCGGAGCTACGGCTCAGAGTAATCGAAATGTCCCATCAGAGATGAGCGCCCGGAGTGATCGAAGCCCATGTTCGGGTCGGTCAGCCTCAGCGTCCGGGAACGCCGCACGCGCGCCGTCCCCGTGTAGAATGGGACCGCCAAATCGGTGACTTTGGGGTCGAGAGGCGGCTGCCCCGGCAGAGGATTGGGCACCCGCTCCGTCCCGACCTCCAATAACCCCGGCACCGTGATGCGGTGTTCTCCATCGACGGTCTCGAACTGGAGCGGAACCTGCTTGGGGGCCAGGGGGTTGGCGATCAGCGCGCTCAACACGGCCGGCCAGCCGCCGGCCTGCCCGGAGTAGATGCTGCCCAAGGCTTCCGCCTGCTGCTGGTTGGCCCGCTCGTCGAGATAGACGCCGGCGGTCCAGTTCCCCTGAAAGATATTGCCGGGCATGCGGGCATAGAACACCACGTTCAGGCCGTCCAACCGGATGTTCCCGTAATGGCCTTCCTCGATGCGCCAACCGAGGATCGCCTCACACGGGAGCTGGGTCGGGTCGCTCCCGAAGTTGCAGGGGCACGAAGTCAGGCAACTGCATGCTTCCATGACCTCGCCCCGAATACGCCATGACGTCCCCGTTGCCATGACACACCTCCCTCTGTTGATTATCGGTAATTGATCGTCGCCGCTATCGCGGCCGCCTGCAAGCGGGTTCGCGGCGCGTCGCCCCGGCTTTGAGAGCGCCTCGGTCATCCATCCGAGCCACGTGGCGATACCCAAAAAGGAGTGGGGGCCGAGCGCCGAGGAGGACACCGCACCGGCAATCTCGGGTTTAGAACGGACACCCCACCGGGCAATGAAGGCCCCGGCCAGCGTGGCATCCGCGAAATAGATCGCTCGGAAAGCCAGTGATAACGGCGGGCCTGCCTGGCCTCGCCGTTCATTCCTTGGACACTTATGCTCAAGGCGGAATTACTGCGGCAGACCAGCCGAAATTGCTTACCCGTGAGTTAGCCTTAGCGTGGGCAAGATCCGCGGATTTCGGGGGTCGTGCGGTCCCAATGGTTAATTCGATCGAAGGCCCTATTCGCCGCTGGTCGGCACCCGAAGATTGATCGGGCGCCCTTGCGATCTCTAGGAGCCGCCGAACCTTTCTCCACTGGCAGCGCCAGCCTCTCGGCGAGTTCCTCCGCGGTCGGCTCGCGGCCGATCTCCTCAGAATCCGTTGCGACGTGCGCACCAGCGCGTTGATCCTCTCGATCAGGTGCGGGGGGACTTGGCTCGGGCGGGGCTCGGCGGAGGCCATGTCACTCATCTCCGGGCCGCACGAGCGCAAGACGGCGGGCTGCCGGCGCTGATCGCTAACTTGCCGCTACCAGCCGCTGCGAGGGACGCCGTAGCATTCGATCAGCGGAGAACAGGAGCATGGCATGGCGGACCATTCTGGCGAGGTCGTCTCTGGCGAAGCAAACCAACAAGCGTTCGCGACAAGCCGCACGACCGACCAG
>DATFTC010000047.1:0-2301 GCA_035262305.1 Myxococcaceae bacterium | reverse complement strand
GGAACCGGCACGCGATTGTAACGGGAGCCGCGCAGGGCATCGGCTTGGCCATCGCAAAAAGGCTGCTGGCCTCGGGCGCTTCCGTGTCCCTTTGGGACCGGGATGAAACTTCGCTCAAGGCTGCGCTGAGCGAGCTAGCGGCCGGGGATCGCGTTGCCGCCAGCCCCATCGACGTGACTGACCAAGCGGGCGTTCAGCGCGGCGTCGAGGCGTGTCTAAAAACCTTCGCAAAAGTGGATATTCTGGTCGCCAATGCAGGCATTGCCGGGCCGAACCGGTCGACCTGGGAATATCCGGTCGACGCCTGGAAAGAGGTTCTGGAGATCAATCTCATCGGCGTCTTTTTATGCTGCCGTGCAGTGCTACCGCACATGCTCGAGCGAGGCTACGGAAGGATCGTGAACGTCGCCTCCATCGCAGGGAAGGAGGGCAATCCCAACGCCAGCGCCTACAGCGCCGCCAAAGCAGGCGTGATCGCTCTGACGAAATCCCTGGGAAAGGAGACCGCAGAGACCAACATCGCGGTCAATTGCATCACCCCCGCAGCGGCCAAGACGCGGCTCTTTGAGCAGATGACACAACAGCACATTGAGTTCATGCTCTCTCGAATTCCACGCAAGCGGTTCGTTCAGGTGGAGGAAATCGCGGCCATGGTCGCGTGGCTCGCATCCGAAGAGAACTCGTTCACCACCGGAGCGACGTTCGATCTAAGCGGCGGACGCGCCACCTATTGAAAGCGCCAATGCGGTCCAGGCGGAGGTCAGTGCCCGGCAGCTGCCCACTGTTGCGCCAGGCCGGGCACGAGCTTCAGCGCGTTCTGGTAGTAGACCTTCTTTAGCACTTCGTCCGGCACCTGAAATCCATAAATCCTCCAGAAGGCGTGCCGCTTGCGGTAATACTCGAAGTACTCGTCGCGCGTCTCGAGCGCCCGAAAATACCATCTATACTCATTGACGTCGTAGATGTCCTTGCCCATCAGCACCCGATCCTGATATTTGACCAGAAAATCGTGCGCCGAATAGGGTTGTCGGCCGAGCTCGGCCAGCACCGCGGCGATGTCCACATACACGTTGGGGTGGGAATCAAACAGCTTGCCCAACCGCTCCAGGTCGTTGCCATGAAACGCCAGATGCGCTGCAATGAAGTTGGTCTGCGGATGTTTGGCGAACATTTTATTGCGCTCCGCGACCAAGGTTTCAAAAGGCGGATATTTCGAGGGCGGTCTCGCCCGCTGCGGGAATTCCCGCAGCTCTTCCCAGCGCTCGTTGTGGTAGTCCCAAGGGTCAAAAAATGCCGAAGGCTCCGCGATGTGAATCAGCACGGGAATTTTCAGTTCGGCGCACTTTTCCCAGACCGGGTCAAATTCCGGATCGTCCACGTGCACCCTTTCACCGTTCGCGTATTTCAGGTCCATTCCGTAGTTCTTGAAGATCTTCAGACCCTGCGCGCCATTTCTCACGTCCTGCTCCAGGCGCGCGGCGGCCCGCCGTCCATATCCCGGCGTGTTCAGATCGTCGTAACTCAGATTTGCAAACACCACGAAGCGGTTCGGGTAGCGCCCTTTCATCACCGCCAGCGTTTTCTTCAAGGACTCGCCCGTTCCGCCGCTCAAGTTGACCAGCACCCGAAGATTGATGGTGTCCATCTCCTTTACCAGCTCGTCCACCCGTTCTGCGGTCGGATTCCAGTGATGGCTGTGAATGTCGACAAACGGATACTTCGCTCGCTCGGGTCCGTGTTCCGCCGTGACCAGGGTTGACTTCGGCTGATACTCCTCGATGGTCGGCGCGCGTCCGTTTCCCTCACCTTGCGCTTGCGCCTGAGTACCGTCCGCCTGTCCCATTTCCATCCCCACCAGCAGCGTGACCGCACCGCAAAGCAAAATCCGTCTGCGCAAGTTCATCTTCATTCACCCTGCCACCGGACCCCTTGGAGAAATTCGAGAAACAGAGAGGCCTGGTTCGCGGCCTCTAGGTTAGACCAGTTTTCCGCCGCACCCGAACTATAGCCAGATCAAGGAGCACAAGACTTGCCGCCATCCGATGCAACGGCCAAGATTTGGCAGAGAGAGCGAAGGGTTGGAGCGGGTTGCGCTTCTTGGAGAAAGCAATGTGCTGACGCCAAGGGTGGTTCGTGGCGTTTTGCCTGCCGCAAATAACCTACCGGGGCTCGTGCTGCACATCGATTACTTCGAGTGCTCGGTTGCCTTCGACAGCGACAAACAGCTGCCCGCTCGTTGAACTCACGGCGAGAGCGTATGGGTTCTTGCCGGTCTTGACCGTTTCTCTCACGCGGTTCTGC
>DATFTC010000046.1:0-45001 GCA_035262305.1 Myxococcaceae bacterium | reverse complement strand
CCTTCAAGACGTCCCGAGCGTTTCAGTTCGTGCTCGCATTCGCCGGCACCCTGTGCGTGCAGAAGGGCGTGCTCTGGTGGGCGGGACACCACCGCCACCACCATCGCTACTCCGATCAACCGGAGGACATTCACTCGCCGGTGGTCCGAGGATTTTGGTGGAGCCACGTGGGTTGGATCCTCTGCGACAAGTACGAGCCGACGCCGGTCGAGAACATTCGGGACTTCGCGCGTTACCCCGAGCTGCGCTGGCTCAACCGGTTCTACCTCGTCCCGCCGATCGCGCTGGCGGTGGCGCTGTTCTTCATCGGCGGATTCCCGATGCTGGTCTGGGGATTCTTCATCAGCACGGCCTTGCTGTGGCACGGGACCTTCACCATCAATTCCCTGAGCCACGTCTTTGGTCGACAGCGGTACAAAACGGCCGACACTAGCCGAAACAACTGGCTTCTCGCCTTCATCACTTGCGGCGAGGGATGGCACAACAATCACCACTACCACCAAAACACCGCGAATCAGGGCTGGTTCTGGTGGGAATGGGATCCGAGCTATTACCTGTTGAAGGCGCTCTCCTGGCTAGGGATCGTTTGGGATCTGCGGACGCCGTCGGACGCGGTGAAGTACGCTTATCAGAGTTACGCGCCCGAGGAGCGAGCGATCCTGCGCTCTCCAGGTTTTTTCAGCCGGCCGTCGCTGGCGCAGCTCAAGTCGGCTCGAGAGCAGGTCCGCAGCGCGCTCGCCGCGTCCAAAGCCCTGGGCGCATCCGAACCCGTTCAATAGCCCAAGCTTTCAGTCCAGGGATCGATCGCCGGCTGCGCAGCTTGCGTCTCGCTGGTGACACCGCTGCGGCCTCGCATACAGTGCGACAAACTTGAAACCCTCCTTGCCGCCCCTGCGTACCGTGGGAGATGCAACCGGCACTGCCCGCGCTACCTCCGAGTCGGACGAGGTTTTGATGGTGCGCTTCGTCGATGGGGACCGCGGCGCGTTCGAAGCCCTCTTCGAGCGATACCGGGAGCCGGTGTATGCGTATTTGTCGCGAATCGTGGATAAGCGAACCAGCGAGGACCTGCTCCAGACGACGTTCCTCTCCGTGATTCGCGCCAGGGGGCGATTCGATCGCGGCGCGCGGTTCAAACCCTGGCTGTACGCGATCGCGACCAACGCAGCCCGCGATTTCTTGCGGCGCCATCGCGCCGAGCAGCTGACTGCCGAGGGTGAGCTTTCGGCGCACGAAGAGGCAACCCGCGCGCCCGAGGTTGATCCAGGGCTCCAGAAGGCCGTCGCGCGCGCCCTGCAGCAGCTGCCCGAAAGCCAGCGTTTGGCAATCGTGATGCATCGATTTCAAAATTTGACGTTCGCGGAGATCGCGGAGGCCTTGGATCTCACCGAATCGGCGGTCAAAGTCCGAGCCCACCGCGGCTATCAGAGGCTTCGAGAGTTGCTCAAAAAGCTTTGGGAGGAGCGGTGACCGAGCAGTGCGGCAGAGTGCTGGAACGCTTGGGCGAGCCCATGACTCCCGAGCTCTCTGAGCACCTGCGAGAGTGCGAGCGCTGCCGAGCGGTAGTTTCAGCATTCGAGGCGATCCCGCAGTGGACCCGACAGGCTCCTGCGCATCAAAGCTCGGTGGTGGCGCGAGCGCTTTCCGATGTCGCGAGCCACCCGCGCGCTCGACCGTGGTGGCGGGACGGACTGCTTGCAGTGGGAGTCAACGCGGTAATTTTCGTGGCGGCGCTGCTTGCGCTATCCCGCAGACAGGTGGTGGGGAATCTCGCGCCCGCGCCGATCGTCTGGACGATTGCGGCGGTTCTTTCGTTGTTGGCGGTGGCAGGTCCGATTATCTCGCTCGCGCCGCGTCGCCGACCACTGCGCAGCGGCGTTCTAGTCTTTCTTCCGTTGCTGGCGCTCGCCGTCGGGCTGGGCGGTTCGGGTGTGGAACCCCACGCGGGGTTGATCAAAGCGGGCCTGCCGTGCCTCATCGTGGAAACTGCCGCCTCGCTTGTGCCGGCGGTTTTCGCGTTGTGGGCAATCACCGGCAGCGCTTTCCAAGCGCAGCGCACCGCGATCGCTGGGATGAGCGCAGGGGCGGTTGGGCTCCTCGTGCTGCACCTGCATTGCGGGATCGGATCGGCCGCGCACCTGCTCCTCTTCCACGTGCTGCCCTGGCTTGCGCTGATCGCCGTCGTCGTCGGCATTCGCTCCAGGCTTCCATCGCGGAGCTTCGCGCCATGAAACTTGCCGGGTGTCCTCTAACAGCGATGCCGCTGCTCCTGGGCTTGTTTGCCTCCGGGCAGCCCGCGCCGCCGCCTTCGAACTCCGCTGCGAGATCGCCGGTGCTCGTGGAGCTGTTTACCTCGGAAGGATGCTCGAGCTGCCCGCCTGCGGACGATGCGTTGGCGCGCCTGGAGAAAGGACAGCCAGTGAATGGCGCGCAAGTCATCGCGCTGGAATGGCACGTCGACTACTGGAATCGCCTTGGCTGGGTAGACCCGTTCTCGTCCGCCGAAGCCACGGCGCGGCAGGAAGCTTACTCCACCGCTTTCCACATCGACGGTCTCTATACCCCCCAGCTGGTCATCGATGGGCAAAAGCAGCTCGTGGGTGACTCAGCGGAGGCCGCCGGGGAAATCGCAAACGCGGCTCGGCGCGCAAAAGCGCGAGTACAGCTCTCTGTGGCTTCCGCATCCGCCAAGGTGGTTGAGATTCGGGTACAGGTGGCGGCACTTCCAACCTCTCCTCGGAAGGAGGATGCCGAGCTGTGGCTCGCGCTCATCGAAAGCGATCTTCAAAGCGACGTGCTCCGAGGCGAGAACGCGGGACGAAAGTTGAAGCATGCTTCCGTCGTCCGCCGGGCGAAGCGGCTGGGGAAGCTGTCCGGGGATGCCAAGGAGCTCGCGGCGACGTCGACCGAGCAACTCGATCCGAGCTGGACCCGGTCTCACCTTCAGGCGGCGGCATTTCTCCAGGAACGCCGAACGGGAAAGGTGCTCGGCGCGGCACTCATCCCGCTTGCCCCGCCTTGAACTTCACGCCCACTGGGCGATGCAAGCAGGCTCGCAGAGTCGCAAACTCGGCTCAGCCTTCTTTCTTCTTGGTGACCGGGCAAGCCGCGATCGCTTCGCTCGGGTCCACTGCGTCCGAGCCGCTCTGGACTTTGATGATCTTCCGATCTGGACCGACGACGAACGAGTACCTCTTTGCCATCGCGACTACCGGCATTTTCAAGTCGTACTGGGAGACGATCTTTCCCTCGGGGTCCGCAACGAACGAGTACGGCGCCTTGAGCTCGCTCTTGAACTTCTTCAAGGTCTCTGCATCGTCCATGGATATGGCGATCACTCGCGCGCCGTGCTTCTCGACGTCCGCGTACCGGTCCCGGTACGCCGAGAGTTCCTTTGTTCAGCCGCCGGTGAATGCCTTGGGGAAGAAGGCGACGATTACCGTACCATCCTTCACCATCTGAGACAGGGTAACCGACTTGCCGTCGGTATCTTTGGCGGTGAAGTCCGGCGCGACGTCGCCCGCGCTCGGAACAGCACTCACGAGTAGTCCACTGAGTAGGCCCATAAGCATGGCGATTGCTTAGTCAGGATGCGCCAGGAGCGCAACCGCCAGGTCGCTCTTCTAGGTGAATTTTTGATTCGCCGCACGACTTTGTAGGCAATTGTTTGCTCGTCGCGATGGTTGGCGCATCGGCAGCCCTGGCACTGGCGCACGCAGGCGCGACGATCTTCCCCATTGGCCCGCGGGGTCCGTTTTAACCTCTGAACCCCGGCGGGGTCTTGATCAGCTCGCGCCATTTGGCGCGAACGGAGGCCTCGGAAACATCAAATCCCGTGCCTGGGATCTGGACCCCGCGACGCGGGATGAAGAGTCAGCAGCTGTGAGATGCCGAGCCAGCCGTCTCTGGTTGGGCGCCTGACGAACCCCCTCAACCCTCGTTCAGGCGCTCTTCCAGGGCGGTGTCCCCCCGCTCCCAAGCTTGAAAGATCGACGTCTACCAGCGGACGATGCGGCCGCGCGGCCGAGCGCACTATCGGTCGTGCGCAATCAATACTCCTTTAGCCTGTCCTTTGAATATGGTCCTCCAGTACAAGGCACGGGTGCCGGCGCCCGCGCGCCTCCGGTATCAGCGATGAAGCCTCGCGAGGCGCTCGTACGTATTCCCTTGGTGTTCTATGGGTGACGATCGCGGGGCTTCGGCAATTCGCCTTGGTTACCATCCCGGCGAGAATGCGCTTTGACGACTGACAGCGAAAATGCTCCGCGGATTTTGTCGGTAGGTCGAGCGCTGCCGCCGCATTACGCCGACCAGGACATGCTGATCACAGCGTTCCGCAGCGGGTGGTCTGAACAGCATTACAATCTGGAGCGCCTCGAGGAGCTGCACCGCGCGGTTCAGGTGACCGGCCGCTATTTGGCCCTTCCGATTGCGGAGTACGCACAGCTCGGCTCGTTTGGGAAGCGCAACCAAGCATGGAAGCGCATCGCTGTTGAGCTAGGTGAGACGGCGATCCGCTCCGCGCTCCGAGCCGCCGGGCTATCGCCGCTCGAGGTGGACGCGCTGTTCTTCGTCACCGTCACTGGGATCTCCACTCCCAGCATCGACGCGACGCTGGTCAATCGGCTTGGCCTTCGGGCCGATATCAAACGCACGCCGATCTTCGGCCTGGGGTGCGTGGCGGGAGCCGCGGGAGCTGCGCGCGCTTCCGACTACCTGCGCGCGTTTCGAGACCAGATTTGCGTTCTCCTCTCGGTCGAGCTGTGCTCGCTCACGCTCCAGCGCGAAGATCTTTCAGTCGCAAACATCATCGCCTCCGGCCTCTTCGGCGATGGAGCAGCGGCGGTCGTCTTCGCCGGCGCAAGCGGACACGGCGAGCGGCGCGGCCCGCGGGTGGTGGCAACCCGTTCGGTGTTCTATCCGGACAGCGAGCGGGTGATGGGCTGGGACGTCGTCGATGGCGGATTCAAGGTTGTCCTATCGTCCAAAGTGCCGCAGATAGTAACGCAGCACGTCCGACGGGACGTGGACTCGTTCCTCGGCGATCAGGGCCTCGATCGCTCGCGCGTTGCGCATTGGATCGCGCACACCGGCGGTCCGAAAGTGCTTCGGGCATTGGAGTCGGCGCTGGAGCTGCCGAAAGAATCCCTTGAAGGCTCTTGGCGCTCGCTCTCGGAGACGGGGAATCTGTCCTCTGCGTCCGTCCTGTTCGTGCTGGGAGAGCTTCTCGAGTCCGGCGCGGTCAAGCCGGGCGACTACGGCCTGTTGCTTGCGATGGGGCCGGGCTTTTGTTCCGAGCTCGTTCTTCTGCGATGGTGACCTCGGTCAAGGCCTATCTGCTTTTCCTTGGCCTCATCGCGATCGAGCGAGGCTTCGAGCTCGCGCTTTCGCACCGCAACGCGCGAATCGCCTTCTCTCGCGGTGCCCGGGAGTACGGCCAGAAGCCTTTCCGGCTGATGGCCGCTTTGCACAGCGCTTTCTTGCCCGCCTGCGCAGCCGAAGTCATCCTCCTTCACCGGCCCTTTCCCGGATTGCTCGGCGCGATCGCCCTGCTCGGCGCACTTGGCTCGCAAGCGCTTCGCTACTGGGCGATTCTGACCCTGGGGTCGCGCTGGAATGTGAAAATCATCGCCGTCCCCGGCGAGCGCCCGATCACCGGCGGTCCCTACCGGTTTATTCGCCACCCCAATTACGTCGCGGTCGGCTTGGAGATGGCGTGCGTGCCGCTCATCCACGGATGCTGGCTGACCGCGATTGTCTTTTCGATCGCGAATGCACTGGTCTTGCAGACGCGAATCCGCGGCGAAGAGAAAGCGCTCGGCGAAGCGTATGCCGCTGCTTTCTCGGATCGCCCGCGCTTTTTGCCGAGGTTGCACCGTGGCGCCTAGCTCCCAGGAAGTGCTGGCGGAGATCCGCCGCATCGCTAAAGAGGAGCTCCAGCTCGAGCGGACGGTCCAGGGTTCCGACGGGTTGATCGAAGATCTGCAGCTCGATTCGCTTGGTCTCACCATCCTCGCCGTCGGCCTGGAGGACCGCTTCCGCATCAAGCTGACCGAGGAGGACTCCGCGCGGGTGAGCACGGTAGACGATCTGGCCGGTCTGGTCTCGAGCCGCGCTTGTGAGGCACAATTGTGAAAGGTCCCCCGGCCCCCACCCCAAAGTTCGACACGCTCAACGAAGCGCTGGCTGCCGCGGGGAACAGCTCAGGCGTCACCTTCGTCGATATGCGCGAGGATGAGGAGTTCCTCTCGTGGGGCGAAGTGCACCGGCGGGCCCGCCGATCCGCCTCGGTTCTGATGCGGCTCGGGATCCGCCGAGGAGATCGCGTTGCGATCATTCTTCCGACTGGGCCTTCATTCTTGGACGCATTCTTCGGCACGCTGCTCGCGGGGGCGGTTCCTGTTCCGCTCTATCCTCCGCTGCGCCTTGGTCGTCTCGACGAGTACCACTCGGCCACTGCTCGGATGATCAACCTCGTCGGCGCGCGGCTGGTGATCAGCGATTCGCGCGTGCGGCGATTGCTCGGAAAGGCGATGGAGGCGTCTCGGCCGGACCTCGGTTGCCATACCGCGGACGCGCTCGTCGCGGGAACGGACGAAGTCGAAGCACCGCCCTACCACCTTGCGCTGATCCAATTCTCCTCTGGCTCGACAGTGGATCCGAAACCGGTTGCCCTATCGCAAAAGAGCCTGGTCGACCAATGCGCGATCCTGAACTCGGTAATCAACGCCTCCGCGACCGCGCATGAAGTGGGAGTCTCGTGGCTGCCGCTGTACCACGACATGGGACTCATCGGCTGTCTGCTCAGCGCCGTGTACTATCCCGGCCCGCTGGTTTTGATTCCGCCCGAGAACTTCCTCGCGCGGCCGGCGCTTTGGCTTCGGGCAGTTTCGCGCCACCGCGGAACCGCATCGGCGGCGCCCAGCTTCGGATATTCCCTGTGCGCCCACCGGATCAAAGACGCAGAGCTGGACGGAGTCGATCTGTCCTCCTGGCGAATCGCGCTCAATGGCGCCGAGCCGGTCTCGATGAAGGTGATGCGAAACTTCGCGCGGAGATTTCAGGCCTGGGGCTTCAATCCGCGCGTCCTCACTCCCGGGTACGGCCTCGCCGAAGCGGCACTGGCGGTGACCTACTGCGCGCCTGAGCGGCCGGTCCAGGCCCTGAGCATAGACCCGTTGGAGCTCGCGCGCAGAGGTGAGGTTCGAAGCGGGTCGTTCGAGATCGCATCGGTCGGTCCGCCGGTTCCGGGTCTGGAGGTGGAGATCCGCAGCGCCCGCGGCGAGTTGCTGCCCGAGCGCCGCGTGGGCAGGATCTTCGTTCGAGGCCCTTCGGTGATGATGGGCTACTTCCGCAACCGCAAAGCGACTTCGCGCGCTCTGACCGATGGATGGCTGGATACGGGCGACCTGGGCTTCGTCGAGAAAGGCGAGCTGTACGTGTGCGGGCGCGCCAAGGACGTGATCATCATCCGGGGTGCAAACCATCAACCGCAGGAGTTCGAGGGCTGCGTCGACGCTGTCGATGGCGTCCGCACGGGGTGCGTGGTGGCTCTCGGTTTCACGCCGGAAGGAGCCGAAGGAGAGGAGTTGTTGATTCTCGCCGAGCGGTCCGTGCGCGGCGCCTCGGGCGATCTGGAGGAGCGGATCCGCAAAGCGGTGCTCGATGGCACCGGGGTGCGCGCCCATACGGTGAGAATCCTTGCTCCGGGCACGCTGCCGCGCACCTCCAGCGGCAAGATGCGACGAGGCGAAGCGCTGCGCCGGTTCCTCTCGGACGAATTGACCCCGCCGCAGCCGGTGAATGTTCTTCGGCTCGCCGGGAAGCTGGTTCAGTCGGCCGTGGCGTTCGCCAAGATCGAGCTCAGCGGTGAAAGTTGACGTAGCGATCGCAGGCGGTGGACCGGCGGGGCTGGCGATGGCCATCCACGCGGCTGAGCGAGGTCTCTCAACGCTGGTCATCGAGCGAAGGGCCACTCCGCCGGACAAGGCGTGCGGCGAAGGGGTAATGCCCACCGGCGTCGGCGAGCTGGAGACGCTGGGCGTGCTGCCGTTGATCAGCCCCACGGACTGCGCTCCGTTTCGCGGCATCCGCTACGTGGAGGAGGACGGCACGTCGGCCGAGGGTCGCCTTCCCGGGGGCGGGGGGATGGGTATCCGGCGGACCGCGCTCGTCAACGCCATGGCCGCCAGAGCTCGCAGCGCGGGTGCGATCCTTCGCGATCACAGTGCAGTGCTCTCGCACCGCCGGACCGAGCGGGGCGTTGTCATCGCCACCGAAGCCGGCTCGGTGGAAGCGCAGATCCTGATTGCCGCGGATGGGCTCGCGTCCGCCCTGCGGCACGCGGAGGGGCTTGACGGCCGGCCCATCCGGCCGCGCCGCTTCGGGCTGCGCCAGCACTTTCGCCGAAGCCCCTGGACGGACTTCGTGGAAGTACATTTGTCGGATGGCGCGGAGGCGTACGTCACGCCGGTCGGTCTGCAGCGCGTGGGCGTTGCGTTCCTGTGGGAGGATCGACGCCTTCAGCCGCCGATCTCCGCCGAAACCTTGCGGGACCGCTTTCCAATTCTAGCGGAGAAGCTCGGTGGCGCGGAGCTCGATTCAAGCGCGCGGGGAGCGGGACCGCTCGCGCGTGCAGCCCGGGCCCGGACTGCCGATCGCTTCGCGCTGCTGGGCGACGCCGCTGGATACGTAGATGCCATCACCGGGGAGGGCTTGTCCTTGGCGCTGATTTGCGCCGCCGCGCTGGCCCGCGTGCTCCCCGATGCTCTCGCCAAAGGAGCAACTCGGCGTTCGCTGAGCCCCTATGAACGCGCCTTTTCGCGGCACTTCAGGCGATACGCTTGGGTGACGCAAGCGGTTCTCGCGGTTTCCCGCCACCTCAGGTTGCGCCGCAAACTGGTCAGATTTCTATCCGCTCACCCGGCTGCATTCGACGCGATGCTGAGCTGGTTTGCCGGGTAGATCGCTTCGCCGGAGCACTTCAAAGCGCGCCGGCCTTGATAGCGAGATGTCGTTGATCGAGTCTTGCGCCGGGGTGGGAGGCGACATGCTCAGGTCACCGAAATCGTGCTCCGTTTCGCCGTACCTCACCTCGACGTTTGCCGTCGCATGCGGTCTGGCTCTATCGCTCTCTGCGCAGAGCGCTCGCTCGGAACCGACCGAGGGCAAGACTGCGAACGCATCCGTCGGCGCCGCAGCGGTTGCCCTTCGATCCGAAAATCCGGTGAAGGGGTTGATCGCCACGCGGCAAACACACCATTACACGCTCGCGCTCGACAAGGATCAGTACGTGCGCATCGCTGCGCGGCAACTGACGGTCGACGTCGGCCTGCGGATGCTCTCACGCGAAGGCGCCACCCTTGCCGAAGCGGACGCTTTCCGCGGAATCGAGGGAACCGAAATTGTCTCGCTGGTGGCTGAGGTCGCTGGAATCTATCGGGTCGAAGTGCGTTGCGTGGAAAAGACGCAGGCCCTCGGCGAATACGAGTTGACCGTCCGCGATTTGAGAGCAGCAACTGCGGCAGACCGCGAGCGGGTGGCGGCGGAGCGCGCGAAGTTTCGGGCAGACCGGCTCTATGGCCAAGGCAAGCCGGACGCCCTCAAGCAGGCGCTGCAGGAATACGATGCTGCATTACAGCATTCTCGCGCCGCCGAGGACCCGGCAGGGGAGGCGAATTCACTCAACGGCGCCGCGCTGGCACTTCGCCTGCTTGGAAATCAAAAGGAGGCGATGAGGAACCTCACCGAGGCGGTCCCGCTTTGGGAAAAGGCGCGGGACGACGCAGGGCTCTCCAAAACGCTCAACAACCTCGGCTTTCTCTCGCTCAGCCAGGGCAATCATCAAAAGGCGTTGGACTATTACAACCAAGCGTTAAACGTCGCGAAGGCCTCGAAGAACCGGTCGGCGCAGGCGGACGCACTCAACAACATCGGCGGCCTGTACCGGGGCCTCGGTGACCAATCGAAAGCGATCGACTTCTATAACCAATCGCTGTCGATCCGACGAGACCTGCGCCAACATTCGTTGGTCGCACATCTGTTGGGCAATCTCGGTACCGACTACTCGGACCTGGCTGAGTATCAGCGCGCGTTCGAAACGTACGACGAGGCACTTTCGATTGCGTCTCTCCTCAAGGACTCAGGGGCTGAAACCCAGATCCTGATCAACCTCGGAACTCTCTACAGCAAGCTGGGGGACCACAAGCGGGCCTTGAAGTACTTCGACCGGGCAGTCGAGGAGAGCCGGGGCAGCGGCAACAGAACCGCCGAAGCGAATGCGCTGAACAATCGCGGCGTGGTGCACTCCATCTTGGGCGAGCACCAGAAGGCCCTCGAGGATCATCAAGCTTCCATGTCCTTGGCGGCCGCCATGGGCGACGAAGCACTGCAAGTCCGTGGGCTGGCGAACGTCGGCTACGCGTATTTTGTGCTCGGCGAAAAGGACAAGGCGCTCGACCATTACACGCAATTCCTGGCTCGAGTTCGCAAGTCTGGCGATCGGCCGGGAGAAGCCGCCGCGCTCTATCTCATTGCCGCGACAGACGAGGCCCGCGGTGAATCTGATCGCGCGCTCGAGCTCTATCAGGAGACGCTGCCGATAGCGCGGGAGGTGGGAGACCGCGCCCGGGAAGCGGCCTCTCTTCATAAAATTGCGCGGATCCAACGAGACAAGGGGAACCTTCCCGAGGCTCGCGCCAAGGTCGAGGCCGTGCTCGCGCTTGCTGAATCTCAACGCACCAAGGTTCTCAGACCTGATCTCCGGGCCTCCTACTTCGCTTCGGTGAAGCCCTATTACGACCTCTACATCGACGTGCTGATGCGCCTTCACCAGATGGACCCGGACAAAGGCTTGGATGTCCTGGCGCTCGGTGCAAGCGAGCGGTCGCGCGCGCGCGTCCTTCTCGAGACGCTCTCGGAATCGCGCGCCGACATTCGCCAAGGGGCAGACCCGGATCTGCTCGATCGCGAGCGAGAGCTCAGGCGGCAGCTCGAAAGCAAAACCGAGAGAAGAGCCCAATTGCTTGGCCGCAAGAACGCGGGCCCGCAGGCAGCGAGCCTGGCGACCGAGATTGAAAACCTCCAGGGAGCGCTTGAGGAAGTCGAAGCTCAGCTCAGAGCAAAGAGCCCGCGCTACGCCGCTCTTACCCAGCCGGCCTCGCTCGGCCTGGCGGAAATACAGCGACTGCTCGATCCGGAAACGATGTTGCTGGAATACTCGCTCGGTCCGGACCGCAGCTACCTGTGGGCGGTCTCGACTTCGGGCTTGGCGACGTACGAGCTGCCGGCCGCGCCGCAGATCGAATCGGCTGCCCGAAAACTCTACCAACTCTTGACCGCGCGCCAGGTGCTGGACGCCACTTCATCGAAGAAACGTCAGACGCCGGGAGAGTTGGATCGAGCGTATTTGGAGCAAGCCGAAGCCCTGAGCGCAACGATTCTCGGGCCGGTCGCGGCTCAGCTGGGGCATCAGCGCTTGATCATCGTGGCCGCCGGCGCCTTGCAGTATGTGCCCTTCGCCGCGCTGCCCGTTCCCGGCTTGCGGAGTCCACGGGGCGTCTGGACGCCGCTGATGATCGATCACGAGATCCTGAGTCTTCCCTCGATGTCCGTCCTGGCGGAGCTTCGGGCGGAAATCGCCGATCGCAAGCCGAGGCAGAGCAAGGCACTGGCGGTGCTCGCGGACCCGGTGTTCAGCGCGGACGATCAAAGAGTGAGAAAGAAGGCGGTGCGAAAGTCCGGGCAGGTCGAACCGGCAGCGCCCCAGTTCGTCCGAGCCACGCGCGACTTGACCGACGACAGCGGCCAGGTGTCACGGCTGCCCTTTACCCGCCGCGAGGCGCAGCGAATCTCCGGTTTCGCGACCGATGCGACCGTCTCTCTCGACTTCCAAGCGAATCGAGCGACGGCGATGAACCCCGAGCTGGGAAATCACCGCATCGTGCATTTCGCCACCCACGGCATTCTCAACAGCGAAAACCCGGAGCTGTCGGGGATCGTGCTTTCTCTGGTGGATGCGGAGGGAAAGGCGCAGAACGGGTTCCTCGGACTGCGGGACTTGTACAACCTCAAATTGCCGGCGGACCTCGTCGTGCTCAGCGCTTGTCAGACCGGACTCGGCCGTGATGTGAAAGGCGAAGGCCTTGTCGGATTGACCCGCGGATTCATGTACGCGGGCGCGGCGCGAATCGTGGCCAGCTTGTGGAAAGTGAACGACGTGGCCACGTCTGAGCTGATGGCGCGCTTCTACGAATCGATGCTCGCCAAGGGGCTGGAGCCGGCGCAGGCACTGCGGTCCGCGCAGAAGTCGATGTGGCAGAGCAAGCGCTGGCACTCCCCCTACTACTGGGCCGCCTTCCTGATTCAAGGGGAGTGGAGGAAAACCAGCTCGAACATCAGCGCGAACGAACCGCATCCGTTGTGAAGCCCTGAAGTCCTTCGACCGAGAGCCACTGCAGCGCGGTTGGCATCGAGTCATAGCCTTGCGCACATCTGCTTGAGGTAGGCTTTGCAAGGATTGTCCCCGCAGCAGAGCCCCTTCTGGTTTGGACCCTATCGACTGACGTCCCGGGTTGGGACCGGCGGAATGGCCGAGGTGTACCTCGGCCGGCACGTTGGATCCGATGGGAAGTTCGGGCCGATGGTGGCGGTGAAGCGGCTGATGCCCCATTTGGTCGCGGACAGCGCCATCGTTCAAATGTTCCTCAATGAGGCGAGGATCACCGCGCAGATCAACCACCCCAACGTGGTTCGAATCCTCGACCTGGGTCACGAGAACGGCGAACCGTACATCGCGATGGAGCTTCTGGAGGGCCGCTCCTTCGCCGAGCTGCGATTTCGCGCGGCGCAGCTTGCGCAGAGGGTTCCGCTGGGGATCACGCTCAAGGTGCTTGCGGACGCATGTCGCGGTTTGGATGCAGCGCACCGGGCGGTCGATGAGCAGGGGCGGTTTCTGTGCATCGTTCATCGCGATTTCACTCCGGACAACATCCACGTCGGCGTGTCCGGCGACATCAAGGTGATCGACTTCGGGATCGCCAAGGCTCAGAACCTTGGCACCGGAACAGAGCCGGGCACGCTCAAGGGCAAGTTCTTCTATATGTCGCCGGAGATGATCGCCGGTCGCCCAGTAGATCATCGCGCTGACATTTTCGCCGCCGGGGTGATGCTCTACGAGCAGCTGTGTGGACGCAGGCCGTTCACCGGCGCCGGACCGGATCAAGTGCTGGCGCGAATCGCCGAGGGCCAAGCGCGGCGACCGACCGAATTCGACCCCTCCGTCCCGCCGGTTCTTGAAGCGATTTGCCTGATGACGCTTTCCCGCGAGCCGCAGAAGCGCTTCGCCAGCCTAAGCGAGTTCATCCACGCGATCGAGTCCGTGGGAGGCGTGGCACAGGTGGCGACGCGCGAGGAGGTCGGCGCCTACGTAAGCGAGATGTTTCCCGCCGAGCATGACCCCAAGCGCCAGACCCTTCGGCGCGCGCGCGCGGCGGATCCGTCGACCCCCGCCGCGAAGCGGATGACGGGCGGCCCAGCAGCGGGCGCGGCGGCAGCAGGCGAGTCCAGCGACTCTCAAGAAGCAGGTGCACAGCCTCAGCCTTCCCCCGCTCGCAGGCGGCGCCGCTGGCCGTGGGCGCTTGGTGCAGCGCTGATCTCCTTTGCCGCGGGCGGCGGGGTGGTCTACTGGAAATTCAGCCCCGGTCCCACGCCGACGAAGATGCTTGCCGATGCGCAGGCGACTTCGGATCTCTCTGTCCGCGCAAAGCTGCTCGAGTCCCTCGCCAACGATTCGCGAACCACCGAAGCGCAGTTCAAGAAGGCGGGGGGTCTTATCATCGCCTCGGGCCCCTATGAGGCAGCCCTCAAGGTCGCCGAGCGGTTCGCGGCGCGTTTTCCCCTGGAGGAAGCAGCTTTTTTGCTCGAGGCCAAGGCGAGCATCAAGCTTCGCCTGGGCAAACGCGCACAGGCGGCCATCGACAAGGCAGCGGGCTTGAATCCGATGGACACTGAACCCGACGTTCTCCTGGCGGACTTGCGGGAGGCCCAAGGCGATTTACCGGGCGCCCTCGAGGCGATTGGTCGCTCCTTGAAGAAGCGGCCCAACTCCACGGCCCTGCTCGCGCGCAACGGCTTCCTGCTCTCCCAGGCGGGCCGGTTGGACGAGGCTTCGGAAGTGCTGGTCGCGGTGCTGCAGAAGAAATTCGATGCGGAATCCGCCGCGGAGCTGGGCTTCGTTCGCTTGCGCCAAAAGGAACCCGCGGATGCCGTCGCTTGGCTGCGGCGCGCACTGAAGAAGGAGCCCCGCCTTGCGAAGGGTCACTACTACCTAGCCGCCGCCCTGAATGCCCAAGGCGATCTGAAAAGTGCTGAGCGGGAATACCGAGAGGCGGACGCGATTGCGCCCGGCGATCCTGCGCCGCTGAGTGCGCTTTGCGAGATGCTGGCGAGAAGCGGGCACACCGCCGAGGCGAAGGACGTCAAGCAGCTCCTCGCCAGCCGTTTCCCGCGCGATGCGGCGGTGGCGCGCTGCGCTCCCTAACGGCGCGAGTAGGAATTGGGCGCGGCCAAACAGTTGCCGTGCGATGCCTCGAAGCATCCCGCGGATGAGGCGCGGCCTCTGCGTGTTGCCGTATGCTTGCCCAGCCTGCTCCGCCCGAGGACGAAGTCATGCCCCCCCGAACTCTGATCATCAACGCGGACGACTTCGGGTACGACCCGGCAGTCACGCGTGGAATCGTGGAGGCAATGCGATCGGGCGTCGTGACCTCCACGACGCTGATCGTCAATTCGCCCCATGCCGAGGACGCTGCGGCGTCCGCTGCCGGGCTGGCGGTGGGCCTGCACCTGAACCTTGCTCGATTCGCGCCGGCGTGGAACGGCTTTCCCGCTGGGTGGCTCATCGGAGGCGAGCTTTCCGAGTCGCTTGCAAGCCAATTGCCCGCCGGCGTCGTGGAGCAGGAGGCGCGGGCGCAGCTCGATCGCTTCGAGGCGCTGATGAAACGGCCGGCGACTCATGTGGATGCTCACAAGCACTTGCACCGCTGGCCGGCGGTGCTCGATGGGCTTTGCGCGGCGGCGAAGGCGCGCGGGCTGCCGGTTCGCTCGATCGACCCAGCCATGCGAAAGGCTCTTCAGGAGCGAGGAATCGCGACTCCGCATGAGTTCATCGGCGACGCATCCGGGGAAGCGTACTGGACCTTGTCCCGCTTTCAGACTGCAATCGAAACGCTCGCAGACGGAGTGACGGAATTGATGTGCCATCCGGGCTACTCGCCAATCTCCGTTCCCAGCGCCTACTCCTCGCAGCGCGAGGTGGAGTTGCAGACTTTCATCCACCCGAGCGCGGTGGCCCTGCTTCGGCACGCGGGCGTGAACGTCGCCGACTTCACGGTCCTCCGCCGTTAGACGCAGAGCCGGCGCCTGCGCTAAGCAGAGCACCATGGGAACGCTACCCTCGAAGGAGCTGCAGACTTTCGAGAACCCCGCCCCCGATCGGGACTACGACATCGCTTTCGATTGCCCGGAGTTCACCTGCCTGTGCCCGCTCACGGGTCAGCCGGACTTTGCGCACGTCAAGATCCGCTACGTTCCAGATCGTCTCTGCGTGGAGCTCAAGAGCCTCAAGTTGTACCTCTGGTCGTATCGAAACGAAGGGGCTTTTCACGAGGCGGTGACCAATCGAATTCTCGACGACCTGGTCGCTGCGGTGAAGCCGCGCTCGGCTACCGTCGAAGGGAGGTTTTTCGTCCGCGGCGGAATTGCGACCACGGTGACCGTCGCCTATGTGAAGAGCGCCGAACGGTAGCGCAAGCCGCGTTACTCGGTTTTTTTTGCCGCGTCGTCCGCCCGCTTTTGCGCCTGTTGCTCGATGTCTTTCGCTATCTTGTTGGCTCGGTCGATCCTCTCCTTCGGCGCCGAGGGACCTTCAGCCGCAGCTGCATCGCGGTTCGCGGCCCCCACATTCTTCAAGTACAGGTAGGCGCTGCCGCCGGCCAACGCCAGCGCGAGAAGAGCGTAGATAAGCCTTTGCATGGGCAGAGTATAAACCGCCGGTCGGGTGGGACCGGCGACCCCTCGAGAATACCCGAGGAGTTAAAGGAAGGAGCGCCCTGTCCGCAATTCGGTCACACTCAACGGACCTGAACAGCGGCAGTCTGTCGCGCTCGGTCCAGGGCTGCCTGAAGCCGCTCAACCGCGCGCTCAGGCCGCTGCGCTTTGGGCAACGTCTGGGCAAATTGCAGCGCCTCGAGCAACGTCCGTTCGCCGGACGACCTATCGCCTGCTTTCAGATAGATCTGCGCCTTGGTCTCGTACACTCGGATGCGGCGCGGTCCGTAGGCCTTGGACAGGGCGCGATCCGCCGCTCGAAGCGCATCGTCGTATCGTCCCAGCTCCGAGTAGACGAACGCGAGCCTCGCGGGTGGATTGTAGTCGTTGGGAAGGTCGCGCTCAGATGCCTCGAGCGCGGGGATCGCACGAGCGGGATCCCCAAGTTTGAGCGCAGCTGCCAGGCGGTGAGAGTCGAAGGCAGAGCGGGCTTCGGGCGATGGCGCTCTCGCCGCCTCGCGCTCGAGAAACGCGAGCCAGTCGCCGGAGAGCTGTTTCACCCGCTGTTTGTCGCCTTGTGCTTCCGCGGACTGCACCAACACCTCGTAGAGCCCAGATCGATCGTCCGCCAGGAGATCCGGGATGCCTAGCGCGCTTCGGACCCAAGGCTCCAGACCAGCCATCGCCTCCGATCGCCACGGGGCATTCTTGGGTGCGCTCAACGCGCACTGCAGGCCCATCGCGCCCGCATTGGCGAATGAAGACCCGCGCGGCAACGTCGGGACCGCCTTCAGCGCAACCTGAGAACAATCTTCGCGCGCGTGCGCTCCCTGCAAGGCGGCCACCAACGACTCGATCGCGCGCGGCCGTTGCTGCCACTGCTCGGGTGCTTTTTGCAGGGCCTCCCGGTAAAGCTTGGCCGCATCCGCTCCTCGCCCTTCCGCGTGGGCGCGATCTGCCAATGCCAGCACCTCATCAGCGGACTTGCCGGAGGAAGTGCGGACAGCGAGCTCGCCATCGTCAAAGAGCTTCTCGAGCTGCGGAACGCTGGCAGTCCCCAGCCATTTCATCGCCGCCCCCTCGTTCGCCGAATCGATGACGTAGAAGGTGGGCCAGTTGTCGACGGCAAACTTCTCGAGAAAACCTTCGTTCTGCGACTTCTCCGTATCGATGGACAGCCAGGCGAACCGCCCGGCGTGCTTCACGAGCGCCGCGTCGTTGAGGACGTTGGCGCGCATGAAGCGGCAGGTGTGTCACCAAGGCGCCCAGGTCTCGACGAAGATCGGAACATGTCGAGCCCTGGCTTCAGCGAGGGCGCGCGAATAATCGTCTTCGATGAAAAGCAGCTTTGGTTGGGAATTCACTTCTGCGCTGGGCGCGACCGCAGCTCGTTGCGAGGAGCAGGCGACCATCGACGCGACCAGGAGGACGCCGGAGTAAGTACGCATTGGCCGCTTCTACTAGGACTGCGCCGAGCCTTCAAACTCGGGCCCGATCAAAGCGTGGCGCGTGTCCAGTTGCCGGCTGGCGCCTCTGGCGGAAGCGCCCGAATGTATCGGCGGACGGGAAACAAGCTCCCGTTCCGCACGCCAATCTATCGGTGGCCTCGCCCGCCGGAACCGCTGCTCACATGGCCGGCCGAAAAATGCTGGGACGGCGCCGAGTGCGTCGACGCGAACGTCTGCGGAGACGGCGAGCGGTACGCCATCGGCGGAGACGCGTGATTGGGAGCGTTGAAAACCGGCGGCGAATAGGCGCGAGCAGGCGGAGCGTGGTACTGCGGCGCTGGTTGGACAGTTGGCGTTGGCAACTGCCTTGCGCTCGGAGCGGGCGCCGGCGTCGGAGTGAATCCGCGCCAGTTCGGATGTCCCGCCGCCGGCGGTGGTTGGGGTGCGGCCCGCGGCGGAGTCCATTGAACTGAGCCCTCCGCGCCGTGGCCCGACTGCGGGATCCCACCCGCCGGGGCACGGCCCCAATGCGCTTCGCCAGGCGAGGGGTGATTTCCAAACGTCGGTGAGCCGGGTGCGTTGGGAGGCGGACGACCTGCGGGGGCCGTCGCGGACCATGCGCGAGGGCCGGGTGAGCCGGTGTGAACGCCGGGCGAGCCGCTGCTTACGCTCGTTGAAACGCCGCTCGCAGGGCCCAGGCGAACCGCCTGGACGCGGCCCGGGGGCGGCGGGGCAATGCTGACCGGCTGAATCGGATGACCAACCACCTGGGCGACGTGACCCGGCGGCGGACCGGCGTTCCAGTGCGCGCCCGAGTAATGCACCGGTTGGTTGATCCGGCTCGTTACCGAATAGGCCCAATGGGCGCGCTCGACCGGAACCGCGTAGTGGTAGACGTCGCGGACCACGAAGTGAGTGGTCGGGACGAAGCACCACGCCGGGCGTCCAAAACCATAGCTAAACGAGAATCCCACGGGCGCGAGAGGTGCCCAGCCGACGTAACCGCCTCCGTAACGCCAGTCGACCCAGGCGGGTCCCCAAACCGTGTCAGGCAGCCAAACCCACCCGTAATAGTCGTCCGGCATCCAACGCCCATAGTGGAAGGGCGCCCAGCCCCAGTCGTAATCGCTCTCGAAGCTCCAGCCGTAGTCCGTGTAGACCCAGTGCCCGCCTGTGAGGTACGGCTGAAAGTCCGCGCCGACGATCGTCGCATAAGGTCGCCACGCGCGGCCAAACCGGCCGACCATCACCCACTCGCCGTAAGGCGAAAGAGCGCGGTCGAAAGCCTCGATCGACACGCCGCCGTATGCACCGGCGACGACCGCCGGCTGCGCCGAAGACGGCCGCGCACCGATGCCGCTTGAGAGCACGAGAACCGACACCAATCCGCCCAGTGTGATTCGACTCAATCGGGTACGGGTTCTCATTTTCAACCTCCTGCCAACCATGGCCATTCGGACGTGGAGGTGAGGGCGATAATTCACGTTGCAAGCCCGCGGCATCCGAGGGGATCCGATGTAAGTAGAAGGGAGCCGGGGCGGGGCGGGGAACGAGCGCCCCGACCGCAGAACACGCGCCGCCTCTGTGTTAAACGATGGCGATGCCCGCAGCGCGTAGGGTCTCGGTCATCCCTGGAGATGGAATCGGCCCCGAGGTAGTGGGCACGACGGTTCGCGTTCTTCAGGCGCTCGACGCGCCGCTCGAGTTCGAGTACTGCGACGCGGGGGCGGAAGCCTTCAAGAAGCACGGCACCAATTTGCCGCGCAGCACCGTTGAGTCGGTGATGCGAACGCGCGTGGGGCTCAAAGGACCCACCGGAACTTCGATTGGGACCGGTCCCGCATCCGCGAACGTCGCACTGCGAAAGGAGCTGGACCTCTACGCGAACCTGCGTCCGGTCAAATCATTGCCGAATGTGAAGACGCGTTTCGATCAAGTCGATCTCGTCGTGGTCCGAGAGAATACAGAGGATCTCTACGCCGGACTTGAGCACATCGTCGTCCCCGGCGTCGTGGAGAGCTTGAAGGTGATCACCGAACGCGCCTCGCTGCGCATCGCTCGCTTCGCGTTCGAGTTTGCGCGCAAGCAGTCGCGCAAGAAAATCAGCGCAGTTCACAAAGCAAACATCATGAAGCTCTCCGATGGCCTGTTCTTGGAGTGCTGCCGGCGCGTCGCTCGCGAGTACCCGGAGATCCTCTACGAGGAAGTCATCGTCGACAACTTGTGCATGCAGCTGGTGATCAATCCCAATCGGTACGACGTGCTGCTGCTGGAGAATCTCTATGGAGACATCGTCTCGGACCTCTGCGCCGGCCTGGTGGGCGGCTTGGGTGTGGTCCCTGGGGCCAATCTCGGCGAGCGCTGCGCCGTCTTCGAAGCGGTCCACGGAACCGCGCCGGACATCGCGGGAAAGGGCATCGCCAATCCTACCGCGATGATGTTGTCCGCGGTGATGATGCTCCGTTGGCTGGATTTGCCGGTCGAGGCGGAGCGGCTCGAGCGGGGCTTGATGCGCGTATACGAGCGAAAAGAAGCGCGCACCCGGGACCTGGGCGGCACCGCGAGCACCCAGGAGTTCGCAAGCGCGGTCGTCGCCGCCGCCAGCGTGCCCTGAGCTAAGTCGAAGCATGGGCTCAAACGCCGGCGATGCGTCGCACGCCGCGAGCGAGGAGGGCCGGCTTCAGCCGCTTCCGCTGATCTCCCTGAAAGACCAACGCGCCTCCCTCCGTCGTCCCTCCGCATCCCAGCGCCTGCTTCAATTCCTTTAGCCAGCTCGCGAGCTCGTCCGGTTCCAGCTGGAGCTGCTCGACGACCGTGACCTCCTTGCCCGAGCGACCCTTGCGCTCGAGGCGAATCACCGCTCTGAGCGCGGAGTGCGGTTGGCTCTCGGATGCGGCCGGGGTCGATGCGGTCGGCAGATTGCTCTTCAGGCTCGCCAGTCCGGCAAACGGATTATTGAACGGTTCCGGCGAAGGCGCTTGCTTGGAGCGCTTCACTGCAGCTGCGAGCTCGCGGGTGGCAGCTTGGAGAAAGCGGGCGAGTTCGGGTTCGCGTTGGTCATCGCCATCGAGAGAAGGAAGGAGGGCATGAAAGGCCCCTCCCGACCGTTGATCAGGACGATCGGCGTCCCGCGCGGGGAAAACTTCATTGCGTAAGCGATGTCTTCCTTCAGCTTTGCCTCCGTTTCCGGGCTTGCCAGGCATTTGTCCAGCGCCGCCCTGCTCGTCAACCCCTGGGTGGCGATCTCCAGGATTCGCTCTTTGGTCAGGCTGGCCTGTTCTGCAAACAGCCTCTCCCTGAGCTGCCAGAAGTCCGGAGCGCCTTCGAGGCAGATTTGAGTCTTCGCACCCAAGCAGCTCAGGCTGTTGGGATGGCTCACCGCGACCGCTGGATTGCAGGAGCCGTCCAGCGGGAAATTGCGCGCTTCGATGGAAAACTTCCCCTTTGGAACGACCTGCTCCAGTTGATTCATCAGCTCGACCAGCTGGGCGCAGTGGGTACAGCCGATGTCGGTGAACTCGACGAATTTGACCGGCGCATCCGCAACGCCCCGAAGATTTCGTACTCCGAATTGTTGGACCGCCGGGGCGGGCGAACGGCGATAGAGGGCAATCGAATCGCTGAGCGCTTGCTGGTCCGCGGCCGGCAGCCCCTGCAGGTACTTACCGAGCGCGGCCTCGACGCCATCCGAAGTTTCCGCGGTGGCCTCGGAGAGCTTCGGCATCGAAGCAGCGGCCATTCCCAGCTCTGGCGTCTTCAGCCCAGGGCCGAGCAGAAGCAGGTACGAAATGACTGCCAACCCTGCTGACCAAAGCAAGGCGACTTTGAAATCCTTGCGCTCCGGTTGAAGCGCCCCGGGAAGCAAACGCGCGACGACCAGCGCGAATGCCGCAACGATCGCATACGTCGCCAGGCAGGTGAGGCACACCGCCCCGGTCCGAGCGCCTGCCACCGCAAAGGTGATGCAGGAGAGAATGCCGACGCCGGCGGTCAGCCGGAGCGCCGCGATCGCTGAGCTCGGATCGCTTCCCGAGGCAATGCGATAGATGAGCAGCATCGAAAGCCCAAACGCCGTCAATGCCCAAACCAGGCCCATGCCAGCGACGGGAATGCCAAGGTAGTGGTGAACCCGCAAGGCGAAGGGGGAGCTCCAAACCGCCTCGCAATTCACCACCGAGTTGATCGAGCAGACGGGCTGCCCTCCGCAGCGCACCAGCAACAACTCCATCCACTGGAAGAGCGAAAGCAGTGCCGCGGCAATGCTGATCGTCGGCAGCAAAACCGCCGTCATCGGCGGAACTGCGGAATGTTCTTGAGGCCTCTTCATTTTTTCTTTGGCGGAGGAGCCATCAGCACAAGCACCCGGGCATCGTCCGCGCCGACATTTTCAATCCCGTGCGCTGACCCGGCCGCGGCGAGCACCGCTGCGCCAGCGCCGTGCACCTCGGCCTGGCCATCGACGGTGAAGCGGCAGGATCCTTCGAGAACGACGTAGACCTTGTCGGCGTCGGAGTGCACATGGGCGGTCTGCGATTGGCCAACTTTAAGGCAGTAGACATCCAGGAAGAAGCGAGGCGTCTGAAAGACGCTGTGCTTTTGCAGCTTCTCCGAAGAAAAGCCGGTGAAGGTCGACAGGTACCGTACATCCATGCCGCGATGCTCCGTCTTCGTTTGCCGCCGGATGAAACGCATACTTATATAGCGGTCGGAATGGAACCGCTCACCCTGCATTCGATCCACAAGGCGCGAGGAGCGACCTTCGGCGAAGTTCAGGGCCGAGAGGTGGTCAGCCGATACGGCGATCTCCGGGACGAGCACGCCGCCGCGCGCCTCAACGCTTGCCTGATCGACATCTCCTTCCGAGAGATGCTGCGGCTCACCGGCGAAGACCGGGTCAGCTTCCTGCACGGGATGGTGACCAACGATGTAAAGCGCCTCGGGGAAGGAGAGGTCACTTACGCAGCGATGGTCACTGCCAAGGGCGCGCTGGTGGCGGACATGCGGATTCTTCGGCGCTCGAACGACTTGCTGGTCGACGTCGAGCCCGGTTGCGCGCGCGCCGTGGAGGAGTTCCTGCGGAAGTACCTCATCTCCGAGGAAGTGGAGATTTTCGATACCAGCACCGAGTTTGCCCTGCTGCGCGTGCTCGGACCGGAGGTGCACCGGATCGCTGCCGCCGCCTTCGGCCACGAAACGCCCCTCCCGGGTCACGACCACTTCATCCAAATCGAGCTGGATTCGGGGTCGGCTTGGCTGATCGGCGCCGAGCTGGGCTCAAACCGAGGGGTCGACCTGCTCGTCCCGCGCGCTCAGCTGGCGGCAGCGTTCGAGAAGACGGTTCATGCGGGAGAGACGTTGGGGCTTCGACTCGCCGGCTTCGACACCCTGGAGGTCCTGCGCGTCGAGGCCGGCATTCCTCGCTTTCCGCAGGACATGGACGAGCAGACCATCCCGCTGGAGGCGAATCTCGAGCGGGCGATCAGCTATGAGAAGGGCTGCTACATCGGCCAGGAGGTCATCGCCCGCGCGACCTTCCGAGGCCACGTCAACCGAAAGCTGATCGGCCTGGCCTTCGGAGCGATGGAGCCCAAGCGAGGATCTGAGTTGTACAGGAACGGCAAACGCGTCGGATTCATTACCTCGACCGTGCGCTCTCCTGCGAGGACGACCGCCATCGGCCTCGGCTACGTCCACCGCGACAGCCTTGAACCGGGGACGCGGCTCGACGTAGCCGACTACCCGCCCGGGGCGATCGTCCACGCGCTTCCATTTGCGGACTCCGCCGATCCCGGCGACGCAGCCTGAGTGCACTGGGACCCGGTGCGGGGCTCCGCATGCGCCTCGACATGCTCCAATGGGAAAGCATATAGAAAATGAATTCCCTGTCCGGGGCTGCTTAAAACGCCATGGCGAAGTCCGACGATCGCAAGGCCAAACCGCCCGACTCCATCCCAGCGGTCACCTCGTCCGGGTTCTTCGCCCTGCGCACGCCGCTCTTGCCGTTCGAGGAATTTCAACGGTGGAGTGAGGGGTTGGTTGCGCCGGCCGCGGCGCGCGACGGAAATCTCGAGCAGGCCTTGGAGCGCGATCGCGCCCAGCTTCGCGAAAAGCTGCGCCGGATCATCGCTCGACCCGAGGTGCGCGAAGCGCTCTTCGTCGCCTCGCCTTCGCTCGACGAAAGCCTCGATGTTTGGCTGCGCGAACCGGCGAGCGAGCGAGGGCTGAAGGTCGAAAGAACTCTGGTCCGGTATTTCACGCGCATGTCCGCGCGGCCCACTCCCTTCGGGCTCTTTGCAGGCTGCTCGGTCGGGATCGTCAATGGCCAAACCCGGCTCGCTTTGGAGGGCCGCGCCGGCTATCAGCGGCACACCCGCCTGGACATGGATTACCTGACCGCCCTCACTCAGACGTTGTCGCAAGATCCGGCGCTTCGCGATTCTCTGCTCTTCCGACCGAACTCCAGCCTGTATCAGGCTGCGGGAAGGTTGCGCTATGTCGAGTCGCGCCTCGATGGAAAATCGCGCTCGTACCATCTGGCGGCGGTGGAGCCGACCGACTACTTGCTTTCCACGCTGAGCCGCGCCGCGAACGGCGCGCGTTTATCGGATCTGGCAAAGGCGCTGTGCGATGCAGATCCGGAAGTCACCGCGGACGAGGCGAAAGAGTTCATCACCACCCTGGTGGACAATCAGCTGCTTGTTTCCGATTTCGGGCTCGCCGTCACCGGGCCAGAGCCAGTGCATCGGTTGATCGCCCAGATGCGCGAGGCGCCGGCGATCGCCGCTGCTGCGGAACGACTCGGCGAGGCGCAGGAGGCCGTTGCGCAGCTCGACGGAGCGGGTCTGGGCTCTTCCCCTGAGCGGTACCGCGCCGTTGCCCAGCAACTGGAAGCGCTTCCCGCCAAGGTGGAGCTGCCGCGACTCTTCCAGGTGGACCTCCACAAGCCGGCGCCGAACGCCACGCTCGGACGGGAAGTGCTGCAAGAAGTGATCAGCGCCGTCGGCCTGCTGCATCGAATTGGGCCGAAGCGGCCCGGCGGGGCGCTCGAGCGTTTTCGCGACGCGTTCAGGCAGCGCTACGAGACGCGCGAGGTGCCGCTGGTGGAGGCGCTGGATGAAGAATCGGGAATTGGATTCGATTCCTCCTCGGCCCCGAGCGCCGAGGGCTCTCCGCTGCTGGAGGGGCTCATTTTCCCCGGGGCCGCCGCTGAAGAGGGCGGCACGTGGACAGGGCGAGAGGCGTTTTTGCTCAGCAAGCTCACTGACGCGTTGAAGGCGGGCGCAAGCGAGATCGCCCTCGAGGCGGCGGACCTCGACGTTCTTGAGAACAAAGAGCCTGCCCCCTTGCCGGATGCGTTCATGGTGATCGCGAAGGTCATCGGCTTTCCCGATGCAAACGCAGGCAGGGACTTCCGCGTATTGGTGAGCGGTGCGGACGGACCTTCGGGTGCGAAGCTGCTCGGTCGCTTCTGCCATGGCGACCCCCAGCTCACCCGCTTCGTCGAGCAACATCTTCGGGCGGAGGAATCCCTCCGGTCGGACGCGATCTACGCCGAGATCGTCCACTTCCCGGAGGGGCGGATCGGAAACGTCCTGCTTCGTCCGGTGTTGCGCGAGCACGAGATTCCCTACCTCGGTCTGTCGGGAGCCCCGCGCGAGAAGCAGATCCCAGTAAATGACCTCTTCGTGTCCGTCATCGGGCCGCGAATCGTCCTGCGCTCGGCGAGGTTGGGAAAGGAAATCATTCCGCGCATGACCAACGCGCACAATTACGGTCTGCGCAGCTTGGGGATGTATCGCTTTCTGTGCGCGCTGCAGACCGAGGGAATCGCCGTCGGCTTGGGATTCAATTGGGGCGCTCTGGACAGTGCGCCGTTTCTGCCGCGCGTGGTCAGCGGCCGCAAGGTCCTCAGCAAAGCGCGTTGGCGCCTGAGCAGGGACAACATCAAGGCGTTCAGTGACGCCAAGCACAACGAGCAATTCGCGGCAGTTCAGCGGATTCGTGAAAAGCTCGGGCTGCCGCGTCTGGTTTCGGTCGCCGACGGGGACAACACTCTCTTGGTCGACCTGGACAACGTGCTCAGCGTCGAAACTTTCGCAGCCTTGGTGAAGGGCCGGCCGGCGGCGCGCCTCGAGGAGTTTTTGCCGGCGCCGGCAGATCTCTGCGTCCAGGGTCCCGAGGGTCATTACGTGCACGAGCTGGTGATTCCATTCGTTCGCAAGGAAGCGACAGCTCGGCCCCAGCTTCGGCTGCGCTCCGCTGCGCCGGGATCGATCGCGCGTTCGCTCCAGCCGGGTTCGCCGTGGCTGTACGCCAAGCTCTACGCCGGTACCTCGGGGATCGATCAGATCCTTCGCTTGCTCGCCCCAGTGGTGCGGTCGGCGATCGGCTCGGGCGCTGCGGATCAATGGTTCTTCATCCGCTATGGAGACCCCGATTGGCACCTCCGGCTGCGGCTGCACGGCGCGCCGGAACGCCTTCGCGGCGAAGTGCTGGCGGCGCTGCAGAGCGCAGTGGCCGCGCTGATCGGCACCGGTCAAGTCTGGCGCTTCCAACTCGATACCTACGAGCAGGAAGTGGAACGCTATGGGGGTCCCAACGGCATCGCGCTCGCGGAGAAGATCTTCCACGCCGACAGCGACGCCGCCCTGGGCATCGTCGAGCTGCTCTCCGGCGACGAAGGCGCGGACGCGCGCTGGCGCTTGAGCATGCGCGGGATGGACATGATGCTCGAGGATCTCGGGCTGGACATCGAGCCCAAGCTCAAGGTGGTGAAGGATGCGCGCGAGGCGTTCGGGAAGGAATTCCGCGCCAACGGTCAATTCCAATATCAGCTCGGCGATAAATACCGCAAAGAGCGCGCGAGCATCGAGGCATTGCTCGATCCCAGCCGCGACGATGAAAGCCCGCTTGCACCCGGCCTGGCCTTGCTTCGAGAGCGATCCAAGCGCCTGAAGGTTCTCGCTTCCGAGCTTCGAGCGTGCGAAAAAGCGGGGCAACTGACTACGCCACTTCCGGAGCTGGCGCAGAGCTTTCTACATATGCATGCCAACCGCATCTTGCGTTCGGCTGCGCGCGCTCAGGAGCTGGTGATGTACGACTTTCTTGCCCGGACCTATGAATCGAGGCTGGCGCGGTCGCGAAAAGCCGGCGAGCACGCGAAAACACCTTCTCCCAAGACTCGAGCTCCCGATGCCTGATCCATTGCCGCACAAGCCCGGCAAATGGCGCGCCATCCTCGACGGCGAGCTGCGCGATAAAGCGCTCGAAACGGTCACCTCGATTGCCGCAGCGCTCGAGCAGGAGCTGCCGTCCGGAGCTCCGCGGTATGCGATGCAGCTGGCCGAGCAGTCGCTGCTGAACGCCTATTTGGGCTTCGGCGACCTCGGCGATCGACACTTCGATCTGTCCAGCCAGTTTCTCGAGCGCGCGATCGACGCGGTCGCGGAGACCCCGATGCGACCCTCGTTGTACGGGGGCTTCGTCGGCGTGGCCTGGGTTCTCGAGCATCTCCAGAATCACGAGCTCAGCTCGATCGAGGGAGACGGATCCGAGGAGATGGATCCCAACGAGCAGGTCGACTCCGTGCTGCGCGGATATCTCGGCGCCGAGCGGTGGAATGAAACCTACGATCTGATCTCCGGTCTGGTCGGAATCGGAGTGTACATCGCCGATCGCATGCCGCGTCCCGCCGCCAAGGAATGCTTCGAGCACGTGGTGAAGCACCTCGCCAAGCTTGCCAAGCCCATGGAGGTGGGCGTCACCTGGTGGACGCCACCCGAGCAATTGATCGCCGCCAGCCGCGAGCAGCATCCGCAGGGCCACGCAAACCTCGGCGTCGCCCACGGCGTTCCCGCGCCGATCGCTTTGCTCGCCCAAGCTTGCGCAAGCGGCGTCTCGACTGCGGATGCATCGGCCTTGCTTTCGCGCTCGCTGGAGTGGTTCCTCAGTCAGAAATCGAACGACTCCGCCGATTCATACTTCGGATACAACTACGTGTCAGGCAGCGAGTGGCGCCCAGCGCGCGCCGCCTGGTGCTATGGCGACCCCGGAATTGCTGCGGCGCTGCTCTGCGCTGGGCGATGGACGAACGACGCCGCCCTCGAGCGGGAGGCGATCGAGATCGGGTTGCGGGCCGCTCAACGGCCGGCGGACAGCTGCGGCGTGGTTGATTCCCCGCTTTGCCACGGCAGCGCGGGATTGGGGCACCTCTTCAACCGAATGTTCCAGGCCACCGGGGACCGACGATTCCGCGAACGCGCGGTGTCGTGGTTCGAGCGGACGTTGCAAATGAGGCGCGAAGGTGAAGGCATCGCCGGATTTTTGTCGTGGCGGCCGGGCGAGGGGGGGTGGGCCGCGGATCGCAGCCTGCTTGCGGGAGCGACGGGAATCGCTTTGGCGCTTCTGGCCGCAGCGACGCCGGTCGAACCCTCGTGGGATCGAATCCTGCTCGCTTCGGTGCCGCCGATCGACTTTTAGTTCCCCGCCGGGGTAAAGCTGCGCACCGACGCCGACGTCGGGGAAAGGTGCGTCGCGAGGCTTCGATGAGACTTTTACGAATCTATTGGGCCCTGCTCGCCTTCGGCTGCAGCTCCGCCCGAACCATACCGAGCGATTCGCCGCCGCCGGCTCCGTCGCCGCCGGCGACCACGGCTCCGAAACCGCCCGAGCCTCCGAACCTCCGCCTCGGCGAGAGTGCCCGGCCGCGCCGCTACGCGCTCGAGCTGACCATCGTTCCAAGCGAAGACGAGTTCAGCGGGAAGATCGAGATCGATCTCGAGTTGCGCGAGCCGAAAGCTCTGCTCTGGCTCAATGGCACCGAGATCGAAATCCGCCGGGCGACCATCCGTGTGGGGACTCAGTCCATCGGTGCGCTTGCGGTTCCAGGCAATAAGGATTTCGTCGGCCTCGCCTTCGAGCATCCCGTTCCGGCCGGCCCTGCGCTGCTTTCGATCGAATACGCGGGCAAGCTCTCCAGGCGCGAGAGCACTGGGTTGTTCAGACAAAAGGAGGCAAACGACTGGTACGCATTTTCGCATTTCGAGCCGACCGACGCTCGCCGCGCCTTCCCTTGCTTCGACGAGCCGGAGTTCAAAGTTCCCTGGCAACTCACTCTGCACGTGAGGAAGGATGACTCGGCCGTGGCGAACACGCCGATCGTCGCAGAGCACCAGGACAACGGCGGGATGAAGACCGTCAAATTCGCAGAGACGCCCCCGCTGCCGAGCTATCTTGTCGCTCTGGCGGTCGGGCCCTTCGAGTTCGTCGAGGCGGGCAAGACCGCGCTTAAGGGCGCGCCGATCCGGATCATCGCGCCGCGAGGCAGAGCGGCAGAAGCGCAGTATGCCGCAAAGGTTACCCCTCGCATCATCGCTGCTCTCGAGGACTACTTCGGATCTCCCTACCCCTATGAAAAGCTCGACCAGATCGCGGTGCTGCAAAGCGGCGGTGCGATGGAGAATGCGGGACTGGTTACCTACTCGCAGCTGCTGATTCTGATGAAGGAAGCCGAGGAAACCCCGGGGCAGAAGCGCCGCTTTGCCAGCGTCTGCGCCCACGAGCTTGCCCATCAGTGGTTCGGCGATCTGGTGACGATGAAGTGGTGGAACGACACCTGGCTCAATGAAGCATTCGCCACCTGGATGGCGGACAAGATCGTCGACCGCCTTTGGCCGCAGTGGAACAACGCGCTTTCTTCTCTCCAGGGTCGCTTGGAGGTCATGAGCAGCGATGGGTTGATGAGCGCGCGCAGGATCCGCCAGCCGATCGACTCAAAGCACGACATCGCCAATTCGTTTGATCAGATCACCTACACCAAGGGCGGCGCCGTGCTGTCGATGTTCGAGAGCTGGATCAGCGTCGAAACTTTCCAGCGCGGCGTGCAGCGCTATTTAAAAGAGCACGCCTGGGGCAATGGAACAGCCGAGGACTTCCTCGCCGCGGTCAGCGCGGAAGCGGGGCGCGACGTTGCGACGCCATTCTCCACTTTTTTGGATCAGGCGGGGGTTCCCGTCGTGGACCTTTCGCTCAAGTGCGAAAGTGGAAAAAGACCCAAGCTGGAGCTGGCGCAGCAGCGCTATCTGCCCCTGGGGTCGAGCGGCTCTCCGAACCAGACATGGCAGATTCCCATGTGTGTCCGGTACGGGAGCCGATCCTACGTACATCGGCAATGCGCGCTGCTGACCACGGCCTCGGCTGAAATGGCGCTGGAGGCTCAAAGCTGCCCGGATTGGGTCATCGGCAACGACGGGGGCGCCGGTTATTACCGCGTCGCGGCGAAGGACAAGCTGCTGCCCAATCTCCTTAAGCAGCGCGTAGGACGGCTGTCGCCGCGAGATCGGCTGGTGCTCTTCGGCGATATTCAAGCGCTCGTTTACTCCGGGAAGATGCCTGCCGGTGATGCTCTCGCGCTGCTTCCGCGACTCGTCTTTGATGGGAATCGCCAGGTGATCGCGAGCGCCGCCGGATTTCTGGCCGGCGAGAGCAATCCTCGGGGCCGAGCGATGTCCGCCTCCGCGCCGATAGGAGAATACCTGGTGCCGGATTCCGAACGATCGCGCTTCGCCGCCTTCGTTCAGCAGACCTTTGGTCGGAAAGCGCGCGACCTGGGATGGAAGGCGCGCCCGGGCGAAAGCGACGAGACTCGCCAGTTGCGACCGATCCTGGTCGCCCTGGTCGCCGACGCCGGAGAGGACCGAGTGCTGATCGCAGAAGCACGCGCGCTCGCCGATCGTTGGCTTGAGAACCGAAACGCGATCCAACCCGAGATGGTGGACGTCGTTTTGAGATCCGCTGCCTCCCACGGCGATGACGCCCTGTTCGATCGCCTCCTGGAGCAGGCTCGGAAGGAACCCCGGCTTCGGGAGCGCGGTTACCTTTTCCGGGCGATGTCGCATTTCCGCGATGCCCGCGTCGTTGAACGATCGCTGAAAACGCTGCTTTCGGGCGAATTCGACGCGCGCGAGACGCTGCCGCTGCTCTTCGCGGACCGCGCGCAGCTGCCAACTCGACTCTTGGCTTATCAGTTTGTCCATGACAACTTCGATCCGCTCGCGGCCCGGCTGCCGCGCGATACCGCCGCTCGCTTGCCGGCGGTGGCGGTCGGATTGTGCGACGACTCCCGCCGCGCGGAGGTGGAGCAATTCTTCGATGGTCGATCGACGAAATACACAGGCGGGCCTCGCGTTTTGAGCCAGTCGCTCGAGCGCTTGAGCCTGTGCAGCGCGTACCGGGACGCGCAGGAGCCGAGCGTCGCTGCGTTCCTTAGAAATTACCGGCCCGGCCCACCGGCGTTCAGCGAACGCGGACCCAATACGGCGGCGGAAGCTGAAGCACCGCGATGAAAGGTTTGGCGCCGCCGACGAATTCTCCGGCCTTCGCCAGCGCGTCCTCCACGTCCTTCGCCGGCGTGAATCCCAGGCGTGCGCAAGCGCGGGGATCTCCGTGAGCAACGAAGATTTTGCCCGCTCGCCTGCGCGCCGGCGTGGTCAGATACCAGGCGTAGAGCGGGTGCGTGCCGTGGAATGCGAAGCGCTTCTGGTAATTCGACACGAACTCCGGCCGACCGGCGAAGTAGGGCTCGAAGCGCTCGTGGATGGCCACCGGGTCCCGCTCGAGCTTGAGCACCTTCGCGTAGAATTCCTCGTGCGGAAGGTGCGCCCGGCGATCGAACACCGGATGCAGGGGGTTGGCAAAGACGATTGCTCCGCCGCTCCGCAGGAGCGGCTTGCCGGAGAAAAAATTCGCGACGTAACCCAAGGCAAGGTTGGCGGCGAGCACCGGATTTTGCGATGCGTGGACCGAGGCCGGACCGACGTCCGGTAGGCCGAAGACGAGGATGTCGGCCTCTCGCTCGAGCGAAACCTCGTGCTGTCGATAAAACGCGTCGAGCGCGCGCGTTTGCACGCTCTCCGGGAGGCCGGACAGCACGGCGATTGGTCCGTAGCTGGCCTTGAGGAAGCGCGCGGCGCGGTAGCGAACCGCTCCGGGCAGCGCGTTCCAGATCTGCAGCGGGCGCGACAGCCCTTCCTCGGTCCGCAGCAACGCCGCCATCGCCGGGTTCCACAGCTCCGTATTCATCACCGCCGAGATTTGCATCACCGGCGTTTTGCGCAGCAGCTGCGCGGCGACCCGCTGGTGAGCCAAGTCGTACTCGGACCCAGGCAAGAGCGGATTCGAGTCCTGCGCAAACAACGTCGGGGCGCCGAGAAAACGCGCGGTCCGGTACCCGGCCGTTCCAGCGATCAACCCGAAAAGACCCGACATCAGCGGCGCGGCGACGATGTTCAAGTAGACGATGAGGTCCGACTCGACCAGAGCGCGGTTGAGCTCGACCGGACCTTCCGGTTCCTCGCCGATTCGCACCAGCCCGGTGAAATCTTCGGCGTCGTGGCAGCGAACCGACTGGGGCCGCCCGGCGCCCAGAAAGTCATCCAGCTCGCCGGCGCGCCACTGGCGCGACAGTCCATTGGCAACCAGGATTTCGACCCGGCTGGCTCGGATTCCGGAGCTGTAGAGCGCGTGCAACACCGTTTCCAGCATTTCGCGGCGGCAGTCGTGCGCCAAAATCGGCACAGGAAGCGAGAAGTCGTCCATCACCACGGCGACCCGGGAGGTAGGACGCAAGAGGGCTGTCAGCGAATTCCCGGCCTCGGGCTCCTCCAGCGAGCGCACCACCGCCTGCCGCACGTCGGCCAGTGCAGGAAGCGGAAAGGGCGGCTGAAGCAAGCGCACGTCATCGGGCAGCTGTGGCGCCCAAAGGTCGAATCCCGACAGCAGAACCGTTTTAGCCACGTGGAAATCTTGCTCCAAAACGAGCCGCTGAGCATTTCCTTTCAGTGAGGCATACTAAGGGGCATGGAGCTGTATTCGGAGATTGCGCAGCTGGCCAGCGAGGGGCGGCCCTTCGTGATCGCGACGGTGATCGAGTCGGGGGGCTCGACGCCGCAGAAGCCGGGCTCGAAGATGGTGGTGCTGTCCGACGGCACGGTGCGCGGAACCGTGGGCGGCGGTGCGATCGAAAAGCAAATCATCGATGCCGCCAAGGAGCTTTTCGATTCGCCGAATTCGACGCGAGTGATCGAGACCCACCTGACCCACGACCTCGGGATGTGCTGCGGCGGGAAGATGAAGGTCTTCCTCGAAAAACAGTCGGCGGTCGCTCGCCTCTTCGTCTACGGAGCGGGGCACGTCGCTCGGGAGCTGGCGGCGCTTGCGAAGCGCGTCGGGTTCCGGGTCGCGGTGGTCGACGAGCGGCCGGAGTGGGCGAGCCGCGAGCGGTTCCCCGATGTCGATGAGCTGGTGGTTAGAAACCCTGGCGATCATGCGCGCGAGCAAGGCGGAGGAGAGGATTGCTATTTTTGCATCACCACCCACGACCATCCCTTGGACCAATCCGTGGTGGAAGCGCTCCTCGGCAAGCCATCGGCGTACCTGGGGGTGATCGGGAGCCGGCGAAAGGCGGAGCGATTCAAGATGCGCCTTTCGGCGGCGGGGTTCTCACAAAAGGACCTCTCGCTGCTTCGCAGTCCAATGGGCGTGGCGATCAATGCCCTCACTCCCGCTGAGATCGCCGTATCCATTGTCGCCGAGCTGATCGAACGCCGCCGCAAGACTGCGGGGCGTTGAGCCTGCGCGAGACCCTCGCCGGGCGCTGTGCCAGAGCGCAGCGCCAAGCAACGCCGGCCAGCCCAGCAGGCCCGCATCTTCGCTCGAAGCACATCCGCACCCGGTTGGCCCTTGCCCGTTCGTCCCCGTCGACGTCGTTCTTCCGCCGTCTGAGTTGCCGGCGTCCATGCCCGCGACCTCCAGCGCGCACCCGGCGCCAAAGCAGATTGCCGTCACCGGATGGAGCTCGAAACCGTTCGGCGCCACGCCGCTCTGCCCGTGGATGAAATCGAAGAAGCCTACGCCCGCCAAGCTCACCGTCGTGTTCGCAGTCTGAAAGAAGTCGGTCGCGGTCAGCCTCGCGTCGAATGAGGCGCGGGCTTGGCGAATTCCGGGAGCAAACGGGCTCGGCGCACCCAGGCAATTGGGAGCGGGTATCTCGGCGATCATAGTTAGAGCGCCCTCGGAGATTACCAGGTGGTAGTCGCTGTCTGTCGTCTCCAGCTTGTATCTGTCAAGAACGGCGCCGGTGAGACGATAAATCCTTCGCTCGTAGGGAACGACGCGGCGAGTCGAGGGGAGCACCGGTGGAGCGGGAAAGCTCCGCAGCTCCGCCACCGTCGCGTCGAGCAACGTCGCATCCACCAGCGCGGCATCGTCGTCGGTGCCGGTCTTCACTGCCCAGCGCTCTTCACCGCAGGCCAGCGCCCGAGTTGCAACTTCGGGCGCGCCTTGGAAGGCATCGCCCGAGCGACACGACGCCGCCAGGAGCAGCGTGCAAACCAGTCGGCGGCGGGCGGGCCAGCCCCAATTTTTTTGCATCGGACGTGGATGTTAGAATGACCTCGCGAGAAAGCTACTTGACGACAAAGGAAAGAGCATGAACGCCGCCGGCGCTGCGCTGCTGATTTTCACCGCTCTTCCGTTTCCCGCGCCGAGGGTCGTTGAAGCGACGGACCAAATGAAGTGCGATTGGGGCACCGTCGCTTCGGTGGACGAGAGGGCCGCGAAGCTGATCGTCGCCACTGCCGCTGGACCGGTGACGTTTAAGGCAGGTCCTACCGTGCAGGTGATCGGCGCCGACGGCAAGTCGCTCGGATCCGTCAGCGCCTTGAAGCCGGGCCAGCACGTCCGCGTCTACTACGTCGTCGACAACGGAGCCATCCTCAGCGAGGTCGACGTCTTGGAGGAGAGAACGCAGCCGCCCGGGCGGGAGTCGAAGTGACGGCCGCCTAGGCCGCCACGCCACCCGACTCCAAGACGCGAACCGGCAGAACCATGGCATTCAAACCATCGAACTGCAGCCGCCTCTGCAGCTTGTAGGCGGTCTCGTTGTGAAGCAGCCGCTGGTACCAGCGTTCCCGTTGGAAGACGAGCTTCCCGGCGAAGAAGATCGAGTGATGGAACTGCTTTGCAATGTTGACGCAGACCTCCTCCGCCCCGGCAACGGCATCCGTCCCAATCTTGAGTCGATAATCGGCAGCAAGCCCCAAGCTGTGAGCCGTCCTGACGTAATCCTCCAATGCCCGCTCGGTGTTCCTTCGCACCTCTTCGACTTCCGCGATGCCCTTGAATGTCGCTGAGTCGATCACTCCGATCGAGACGAAGATGAAGTTCTTGAAGTAGTTGGGAAACAGGCGCTGGATGGTGAGCAGCGAATGGACTCCCAGCCCGCTGTAGTGGCCCACCAGCAGCACCGCCGTCGGCGCAGCTGGGTCGAGCGGAGGCGGAGGACCCTTGGTCGTCCTGGGCAGGGCGCCCAGGACATCGTCCAGTCGAGCGAGCTGAGCGCGCACATTCGCGTAGTGCCGCTTGATCGAGAAGCAGACGGCGATCAGCGCCGCGGTTACTGCCAGCGTCAGCCACCCGCCCTCGCTGAACTTTTCGAATACGTTGACGGTGAGAATGGACACGCACAGGACGAGCCCAATCACGTGAATGGTGATGTGGCGGTACCAGTCGAGATAACGCTTTCGATTGCGTATCCAGTAACGCACCATCGAGCTTTCGGAGAGCGAGAACGTGAGAAACACGTTGATCGAGTACATCAGGACCAGCGTGCTGGTCTCGCCGCGCGTGTAGAGCAGGGTGAGGATCGACGCTCCGGTAATCAGCACCACGCCGTCCTTCATCGTCAGCCGATCGGAAAGGTGTGCGAACTGATGCGGCAGCCAGGAGTCGGTTGCCATGTTCGCCATCACTCGCGGTCCGTCGATGAAGCCCGTTTGCGCGGCGACGAACAAGAGCGCGGTCTCGGCAGCGAGCGTCAAGATGATGAACCAGTGGCCAACCGGCAGACCGAACACGCTGAAGTTGTGAGCGAAGCGGTCGACCAGCACTGCATTCATTGTCCGGCCTGGTTCCGGATTCGCATGAACCAACAAGTACCCCAACGTGATGCCGCCCGCGGTGATCGAAAGCGAGACCGCCATGTAGATCATCGTCCGCTTCGCGGTCTCCACTTTGGGCTCGCGCATGATCTGCAGGCCGTTCGAGACCGCCTCGATTCCGGTGTATGTGCCCGCGCCCATCGAATATGCGCGGAGAAACAGAGCAAACACTCCACCCAACCCAAGCGTTGCCAATCCGCTGCTGAAGCCGGAGCGCACCTCGTGCGCGATCTCCGGAAACTCGGTGGCCCGCGTGCCAATCACGCCGCCGATGAGGATCACGTGGGTGACGATGAAGAGAAGAAAGATGGGCATCAGGGTCGTCACCGACTCCTTCACGCCGCGCAGATTCATTCCCATCAGCACGACGATGACGGTGAACTCGACCAGCAGTTTGTACTTGTGCCAATCGGGCGGGAGGAAGCTGAACGTCGCATCGGCTCCGGCGGCGATCGACGTGCTCACCGTAAGCACGTAATCGACCAGCAGCGCAGAACCGGAGACCACGCCAAACTTGGGACCGAGCAGGCGGCTGGCAACGATGTACCCGCCTCCCCCAAAGGGAAAGTGCTCGATGATCCGCGAGTACGCGTAGGAGATGACGAAAACGGTGAATGCCGTCGCCAGCGCCAGCGCAACCGCCAGATAGTGGGCGTTGCCCAACGCTTTGAATGACTCGTCCGGACCGTAGGCAGACGAGGATAGTCCGTCCGCTCCCAACCCAACCCAGGCAAGAAACGCGATGAGCGAGATGCGGTGAAAGACGCGTGGATCCTGAATGTCCCGCGGTGCTCCGAAGAGCAGGCGGCGAATACTTTGCAACATCAATCAGATCCTCGGTCGATGGCTGAGGTACTGGCTCGCGGGGCGCCTTAGGCGGGATTGACCGCCACGCACGCTCGCTAGCGACCCCTCCTAGGGTCCTAAGCGCTAAGCCGTACTTCGGTTCGCAACCTAGTGGCTACTGGCCCTGGATTCAAGAAACGAATCAAACGCGTTTTTCGGTCAGACGTTCAGTCAAGCGCCATTAGCCTCGGCGCACGTCTGCTCAACTTCAAGCCTCGAGGCACGTTTTGCTTTCATTCGACCTGGATGTCGCACCTGAAGCGCCGCGCTCTTGTCCGAGCGATTCGAGCGATTCGAGCGCGGCCACTAAAATGAGGCGATGCGCGAGCGCTACCGGCTTACACGCTTGTTTGCTCAAGGGGGGATGGCAGAGGTGTATTTGGGCGTAGCAGCCGGCGCGGAGGGCTTCGAAAAGGCAGTCGCGATCAAGCGGATCCTTCCGCACCTCGCGAGGGACGAAAAGATCGCTCGCATGTTCTTGGCCGAGGTCAAGCTTGCCACCTTCCTCAGCCACCAGAACATCGTCCAGGTATTTGACGTGGGTCGCGGGCCCGATGGGCTGTTCATCGTGATGGAGCTCGTCAACGGCTGGGATCTCGGCGTCGTCATCGACCAAGCGAACAAGGAAAAGACGACCGTCCCAGCCGGGCTGGCCGCCTTCGTCGTTTCACAAGCCATGGCCGGACTGCGCCACGCGTACAAGCAGACTTACGAGGGCAAGCCAATCCTGATGGCCCATCGGGACGTCTCGGTTTCCAACATCCTCATCTCCGCTGAAGGCGAGGTGAAAGTCGCGGACTTTGGCATCGCACGACTGCAGGCGCCGTTGAATCGAACCGAACCGGGAACGTTCAAGGGAAAAATCGCCTACGCGGCGCCGGAAGTCATCCAGGGTCAGCCGGCCAGCGCGAAGAGCGATCAATTCGCTTTGGGGATCGTCCTTCACGAGATGCTCACCGGCGAGCATCCCTTCGGGCGCTTCGAAAACGCGATGTCTTTCGTCGACGCCATCGTCACGCGGCCGCCTGCGCCGCTGCCAGGTGCGCCAGCTCTGCTCGCCCAGATCGTTAGCAAAGCGCTGGCCAAGGATCCGCAGGAGCGATTCGAGACGCCGGAGCTCTTTGCGCGCGCCCTGGCCCAGTTTCTCGCCTCAGCGGGGACGCCGAGCACGAGCCAGGAGTTGGCGGATTTTACGCGCGGCTTGGCGATGCCGACGCTTCCTCTCGACCTCGCCGGTCAGGACACGGTCATCCGCGAGCGGCTGCCGGGCTCTTTCTCGCTCAAAGGCGTTCCCTCTCTCGAAGAGGCGCGCCTGTTTCGCTCCGTCACCGAACCGGCGGATGACCGTTCGTGGCAGGCGGCGGAAATGGAGGCCATGCAGAAAGACTGGGCGCCGCAGGGACCTGAGCTCGATCCAAGCGGTGAGATTCACGGCAAAGCGGCTGCGCACGAGCCGCCTCCCGCCCAACGCACCGCGCCCTCGCCAGGCGGAGCTCGCCGGTTGGAGGAGGTGCAGAAGATCGAGCTCGCGCTCGAGCCGAAAAGCAGCCAGGCCAATGCGACGAATGAGCCTACGCGATCGCCGCAGCATTCCGTCCAGGAGGACGACGAATTCCTATTCCAGAAGCGGCGCGCTGGCGCCGGGCGGTGGATCAAGTGGATAGCTCTGGCCTCAATCGCGGGGATCTGCGTGCTTAACGGACCGGAGCTCTATGCTCTACTGTCCGAGCGATTGCACCTCGCACCGCGCCGCGTATCGGCCATGCCCATCCTGAGCATCGAAAGCGAGCCGTCCGGCGCAAAGATCCAGATCGGCAGTCAGGTGCTCGGCGAAACGCCTCTCTTCATCGAAAACGCTTACCCGAAAACCCAGATCGAGGTGAGATTGTCGTTGAAGGGCTATCAGCCCTGGACCGGGAAGTTCGCCGGCGGGGAGGCCGCGGAGCTCAAGGCCACTCTGCGGCGTCGGTGATTCGGCCGGCTCCCATCTCCAAAAGAGCCGCGTCAAATTCGCCCATTCCCCTTCGTCGCGTCTGCTGCCGGCTCCTGCACCTGCACATCGAGCGCAGGTGGTGAAGCCGTCAACGCGCCGAGGTAATAACTGCCTTGAACGCCGTCCGGTGACGGTCGTGGCCACCTGGCGACGAATCGATGGTTTGCGCCGCCTCCCGAAGAAGCCCAGGAGGGCCCACCACGTCGTCCTCGAACAGCGTGCGTGCCGCACTGAATTTCCGACGACGTCGGTCCCTCGCAGGTCCACGCGCTGCCGTCTTCGAAAGCCGCCGTCAATGACGTCAGCCAGCGCTCCTTGCGCCGCAGATGCGCGTCCAGCGGCTCGCGCATCTCGCCCGCAGGGGTATACAAGCGCGCGGTGCCCGCGAGCACGAGGAACAGCGCATCCGGCGGCGCGTGCTCACGCGCGGCTTCAATGTTTTCCGCCATCGCCGCATTGCGATCGGTGCCCTGGTCCGGCGACGCGTCGTACGCAAAGAGCGCTACGCGGTATCCGCTGTGGATCATCTGCCGGACGTCGTCGATCAGCTGGAGAACCGCTCTGCTGCTTCGGCCATCTTGCTCCGGCCTTTGCCAGAATTCACTCTCGAGCAGTCGCGCGCGATCGCCATCGGTGCCCGCGCTGTGAAGGAATTCATCGATACGGGATTGCTCTTCCTCGGGGATCTCCAAGCCGATGAAGACGCCCATGCCCGACTCGGCTTGACGGCATGCCGCATCGCTGATGAAGTCCGGGATTTGCTCGCTGCCTGGGACGTCTGCGAGCAAGATCATTCCGCCCGGATGAGCCAGCTCGTCGAGCCCTCGAATCGAAGGACCGCACTGCGATTGCATGGGCGGAGGCGGAGTCGGCGCCTGTCCAAAGGGCGGTGGCGCCTGGCCGTCAGGCGGTAAATACAGCGGCGGGGGCGGAGGTGGCGGGGGCGGCACGTACGCGTAATGAATCGCGCAGCAACCGGCACAAAGGACTGCGGCAAGGCAGGTCTGCGCGATCGAGCTCACGCGGTGGCAAAGAGACGGTAAGG
The DNA here is from genome assembly GCA_035262305.1 of Myxococcaceae bacterium. Lineage (GTDB taxonomy): Bacteria > Myxococcota > Myxococcia > Myxococcales > Myxococcaceae > DATFTC01. Next base: position 5,626 of record DATFTC010000046.1, on the reverse strand, counting down.
CGCGCGGTGAATTCAACCAAAGCTCCTTGGTGTGCGCCATGCTGAGCTCCGTGCTGAAGCGAGGTATAGCAAAAATTGAGGGAGAATGGGCAAACATGGCGCCCAGCGGTTTGTGGCTCAGTGCACGATTGCGATTCCCCACGGGCCCCTGCCGGCGGAGATTCTCTTCGATACCACCCCCGTGCTTAGGTCGATCACCGACACGTCATTCGAGGGGCCATTGGCGGTGTACAGTTTTCGCCCGTCGGGAGTGATGCCGATGCCCCATGGACGCGTGCCAATCCCCTGAAGAATCCTCAAGACCCGGTTGGTCGCAACGTCGATCACCGCAACCACACCGCCGCGCCCGCACGTTACGTAGGCCGTGTCTCCTCTCGGAGAAAGGATTACCCCCATCGGTTTGGCGCCCGGAGATTCGATTCTGATCTCCGAGATGATCTTATGTTTCTTCGCGTCAATCACCGCGACCGACCCCCCCTGCTCCGCGGTCACGTAGGCACGGCTACCGTCGGCGGTGAACGCGATCCCTCGAGGCCGGGCTCCTGTTTCGATCTTGGCAATCACCTTGTTCGCCCCAGTGTCGATCACCGCCACTTCATTCTCTTCCTCGCTCGTGACGTAGACCACCTTGCCGTCGGGACGGAGCCGCACGCCCTCCGGCTCTCCTCCGACTGGAATGACGGCCATAACTTTGCCGGAGGGCAAGCTGACCACGGTCGCGGTCGCCGCGTCTTCGTTGGACACATAGAGCGTCTTGCCGTCCGCTGAGATGTCGAATGACTCCGGATCATCGCCGGTGGAGAGCGTTCGCTCGAGCTTCTGGGTGGCAAGATCGACGATCGCAATCCCATCGGCCGAGCGATCCGGCGGAGGCAGCTTGCTCTCATCAGTGCCCGGGGGCGCCATCGGAGATCCGCTGAGGGCGACAAAGAGCTTTTTGCCGTCAGGACTGACCTTGATACCCCGCGGGCGCTTGCCGACGAAGATGTGGCCCAGCAGCGTGTCGTTGCTCGCGTCGATCACGCTGATCTCAGTGGACTCCTCATTGCTCACGTAGACCAGTGGGCCGCGACTGTCGCGCGCAGCAGGCACAGCCGCGGACGTTGCTCCGCCCTCCGGGCTTGCTCGACTGGCCGTTTGACATGATGTCCAAAGGATTGCGCCGCACAACGCAATAAGTCTCGCCGCACCAAAATGTGATCCGTTCACGGAGCGCAGCTTTCACGCGCCGCTCGCTCTACGCAAGCAAAAGCCGCGGTTCCTCGACTGCTTTGGCGCAGGGATTGGCGTTGAATTTTCGTTACTGTGCACCGGTGCCCAGCAAGCCGAACGCGGTGATCCGGTCCGTCCCTGCATAGACAATGCCGTTGGCCACGATCGTGTGAGTGTACTTGGCGCCGGCGTGCAGAACGTCCGGTGACATGTACACCACCTGAATCGGCGTCATCGAATTCGCCGCAATCGCATACAGCGTCGCATGAACATTCGTCGGCAGCCCGTCGCCGCGCATCACGTTGGGTTCCAGAACCCAGACGATCGCGCTGCTCAGATCGTTTCCATTGCTGCTCACGACAGGCGACCCCGGGCTTCGGAAGATGATCGAATTGTCCATCGCATCAAGAGTCAGGTATGCGCGTTGGCTCGGGTCGGGCGTGTTGATCTTCGTTCTCAACACCGACGGAGATACCGGAGTCTCGTCGCCCACGGCTCTTCGCGTCGACCCGGTGAAAAAAACGTAAACGCTTCCATCCACATCTTGCATGAAAGCGGGGGTCGTACGACCTCTCGCGTGATTGCAGCAAGTCGGGCCCTCGGTGTAGGGACCAAATGCGTTGAGCGGGCCGGGGCGGGGCTGATTCATTCCGTCTTCGCTTCGGTAATAGGTTCGAACGTCGGGCCCGAAGAGCGATCCGTCCGCAGGGGCTGCAGTCGGGTCCATCAGCCTGTTCACGTCGGAAGAAACCCAATGGCAGTCGGGCCGGCGGTCCAAGCGACCCGGCAGGTTGTCGCGGTCAAGCAAATAGGCGTTGCCCCCTTTCCCGCCGAAGGTGAGCAAGCGCGAGGTGCTCGTTCGAGCTGAGTCGATGTCGATCACCACCGGTGCAGTGCCGCTCAAATCCGTGTCCCAGTAATCCATCTGGCAGTAGTTCCACGGCGTGTACGTTCCAATCAGCTGCAGGATGGGGTTCGTTCCCCAGGCTAAGATCGATTCTCCCCAAATTCCGAGCGCTGGCCCGTTTTGGTTGATGTTGTTGCCGGTCGTCATGTAGACGCGGCCACTTGAATCAATCGCTGGTCCGCCGGATCCCCACATTCCGCCGTTCGCTGTCCCGCTGGTAGGACCGCCCGCGAACGCGCTCTGGATGCTCGGATTTCCGGAAGTGACGCCGGTGGCAATCGCGACCATGAAGCCCGCCGCGGAGTCGCTGTAGCCGCCAAACGGCACGTATAAGAGCGACCCATCGAGGCTCAAGTTGAGCCCGCCCCGCTGAGACATCGTCCCCGTCGACTCGAAGTGCGCCGGACCATTTTGCAGAATGCCCGGGGGCGCAGCGTCACCCACGGTGCTGTTGTCCAGGATGAGGGGCCAACCGCTCAAGACGTTGCCGTTGGTGATGTCCAATGCAAACACCCTCCACTTCCTGCCCTCCGGCGCGCGGTTGGTATCCGCGGCGACGTAGAGGCGGGGTGGTGTCGCGTTGAGGTCAATCGCAGGTGTGCCGTAGATGCCCTGAACGATGTTGTCATAACAACACGATGCCGGCCCTAGAAACTGACTCCAAAGTATTGAGCCAGGGGGAATCATTCCGCTCGGATCCTTGGCGCAGATCGCGTAAACGTAATTGGTATTGCTTGCGGCAAAAACCACGCTGAACGGAAGGCCACTGAGGTCGGGAGTGCTGAGAACAACGTTATCCACATAAAGCGGCGCGGCATACAAATGCGGCGGATTTCCACTCCCATCTCCATCGAGCGGATTGGGCATATCCCAGAGCACTCCGAAGTTGCCGCCGCCGACGCTAGAAGGATTCAGAATTGTCTCATTTGCATTCCAGCCGCTCCTCTGACGATCGCCGTGAAACATCAGCCAGTTGACACCGGAGATGGTCGCCGCACGCGGCGCCGACTGTGTTCTCTTCGTTTCAGCGTCGCATGAAGTCAATGCGAACACGACCGGCGCGCAGACGAGAAACGCCCCGCGGATCCGCGTTACCAGTTCCCCCTTGTTCGCTAGGTTCTTTCGCTCGTGATGAGCCGCGCGCATGTTCCCTCCCATGATTGACTGCTCGAGAAAATTCCCGAGGCAGCGCTCAACTGCGCAGGGAGGGGGCTATCAGCCGGCCGGCTACTGAAGCAAGCCAAAAGCAGTGATTTTATCGGTTCCCGTGTAGACAACTCCGTTTGCAACCGTTGGCGCGTTGTATTTGCCGCCGGGGCCGAGCAGATTTGCCGGGCTTGAATACACCACCTGAAGCACCTGCATGCTGCTCGCATCCACGGCGTACAGGGTGGGGTGGCTCCCGCCGAGGCTGTCTCCGCGAAATATGTTCGGCTCGAGCACCCAAAGGACGGCAGTGGTCAAGTCATTGCCGTTGCTGCTGATCACCGCGGTTCCCGGGCTCTTGAAAGAGAGGGAGTTATCCTGTGCGTCGATGGTCAGATATGCGGGTTGGCTGGGATCGGGTGTGACGACCCGCGTCCTGACCACTCCAGGAGGCACTGGTGTCGCGCTGCATGGGCTCGCGGACGCCTTGGTAGCTCCGGTGAAAAACACATAGTTCGTACCGTTGGCGTCTTGGAAATAGACCGGCGTGCTGCGCCCATGCGCATTGTTCCCTTGCGTACAGTTTTCCGAGTAGGGGCCGAACAGGCTCAGCGGACCCGGGCGGTCTTGTCCGAGGCCGTCCTCGCTCTGGTAGTAGGAATGCGTATCGGGCCCGAAGAGCGAGCCATCCGCTGGATCCGCGGTGGGGTCCAGCTTCCGAAGCGGATCCGATGACACCCAATGACACGGCGGCATCCTGTCCAGTTGCCCCGGCATGTTGTTTCGATCCAAGAGGTACCCCATGCCCTGCTTGCCGCCGGCGGCAAGCAAGCACGGGGTGGAAGTGGTGCTTGGGTCTATGTCGAATGAAATGATCCCGCCGCCGCCAAGGTCTGCATCGTATTTGTCCATCTGGCAATGATTCCAAGGCGAGTAGGTGCCGATTAATTGAAGCGCGTAATTCGGCGGCCCGACCGGCCCAAAGCCCAAAACAGACATCGACCAAAATCCCGGCAGCGGTGGATCCTGCGGCGTTGCGCTTCCATTTCCAGTGGTGACGTAGACGTTGCCATTGACGTCAATGGCGGTACCGCCGGAGGCCCACATTCCAGCGGCTGCGGACGACGAGAGGACTGGCGACGCCGCGAACGCGCTGAGAATCGCTGGGGTACCTGAAACCGTTCCGGTATCGATGGCAACGATGAACCCCGCGGCATTGTCTCCGTAAGCGCCAAACGAAACATAGAGCACAATAGAATCCGGGCTGAGATTGAGGCCGCCTCGCTGGTCCATGGTGCCGGCACCCTGGAATTTCGCCGGACCATTCTGGAGGATTCCCGGGACGGCACCCGAGCCAACCGTGTCGTCGTTGATCGCCAGCGGCCAGCCCGGCAAAACGTTTCCACTTCCCAAGTCCAGTGCAAACGCCCTCCAGGATCGTCCTCCCTCGGTCACGTCGGCGACGACGTAAACGGTCGGCGGCGACGCATTGAGATCGATGACCGGCGTGCCGATGATCCCCGTCGGAAGCGACGGTCCGTCGTAACAGCAGCCCGGCGTCCCGAGACTGGCGCGCCAAAGAATCGTCCCGTTGGGAACGATTCCGTTCGGGTCGAAGGCGTTGATCGCGTAGACCCAGGCATTGTTGCTGGCGGCGATCACCACGCTGAATTGCATTTGGTCGTACTGGTCGCCGGTGGTCATGGTGACGCTGTTGACATAGAGCGGCGACGCGTACAAATGAGCCGGCCGGCCCATGAAGGTGTCTAGGTCGTCGGACGTCCACAACTCGCCGAAGTTGCCGGCGCTAATGCTCGAGGGTGAGAGAACCGTCTCGTTTGGATTCCAACCGCTGCGCTGCCGATCGCCGTGAAACATCAACCAGTTCACGGGCGCATCATCGGCCTGTTTCACTGATCTTCGGTCTGGCGTTCTGAGCTCCGCGTTGCAGGCGACAAGCGCGAGGGCCGCGCCTGCGAGCACCAACGTCGTCTGAAACCTATCTCCTGCTCCTCGCCCCGAAACCTTCGCTGTTTCAATGAACATGAGGTTCTCCCGTGATTGTATTCCCCCCGCGAATTGGACAATTGATGAGCTACTGGGTAAGCCCGAATGCAGTAATTCGATCCGTCCCCGTGAACACGGTGCCTTGAGCGACGACAACTGAGTTGTACTTTCCGCCGGCGTACGGGAAATCCGTCGACGCACTGGTGTAAAGGATGCTCAACGGCGTCATGTCTTGGGCTGAGATCGCGATCAGCGACGGAGGATACACGCCCTGCAGGCTGTCTCCGCGCTTGCGATGAGGCTCGATCACCCAGATGATCGCGGTGGTGATATCGGGACCACTGCTGCTTATCA
>DATFTC010000045.1:0-9239 GCA_035262305.1 Myxococcaceae bacterium | reverse complement strand
AATTGAAGTTGACATCCGCGAGAGCGGTCTAGTTTGGAGCATCTCCGATAGTTCGCGCATTCCAGAGGCCAAGCGCGAGGCCTATAACGAGAGGCTGGTTTATGAAACGCGGCTCCCTGCAGCTGGCGATCCTGTCAGTATTCCTGTTGGCTTTTGGTGCGCTGGGCGCGTCTGCCCAGAAAGAAGTGCTGCCCAAGCCCGAGCCACCTTTTAAGGGCAAAATCGGACGCACCGCGAAGGATTCGGAACCCGATTTTCCAAAGGGTGTCACGGCGCCAGCAGGGGCTCCGAACATCCTCTTGATCCTGACGGATGACGTCGGGTTCGGAGCAACCAGCACATTCGGCGGGCCGATTCAGACGCCGACCTTTCAGCGGCTCGCGGACAGCGGACTCCGTTACAACACGTTCCACACCACCGCTCTCTGCTCGCCGACGCGCGCGGCGCTTATTACCGGTCGCAACCACCACACGAACGCAAGCGGGGTCATCACCGAAATGGCCACCGGCTACCCGGGCTACAACTCTCTGATATCCAAGAGCTCGGGTTCAGTGGGGGAAGTCCTCAGGGAGAACGGCTACAACACTTCATGGTTTGGCAAAATGCACAACGTGCCGGACTGGATGTCGAGTCAGGCGGGTCCGTTCGATTTATGGCCGAGCGCCCTGGGCTTTGAATACTTCTATGGGTTCCTCGGAGGCGACTCCGATAATTGGCACCCGGCTTTGTACGAGAACACCAGGCCGATCGAGCCCTATCTTGGCAATCCCAAGTACATCCTCAACGATGATTTGGCAGACAAGGCGATCGCCTGGATGCGGATGCAGCACGCGCTCGCGCCCAGCAAGCCTTGGTTGTTGTACTTCGCGACGGGTACGGCGCACGCGCCGCATCACGCGCCGAAAGAATGGATAGCCAAGTACAAGGGACAGTTTGATCAGGGCTGGGACAAAGTTCGGGAGGAGACCCTCGCCCGACAAATCAAGCTCGGCATCGTTCCCGCCAACACTCAGTTGACGAAACGCCCGGAGCAGATTGCCGCGTGGGACTCTTTGTCGGCCGACCAGAAGCGTCTCTACGCGCGGATGATGGAGGTCTATGCCGGCGCACTTTCTCACGCTGACAATCAGATTGGGCGCTTGCTCGACGCGGTGCAGGAATCCGGTCAGCTGGAGAATACCCTGGTGATTTTCGTCATGGGAGACAACGGCGCGAGCGCGGAGGGCACATTGCAAGGCACGACCAACGAGGCCGCGATCAACGCTAATGGCGTAACCGAGAGTATTCCCTATCTGCTCTCGATGATCGACCAGTTGGGCGGACCGTTGACCTACAACCATTATCCTGTCGGTTGGGCGCATGCGATGGATTCGCCGATGCAATGGACCAAACAAGTTGCATCGCACTTCGGCGGCACACGCAACGGCTTGGTGATCTCGTGGCCCGCCCGAATCAAGGATAAGGGTGGTCTCCGGTCTCAGTTTTGCCATGTCATCGATATCGTCCCAACCATCTACGAAGCCGCGAAGATTACCCCTCCAACGATGATGGACGGAGTGCAGCAAAAGCCGCTGGAGGGCGTCAGCTTGGTGTACACGTTCGACAATGCGAAAGCTCCGACGCGCCACCGGACGCAGTATTTCGAGCTGGTGGGCAATCGAGCGATTTACAAGGATGGTTGGATGGCGAGCACGACGCCGCTTCGGGTGCCGTGGGTGACGAGCGGCTACGAACCGAACCCCGACGATTTCAAGTGGGAGCTGTACAACATCAATCAGGACTTCAGCCAGGCAAATAATCTAGCGGACAAGAATCCCACCAAGCTCAAGGAGCTTCAGGCTGCCTTCGAAATCGAGGCGAAGAAGTACAACGTCTATCCACTCGATTCGAGTTTCGTGTCGAGAGCCGATCCCGCCATCAGGCCGAGCCTCACCCGTGGACGCACCGAGTTCACCTATTACTCGGGGATGGTTCGCATCCCGGAAGGTTCGGCGCCGAACTTCAAGAACAAGTCGTGGGCGATCGCGGCCGAGGTCACCATCCCGGACAAGGGCGCGAGCGGGGTGCTGGCAACGATGGGAGGCCGCTTCGGCGGCTGGGCCCTGTTGATGCAAGACAGCAAGCCTGAATTTGTGTACGCACTTTCAAACCAGGCAGAGCACAAGTTCCGAGTCACTTCCAAGGAACCTATCCCGGCTGGTAATCACGTGGTGCGCTTTGGCTTCAAATACGACGGAGGCGGCATCGGTAAAGGCGCTGCCGGCACATTGTTCGTGGACGGAAAGCCGGTCGCGGAGGGGCGGATTCCTCAAACGGTACCGATTCGTTTCTCCCTAGATGAAACCTTCGATATCGGCAGCGACACGGGAACTCCGGTGGTGGAGGACTACGTCGACAAGATGCCGTTTGCGTTCACCGGCACGCTCAAGAAATGTGTCGTCATTCTCGAACCGGAGAAGCTGACGCCGGAAGAGCGAAAACGCCTGCAGCAGGAAGAAGCAAGGGCCTCGATGGCCGTTCATTAATCGGCCGGGGCCGGGTCCAATCTCGCAGACCTCGCTCCATGAAATGACACGCGCGCCGCCCGCCCCACATGGGACGACCCACGCCGCTTGCCAGCGTCGGTGGAAACGGCATTCGATCATTCCATGAAAAACCTACTCACTGTGATTCTTGTCACGGTCGCGTTACCTGTTGCGTCCGCCAACGCGCAACCAGTTGGAATGCCGCCGCCTCCTCCCGCAATGCCGCCGCCTCCTCCCATGATGCCTCCGCCTGCTCCCGGTCAGCAGTGGGTCATGGTGCCTGATCCAACCGCCCATCGTCACCTGGGTTTCTTTCTGCGGCCTGATCTGGGCATCGGGTTCATGACGACCAGCCAGCCAACGGGAACCGCTTTCGGAAACATGACCCTATCTGGCCCAGCGGGCGTCTTTGGTTTTGTCATCGGCGGCGCCGTGGCAGAGAACGTCATTCTGGGCGCTCACATTTATGATGGCGTGGTCGTAAATCCGAACGTTTCATTTTCCGGGCAATCGGGAACCACATCCAACACGGCACTCGGGCTGTATGGCATTGGTCCCGAGTTCACTTATTACTGGATGCCCTCAAATATCTACTTCTCCGCCACCCTCGCGCTAACGCGAATGTCTTTGACCGCAAATGGTTACAGCGGCGATTCAAGCGTTGGCTTGGGCACGCGCCTGGCGCTTGGCAAAGAGTGGTGGGTCTCTGACCATTGGGGCATGGGTGTTGCCGGCCACGTGTCCACGTCTTGGAATGACAGCGGCGATAACAGCGGGACGACGCTCAGTACCTGGGCCTTCGCCGTCGCGTTCTCGGCGACATACAACTAGCAAGCGATTGCGCCGCCGAACGGCAGGAATTCGAGCGACAACACTAAAGTCGCTCGCCGACATGCGGCCAGCGCTGGCGCAAATAACACACACTCGGGGCAGCTAAGCCCCTTTCAGTCACCGGCCGGTCGAACGGTAAAATTCCGCGCGTGTCCCAATCCGCTCGCCTTGCGGCGATTTGCGTTTTGGTCTTGGTTGCCGAACGCCCCGAAGCCCAACAGCGCAGAACAGAAACGGATCGCCAAGACTCGGAATTAGAAGCGTCGTTGATTCGAGCTGAAAGCAACGCCGAAAGAGCGGCGGGGCGACCGAGAGAAGCTTTCGAGCTCGCGGAGCTCGTAATCAAGTCCTACGACACCGAGTCGGTCAAATCCGGCCGCGTGGTCCCGAGACCGTTTGCCGAAAAGGCCGCTGCCTCCCTTGATCTGGCGATCGCAGCCGATAAGGGGCAATCCGCCGCGCTGCTATGGACCAAAGGAAATCTGTGGAGGGCCGCGGGCAAGGTCGAGCTGGCCGAAGCAGCTTTCCGCGCATCGCTCGTCGCCAGGCCCCGCCTCGATGCGTTGCTGGAGTTTTTTGAAATGTCGCAAGGCCGCCTCTCGCCGGCGGAGGTGAAAGGCCTGTGCAAGCGGACCCGACCTTACGTGGCGACCGACGAAGAGCGCTTCACTTTGTTTGAAGCGTCCTTGCGCTACGGTCATTCAGCGTCGGTTGAGGGCGGGCTTTCGTGGGCTTCGCGTGAAGACCTTGGATGGTACAAGCGACAAGCAGCTGAACGCGCCGAAAGAAAGCGCGCTGCCGAAGAGAGTGTTCGACTCGTTGAGGAGAATTGTCGAGTCGAGGCAGAGCTACAACGGGTGCAGAAAGAGCTCGAACAAGAAGCCTCCTTGCGGAAGGCCGAAGGCAGGCGGCAGAAGGGAACGCCCTAGAGGTGGCCGGCGTTCCATTGTGCCGTGCGACACTTATTGAGGGAGTCCCTCGTCGCCCTCGCGGTCGGCGAAGGGGCCCTCGTCGATCCTCGGACGGCGGCCGCTCGAACCGTTGCCGTTGCCGAAGCCGTTGAGGCGCAAGCGACCGCCCACAGCGTCCACCAGACGGATGAGCTGCACCAGGGAGCTGACGCCCAGCTTCTTCATCATCCGCGACCGGTGCACCTTGACGGTGCTCTCGGCGATGCCGATCTCGTAGGCGCTCTGTTTGTTGAGCAGCCCGGCCATGACGTAATCACAGACCTGCTGCTCTCGCGCGGTGAGGCGGGCGAGGCGCCTGCGGGCCTCGAGTTGCGCAGCGTCCTGGCGTCGCGCTTGGACGCTCTGGGCGAGCGCGGCCTCGACCGCCTCGCACACTCGGCGCTCGTCGAAGGGCTTCTCCAAAAAGTCCACCGCTCCTCGTTTCATGGCTTGGACGCCGGCCGAGATGGCGCCGTGGCCCGTCAGAAAGACAATCGGGATCTCTCTTCCGATCCGGGCCAGCTCGTCCTGTACCTGAAGGCCGCTGAGCTCGGGCATCTGCAGGTCGAGAAGGACGCAAGTCGGCCCGTCCTCTGGCTCGTGAGCTAGAAACTCCGCTCCCGACGCGAACGTTTGAACGTCGATTCGCATCGACTCAAAAAACCGCGCCAGCGAATCTCGGAAGCCCGCATCGTCGTCCACGATTAGCACTTTGGCATCAGGCGGTATCATGCGGCGTCTCTTGGGGCATGGGCGACCGTGGCCGTGGGTCGCCCGGCGAGCGGCAGTACGAAGCGGAACACTGTGCCGACGTCATCGGCGGGTTCCATCACGAGGCGACCTCCGTGCGACTCGGCAATGGAACGACTGATGGACAGGCCCATTCCCAGTCCAGTGGCCTTGGTGGTGTAGAACGGCTCGAAGAGGTGAGGCCGTTCCTTGGCCGGGACACCGCAACCCCGATCCAGCACGATGGCCTCGGCGGAGCTTCCCGAAGCTTGCGTGCGGACGAGGACCCGACGGCGTTCCGGCGGCTGTTCGCCGCTCGCATCCAGGGCGTTGAGCATGAGATTGAGCACCACCTGCTGCACCTGGACCGAGTCCACATCCACTTCCAGCGGCTGGCTCGCCAGAGCCAGCTCGAGCTCGACACCTCGGTCGCGCGCCTCGTGCTGCAAAAGCTGTACCGAATCGTTGACGATGCTCGAGAGATCTCGGACCGAGCGCGCCCCCACTTGCCGCCGCAGCGCATTGCGCATCCGCAGGATCACTTCGAGGGCGCGCTGGGTGTTGATTTCGATGGCGGCAATGCATTCGCGAGCGTCGCGAAGCCCGGGGGCCGGCCCCTCCAGGAAATGCCGGGCCGCCCTGGCGTCGTTCATGATCGCCGCAAGCGGCGAATTGACCTCATGGGCCAGGGCCCCGGCGAGCTCTCCGAAAACTTCTACGCGGTTCATGTGCGCCACCGTGGCCTGACTCTGGCGCACCTCCCTCTCGGCCCTCTTTCGCCGCGCGCGCTCGACCACGACCTCGAGGATCAGCATGCCCAGGATGAGAAGCGCGAGGGCTACTCCGAGCTTTTGCGATGCGGGAAGGACCCGCTCCTCGGCGGCGGACGCGGCGTCGGCGATCAACAGCGCGCCGCTGACAGTCAATGCCACGCAAAGCCGAGGAGACGACATCAGGCCGGCCCCTTTGGGGTTTGAAGAACTTCTTAGATGATGAACGCGTTTCCCCGTCAACGATTATCTCCCCGTATCGGCAAGCGAACCGGCCGCAACAAGCTGCGGCGAGTGCGCGACGGCAATCGCTATGCCAGCCCATACGCGGAGAGTAGAGGTGTTTGAAATACGACCTTTGGCCAATGTCCCACCTGGCAGGAATTGCGCGACTCCCGGGAACTTACGCAAGCTCTGCGTGCATCGGATCGTGCCGCCTGGTCGATCGCCTTGTGGACTGCCAGCCGAGCCCGGGCTTTCCTTTTAACGTCACGCGTCCACCGAGTCGAAGGCCGCCGCGACTTCGCACTGAAGCCAGGGGTGTCTTTCGGCTCGCTTTGAGGCAGTTGGTAACGCCGTCGTAACAGAAGCACGCGTTCCGCAAGCTCTCTCAGCCCAACGCGCGTTCAATCATCCACTCGAAGATCGCGTTGCGCGCGAGTCGCCGCGCTGACGCCTACCGCACGTCGACCTACCGGGCGCGCATCATCGGCCGCGTCGCCGGAAGCTGGAGCGGCGCGGGCAATCTCCCCACGAATAATCCAAAGCGTACTTTCCGCCGTGCAGCTTTTGGAACACCACGCGATCGGCGAGGAGGAGTCTATGACGAAGATCGCAGAGCCGGGGCTATCGGCGCACGAACCAAGGATCGCGAGGGGCCCGCCAGCTTTACACGCAAACGATCAGTATGGGATCGGGCCAATCCGGTTGGCCGGAACTGACAGCGCCCTGTATGAGCGCCATCTGCTTTTTGACAACGTCGTCGAGCCGCCAGCGGTAACGGCCCGCGACCGCTTTGAGGCTCTCGCCCGTTCCGTGCGGGATGTCCTCTCGCAGCGATGGGTCCATACCGAGAAGACGTATGAAAACCGAAATCCGAAACGGCTCTACTACCTTTCGATGGAGTTCCTCATTGGCCGGTCCCTGACGAACAATGTCATCAACCTTCGGCTCGATCCGCTGGTAAAGAACGCCTTCCGGCGCGACACCTTCGAATGGATCGATTTGGTGGAGCAGGAACCGGACGCCGGGCTCGGCAATGGCGGCCTCGGCCGCCTGGCGGCCTGTTTCATGGATTCCGCAGCCACGATGCAACTTCCAGCCATGGGCTACGGTCTGCGGTACGAGTACGGGATTTTCCAACAGAGCATCAAGGATGGCTGGCAGCAGGAAAAGCCAGACAACTGGCTGCGCCGCCAGGATCCATGGGAGGTGGCGCGGCCGAACGAGAAAGTGGAACTCAGGCTGGGCTGCTCGTTCGAGCTGCACGGCGGAAGCCTGCGCACCATTGGGGGCCGGCCGTCTATTTTTGTCGGCCTCCCGTTCGATCGCCCCGTCATAGGTTACGGCGGCAAAACCATTAACACGCTCCGCCTGTGGGCCGCGGCGGCGCACGATTACTTCAATTTTCAGGAATTCAGCAGCGGTGATTTCGTGGGTGCGTTGACCGAGACTCTGGCCGCCGAATCCCTCACGCGTGTGCTCTACCCGGACGACTCCACGAGGGTGGGGAAGGCGTTGCGCTTCGTGCAGGAGTATTTTCTGGTGGCGTGCTCGCTCGCCGATGTGGTGCGGCGCTTTCGCCGGACCAACACCGATTGGTATGAGTTTCCCCAAAGAGTCGCGATTCAGCTCAACGACACTCACCCCGCCGTCGCCGTTCCCGAGCTGATGCGCATCCTGCTGGACGACGCACATCTGGAATGGGAGGCAGCTTGGGACATCACAAAGAGGGCGTTGGCGTATACGAACCATACCCTCTTGCCTGAAGCCCTGGAGAAATGGCCGCTGGTATGGTTCGAGCTCATGCTTCCCCGGCACCTGGAGATCATCTACGAGATCAACCGGCGCCTGCTCGATGAAGTCCGACGGCGCTTCCCGGCCGATGAGGAACGCGTTCAGGCCGTGAGCCTCGTCGAGGAAGGTGCTGCGCGACAGATCCGCATGGCCAACCTAGCCATCGTCGGCTCCCACAGTACCAATGGCGTGGCGGCAATTCATTCTGAGCTGCTGCGCAAGACAACGGTCAAAGAGCTGGCCGAGATGTTTCCGGAGCGCTTCAACAACAAAACAAACGGAGTCACTCCGCGGCGCTGGTTGCTGCTGGCAAATCCGGCGCTCGCCCAGGCGATCACCGGAGCCATTGGGGACCGGTGGATCACAGACTTAAGTCAATTGAGCAGGTTGAAGCCGCTGGCGGCGGACCAGAGTTTTCGCGACGCCTTTCGAAAAGCAAAGCGCAGCGCGAAGTGGCAGTTTGCCGATTGGTTGAGATGGTCTTCCGGGCAGACTGTCGATCCCGACACGATATTCGATTGCCACGTGAAGCGAATCCACGAATACAAGCGGCAATTGCTGATGGCGCTGCGAATTGTCGTGCTTTACAACCGGCTTCGCGAGAATCCGGAGCTGAAGGTATTCCCGAGGACGTTCTTCTTTGGCGGCAAGGCAGCCCCGGCGTATCAATTCGCCAAACTGGTCATCAAGTTCATCAACAACCTCGCCGGAACCATTGACGGCGACCCGGTGGTACGCGGCCGCCTCAAAGTCGTGTTTCTGCCGGAGTATTGCGTTTCCCTGGCGGAGCGGCTGATCCCTGCCAGCGACGTGTCCAATCAAATTTCGACCGCAGGCTATGAAGCCAGCGGCACCAGCAACATGAAATTCATGATGAACGGGGCGTTGACCGTCGGCACGCGCGACGGCGCCACGATCGAGATGGCAGAGGAAGCGGGGGAAGAAAACATGTTTTTGTTTGGTCTTACCGCGGACCAAGTGGCCGCCAATCGGAGCTGGTACGACCCCCGATGGCACTATGAGAACGAGCCGGAGACCCGAGCGGCGCTGGACTTGATCTCGTCCAACCACTTCAGCAGGAACGAGCCGGGTGTCTTTACTCCTCTGTGGGACGCGCTCCTGACGCATGGGGATTTCTACATGCACCTGGCAGACCTGACGCCTTACCTCCAGGCGCAGGAACAGGTCGGAGCGCTGTATTCCCACCAGGACGGGTGGGCGCAGAAAGCCATCTTGAACGTCGCGAGCTCCGGAAAATTCTCGAGCGATCGCACCATCGCCGAATACGCGGCCGACATCTGGAAAGTACAACCATGCCCGGTGCCTTAGAACAACTTGGGAAAAACAATGAAAGCCACACAATTGCTTCACAATTTGGGACAGAGCCTCTGGCTCGACAATATCACGCGCGACTTGCT
>DATFTC010000044.1:0-35275 GCA_035262305.1 Myxococcaceae bacterium | reverse complement strand
CCCTCGAGCAGTATCTGTTGGCGCCGGCGACACAGGCTCGAATTCGGGCGTTTAGGTATTCCGGTTACGATGCTGCTTTCTGGTGGCCGGCCGGTGTGCAGAACTGATCGGGCTGGTGGAGCCGAGAGGAGAATTGTCTCGCTCCCGAAACACCAAACAAAAAGCGCGTGAGCGATGAACGCCCACGCGCTTGGTTTCATAGTTCGATGTTCATTCCGGCATCGGACACACTGGAGCAAAGGTGTATAGGATCGAGACATTCTGCGCGATGCACGGGCGGAGCGTCGTGCAGTCCCCGGTACCGTCATAACTGAAGAAAGCATAGGAAATATTGTCGTCATGCGTTGCGTCTCGTTCCCAGTCGTATAGGTCGTCCGCCTGAAGGAGCTGATCAGGATCCAGCTCGGTCGTAAGCACGAAATCACCCGTGTAAGGACCAATCAGCGCCCACTGGCCCGCCAGGCCGCGGAAGTAAGAGTCCGCCCAGCCCATGCTGACTCCGTTGCCCGTACCGGCCCCGTAGTACCCATTGCATCCGCACGGGAACCTGACAGTTTCGTGGTCTGCGAGACAGTGATTCTGCGGGTCGCGGCCGCGACTAAGA
Organism: Myxococcaceae bacterium; assembly: GCA_035262305.1. Lineage (GTDB taxonomy): Bacteria > Myxococcota > Myxococcia > Myxococcales > Myxococcaceae > DATFTC01. Next base: position 34,671 of record DATFTC010000044.1, on the reverse strand, counting down.
TCGTCTTGAATGCAAATAGTTTGCTTTCGTCGCAGGTCGATCATTGTGTAATCACCAAGGTCGGGATCGAACCAAAAGACTGCGTACTGATGCGTCTGGGGCATTCTGAAATACTGAGTACTACTGGTACAGGCTACATCGCGATCGATCGGCGGACGAATCCAGTCTTGCCCACCGATGTTAGCGGTCAGGATTTCGAACTCGATCGTCGGTTCTCCCCCGAGTCGATTCGTGATGACGAAGTTGTTGGCTACGCGCGACGGATCGGGAAACATGGGCACTAGGTTGGGCAGAGTCGGATCGATGCCCGCTTGAGCAACGCTCGATGCTGTTCCAAGTAAGACACAAACTACCGCGAACACTGCAGCTCGAATCCTCATGATGGCTACCCCCACTTCAGGTTAAAGAGCTCCCCCACTTCCGGGCGGTAAAGAGGAACGCATGTCGACCGACTACGGCCCGGCTGTCAAGTTTAAAAGCGCGGCGTGTGCAGTCCGGTGCAAGGCTAGGGATTCTCCGGCGGAAGGGCTCCATAAGCGAATGGTCACGTCTTCTGACGATGAGACCAAGACGTCGTCCGGTGCCCATTCCGCCCAATACACGTACCCCACGTGCCCCTCTAGGGTGTCCAAGAGCTGCTGGCTCGCGACGCCCCAAATTCTCACAATGCGATCGACAGAGGCCGCAGCGATCTTGCTGCCGTCCAGTGACCAGCCAACACCGAAAGTCCAGGCCGACGGTTGCTCAATGGTCTGCAGGAGCTCGCCGGTCGAGGCATCCCAAATTCGCACCGTATAGTCGAAACCACCCGAGGCCAGCTTGGATTGGTCCGGCGACAGCCTTACCGAAAGGATCTCAGCGGTATGACCCACGAGGTCATGAAGCAAGGTTCCGGTATTGGGATCCCAGATCTTAATCGTGCCATCGAGCGATCCTGACGCGATCCTGTCCTGCCCGTCGTCGACCCACCATATTACCGATTCGATCGTCCAAGTATGCCCTCGAAGTGTTTGCAGCTGCTCGCCGCTCTTGGTGTCCCAGATCCTGACGGTCTGATCGTCAGAGCCGGAAACCAGCCGAGCACCATCCGGCGAGAACGCTACGGAATTGACGCGCGAGTCGTGGCCGAACAGCTCCAGCAGCAGCTCGCCTGTCGCCGCGTTCCAGATACGGATTGGCCCATAGAGGAAAGCGGCTGCCAGCATCTCGCCGGACGGCGACCACGCCGCCTCGTAGGAGTAATCGCCCGGATGTGGAAAGATTCGAAGCACTTTCGCAGTGGCCGCATCCCAGATGACCACTGACCCGTCGACCGAAGCGGAGGCAAGCTTGGTAAAGTCCGGCGACCAGCTCACGCTGTAAACGAGATTGGTGTGCGCCTGAAAAATTGCTGTCTCGCTTGCTGTGCTCGCGTTCCATTGACGAAGCGTTTGGTCGAAGGACGCCGACGCGATGTTATCGGAGCAGTTGGGCGACCAGTCGACGGCGTTCGCCCAATCTGTGTGACCCACCAAGGTGCTCAGCACCTCTCCAGTACTCGCATTCTGCACAACAATCGAGTTGGAAGAAGCTCCGACGACGATTCGCTGCGCGTCAGGCGCCCAAGCGATCGTCCAAACTGCCCTTCCGTTTGCGAGAGTGCGACGCAGCTGACCAGAGTCCGGATCCCAGATCTTCACCGTGTTATCGAAGGACCCCGAGGCCAGGCCGGTGGTCGACCACGCCACGGACATAACCCAGCTGCTATGACCGAGCAGCGTGTTTTCCAGGGCTCCATCGCAGCCTCGCCAAATCTTGACTGTACCGTCCTTCGAGGCAGAGGCGAGGCGATCGCCGCTGGGTGACCAGGCGATCGACGTCACCGTGCCGGTATGAGATTCGAGCAAGGCAACCGGAGCACCGGTGGCAGCGTCCCAAAGCCTGACTGTGTTGTCCGCGGAACCCGAGGCAATCGTCGAACCATCTGGGGACCAGGCGACGGCGTAGACAGCGTTGGTGTGCTCGGTCAACGTCATTACGCGTAGGCCGCTCGATGCGTCCCAAACTGCGACCGTGCCGTCTTCGGAGGCGGTCGCGACCTGGGTTTGATCTGGGGACCAACTCGCCGAACGGACCGCTGCTCGATGCCCGAGGAACTGCGTCTCAACGCTCCACGAAGCGACGTCCCACAGCTGCGTTCCTGCGATCCCTGAAATCAGCAACTTGCTGCCGTCCGGTGAATAAGACAGCGAGTAGATTTCCCCCAAACCATAGACTCGGGTGGTGTCCCAGTTGGGCTCCGCGGCACAGACGGTGCTCAGCAGAACGACGAGCAGGGATGAATTCTTCATGATGGACTCAGCATCTCCGCGGGTTGGGCCTGCTGGCCGCGTTGCTACCTCAGGGCCACGCTCAAGACAACTCATCTCGTGTCGTGGCGAGCGCCAGATCCGCTATTTACGTACGCGGCATCTCTGCCTGACGGGCGTCCGAATCCGCTAACAGGGACTTGCACCGAAGCGGTATGTTGACGCCTCGGAAGAAAGTAACGGTCGTTGTCTACACCGCGACCTTCCGAAAGCTCCGCACGCTCATCCACACCAGAACAACGCTGATCGCGATCAACGCGAGCACGTGCGGCCACAGATCAGTGGGGCCCGCGTCGCGCAGCACCACCCCGCGCATGATCGCCACCATGTGCGTGGCGGGCAGGACGCGGCCGATGCTGCGCAGGATGAGCGGAAGACCTTCCACCGGGAAGATGTATCCACTCAGAAAGATCGATGGGAGCAGGAACATCTGCGCCATCTGCAAGGCCTCCGCCTGCGTGCTGGTTCGCGTCGAGACAAACAAGCCCATTGCGAGCAGCGCAAACAAATAAAAGATGGCGATCGCGAATAGAAAGACCAGGCTGCCGCGGATCGGCACCGAAAATCCGAATCGCATGGCGGCGAGAATGAGCCCCATCTCCGCCACGCCGATGAACAGGTACGGCCCGAGTTTGCCGAGCATCAGCCCCACCGGATTGATCGGCGTGACCAGAAGCTGCTCCAGGGTTCCCCGCTCGCGTTCTCGCACGATGGAGACTGCCGCCATGACCATGGCCACGATCTGCACCAGAATCGCGACCAGGCCGGGAATGATGAAGTTTGCCGTCCTGCCATCCGGGTTGAAGAGAATTACTGGCTGCGCGGAGAGCGGCCCTTTGGCAGCCGGGGCCAGACGCTCGATTTCCTCGAGATTCACCTGGGCCGCCAGGCCGTTGACCGACGCCAGCGCTTGCGAGCTCACCGATGAATCGGACCCATCGATCAAGACGAGGATCTTCGCGTCCTCACCCCGGGTTCGCTTAGAGTGGTAGTCGGGCGGAATAACAATACCCACTCGCGCCCGGGCGGCTCGGATGTCGGCGCGCGCGTCGCTGGCATTGCCGGTGATTCGGTCGATGCGAAAGGTTCGCGTTGCGCGCAGTCGATCGATCAGCTCGCGGCTGTCTGACGAGCGATCCTGATCGACCACCACCGTGGCGACGTTCTTCACAGTTTGGTCGATGAAGCCAAAGAGAATCAGCTGGAAGAGAGGTATGGCAAACGCCAGCGCGAAAGTGCCGCGGTCGCGAAAGACGTGAAGGAATTCCTTGCGAAAGATGGCGACGAACGAGCTCCACATATTTCACGCAGCCTTTCCATTGACGCGTTGTTGCGCCGCGAACTCGGTCAAGGTGACGAAGACGTCCTCGAGCGATGGCGGAATGGCGCGCACGGTAACGTGGGGAAACTCCGCCTGCTTCAAACGCTGGGTAAGATCCGCGTCGCCGATGCGCGCGTCGATAAGAGCATGGACGGACTGTCCGAAGATGGTCGCGCCGCTGCAGAATGGCTGCTCCTGGAGCCAGCGAAGAGCTTGAGCTGTTCGCTCCGTCTCCACCTCGACGCGGCGCTTGCCCTGCGGATTTACCTCGGGCAATTCCTTGAGTGAATCGGGCGTGCCGGTCACCAGCAGCCTCGACATATAAAGGTAGCCCACTTCTCCGCAGCGCTCGGCTTCGTCCATATAATGGGTCGTCACAAAGAGCGTGACGCCCTCCGCCGCCAGCGTGAACAACAGATCCCAGAGCTCGCGCCGCGCGACCGGATCGATTCCCGCCGTCGGCTCGTCCAAGAAAACGACGCGAGGCTCGTGCAAAAGCGCGCTTCCCAGCGCCAACCGCTGCTTCCATCCGCCGGACAGCTGCCCGGCGCGGCGATTCAAATACGGGCCGATGTGCGTCAGCGCGACCGCTGCCTCGCGACGCTTGCGCAATCGCTGCCCGGAAAGGCCGTAGATGCGGGCGTAAAAATCCAGGTTCTCCTGTACGGTGAGGTCCTCGTAGAGCGCGAACTTTTGGCTCATGTATCCGATCTGCCGCCGGATCTCCTCGCCTTGCGTCGCAACGTTCAGCCCGAGCACGTAGGCCTCGCCGCCGCTGGGCGCGAGCAACCCGCACAAGATGCGGATCAGCGTCGATTTGCCGGAGCCATTCGGTCCGAGCAATCCGTAGACCATGCCGCTGTGCACCTCCAGGTCCACCCGGTCCAGGGCGATGACGTCGCCGAATCGCCGGGCCAGCTGCTTCACGCGAATGGCGATTTCGCTGCTCATTTGGGAACCCGGATGAACGCCGCCATTCCGGCGCGCAGATAATCCAATCCAGAGCGAATGCCGATGCGGGTCGCGAAGACCTGATCGGCCCGCTCATCCGACGTTTGAAGGTTGCGAGGCGTGTACTCGCCCACATTGTTGATGTGCTCGACCACGCCTTTGAAGCTCTTTCCCGAAAACGAATCGACGGTGATCGGCACCTCCTGCCCGACGGAGAGATGACCGATCTGCGTCTCGGGAACGTAAATGCGGACGTACAGCTGATCGTCCTCGACCAGCTTCGCGGTGGTCGCGTTCGGCGCCACGATATCGCCCGGGCGCAGGTCGAGCGTCTCCACCCGCGCTGGCCGCGGCGCTCGCACCGTCAGCTCATCGATCATCACCAGGATTTGATCCAATTTGCCCTGTGCGGCGTCGACCTGTCCGCGGGCGGCGGTGATGTCTTCGACGCGCGCCCCGGCTTTCACCAGATCCGCGCTGGCCTGGGTCTCGCGCGCCTTAGCCTCGGCTTGCCACAGCTCTTCGATCCGAGTGCCGTGTTCCAGCTCGTCGAGCGCTTGCTTCTGGGCGTCCCGCTGGGCAATCGACGAATGAAGTTGCGCGTCTGCATTGTCGGTGTCCGCTTGCGAGGCGGCTCCGCGATCGAGCAGCTTGTGAAAGCGCTCCTCATCCAACTTTGCTTTGTCCACCGTGACTTGGGCCGCCATCAGCCTTGCTCGAGCTTGAGCAATCTGCTCTCGCCGCGCGCCTGCCCGAGATTGCCGCAGCGCCGCGGTGGCACTGGCGGCTTTCGCTTGCGCCTCCTGGATCTCCTGCGGCCTGGATCCCCGCTCCAGCTTTTCCAGGTTCGCCTTGGCCTGCACCAGCTGCCCTTCTGCGCCCAGCTTCTGGGCGAGAAGATCGCCCGGCTCGAAGACGAGCAGCGACTGCCCGGCGGCGACGCGCTCGCCTTCTTTGACGAGGATTTCCTTGACCCTGCCGCCGGCGCGCGAGCCGACCGAGATGGTCCGGGCCTCCACCGTCCCGCTCCACTCGTAGGGTTGACGCGCCAGGTAGAGGCGATAGCCGCCGTAAGCGAGGAGGAGGACGACCGCCGCGCCGCCGCCAATCAGGATCCGCGGGTCGAGCCGTCCGCGAACCATCGCCTGCTCACCCGTCGCGTTGCGGGTGGTCATGGGATCTCCTTCCCAGCTAGGCCGAATCCTTGCCAGAGCGCGTCCATCATTCTCTTCACGAACTTCGGCGCAGGCATCGGGGCCTTCCCCGCCTTGAGCAGCACCTCGAAAAAGACGTAGTTCTGAATGGCGCCCAAAAAGACGCGCGCAGCAACTTCCGGGTCTTGCCGGCGCATTCGCCCGGCGCGCATCTGCTGCTCGAAGAAGGCGGTCAGCTTCTGCATTGCCCGCAGAGGGAGTGGATTGGGCGTATCCAGCGGTCGGGGCAAGCCGGACGGCGAAGGATTCGACCAGCTCATCATCACCAATGGCAGCAGAGTGCGAAGGAAGACGAGAATCTCCAGCGCGATCTTGGCCAACTCTTCGCGCGGCGGGCCGTTTCCGGGGGCGTCGAGCAAACCGAAGAAAGCGGGTTCCGCCGAGCCCAGATGCATCGCCGCGAAAAAGAGCTCGTGTTTCGTTTGAAAGCGCTTGAAGATCGACCCCTCGGCGATCTTCGCCCGCCGGGCGACGTCGGCGGTGGTGGCGCGGATCCCTTTTTCGAGGAACTCATCTCGAGCCGCTCGGAGGATCTGCGCTTCGGTGATGACGGAGGGTCTGGCCATCGGGGTACAATTTATTAGTGAGTTCTCACTTATTAATTCATGGGCGCCCGGCACGTCAAGTCGAAGCCGACGAATGATTGCCGCCGCAGCGGTTCGAGGCTGTGCGAGGAGCCGAGCAGGTACTTTCGCGCACCCTGCAGGGCACGCTGGGCAGTTGGATAAGCAACGCCCCAAGCATCAATCAGCGCAGCTGCTGCGGCCGGCGAAAAAACGCGCTGCTCCCGACTGCCGCTGCGAAACGAATTGCGACTTCGCCGCATCTGTAAGGTCGAGTCGGACCGGGAAAGGTTGGCAAGGAGGTCGCGTCATGAACGCCACATCACACAGCATTCGAAATCCATTTCATGACTTCGGGCCGAACCTGCTGCACTTCGCCGGCGCAGCGTTCTTGATTAGCTTCGCCGCGGTGTGGCTGGGCATTTGGCTCTGTTCCAGCGCAGCGCTGCTCAGTGCGCTGGACCATCTAAAGCAGCGCCATGCAGTGCCGGCCGCGGTACAGAAGGCGGTGCCAAGCACCGGCGCGCAAAGCGCGTCCAACCCGTGACGCGTCAGCGCGCCCGCTCTGGCCCGAGGCTACTCACCGTCCCGATCTCCAGCTCGGATCCAGTGAGTCCGTCGCTGGTGGCCCGCAGCTTCACCTGACCCGGCGTCTTAGTGCTTTGAAGGATCACTTGGGCGTAGCCATTAAAGAGCTTCCGCGCCCACTGCCGCGGGTTTCCTTTCTCTGCGATGAGCTTGTCCGGTTCGTGCGAGCTCGGATCTCCGTTCCCGACGCCAATGATCTGGCCTTCGCCCGCAATCTCGAGCTGGACGTTGCTGTCGGCATTCGCGACCCATCGGCCCTGCGAGTCCGTCGCCGATACAGTCACCACTGATACATCCCGACCATCCGCCGAGATCGTCGTTCGATCGCCGCGCAGGATGAGCTTCGCTGGCGCGCCGGTTGTCTCGAGGCGAACGTTCTTCACCGGAAGACCGCTCTTGAATCCCCTCGCTTCAAGTGCGCCGGGCCGGTACGGGACCTTCCATTCCAGGTGACCGTTTCGTTTCATTTCTTGACGCCCCAGGCTTTGGCCATTGAGCAGCAGCTCGACCGAATCGAGATTGCTGAAGGCCCAGACATCGATCACCTGTCCCTCCCTGCCGACCCAATTCCAGTGAGGCAACAGATGGAGAACCGGCCGCTCGGTCCACCAGGCCTGGTAATAGAACGCGATGTCTTTCGGAAATCCGCAGGTGTCCAGGAACCCGTACTGTGAGCTGATCGCCGGCCATCGGTAGGGGCTCGGCTCTCCGCGATAGTCAAAGCCGGTCCAGACGAACGCTCCAGCGAGCCATGGCCGGGAATCGTAGAACGTCCACCAGTCCTCCGCGGTCGCGCCATGCTTCGGGCGATTCAAATCGTACGCTGATACATATGCGCGCTCGGCATCATTGGCGTAGATCCCACGGGTGCTGTAGGTGCTCGCCTCTTCGGTGCCGAGCAGGATTTGATCGGGATGAGCCTGGCGGTATTGATCGATGTCGGAGATATTTTTGTAGTTGAAGCCGCGCAGATCGACCACCGAGTTAATCCCGACATCGCTGTTTCGAGCATTGGAGGCATAGGTCACCGGGCGCGTCGCGTCGAGCCGTTTGATTGCCTGGATCATGGTCCTCGCAAGTCGAGCGCCCCGAGGCGTCGTTTGCTCCGGTTCCTCATTCCCGATCGACCAGATGATCACGCTTGGATGATTGCGATCGCGCTCGACCAGCCGCCGCACCTGTCCGAGAATCTCGGGAGATGATCCGATCAAGCGATTCTCGTCCATGACGAGGATGCCGAGGCGATCGCAAGCGTCGAGCAGCTCGGGCGCTGGTGGATTGTGAGACGCGCGATAGGCGTTCACGCCGTACTGCTTCAATTGCTCCATCCGCCACGCCTGCAGCCGATCGGGAACCGCGGTGCCGACGCCCGCATGATCCTGATGCAAGCAGACGCCCTTGAGCTGCAGGTGTTTCCCGTTGAGAAAAAAGCCTTTGTCTTTATCGAACCGAATCGTCCGCACTCCGAAAGCAGTCGACGTCGAGTCGATTACAGATCCTGCAGCGGTGAGCTTCGAGTCGAGTTGATAGAGCCAGGGATCCTCGGTCGACCAAAGATGAGCATTCGCAATCGAAAGCTGGGCCTTGACCTCTTGGGACTGCCGCGGAGCCACTCGCACCCGTCTCGATGCCCGCGCCGCCGGCGCACCGGCCACCTGGTGGAGTAGATCGAGTTCATACGGCTTGTCCGATTCGTTCTCGATCGTCGTTCGGATTGTAACGCGGGCAGCGCCGCCCTTTGTTTCCGTGGTCACGAAGACGCCATGCGGGGCAATGTGCAGCGGATTCTTCTGCGTCAACCAAACATGTCGATAAATGCCGGCGCCTTCGTAAAACCAGCCTTCGACTTGGCTCGCATCGACTCGCAACACGACTGTATTGGTTTCATCGTAGTTGACGTAGTCGGTGATGTCGCAACGAAAGCCGATGTACCCGCTCTGGTTTCGACAGACCAGGTGCCCGTTGAGCCAAACCTCGCTCTCGCGAAAAACGCCGTCGAACTCAAGCGCGAGCCGCTTGCCCTCGGCCGAGGTGGGAATCTCGAACGACTTGCGATACCAACCGATCGTCGTCGCGGGGAAATCCCGGCCGACCGGCTTGTACCCGTGACTCCTGAGGTTGCTGTCTTCTCCATTCTGAAAAGGCAGCTCGACCACCCAGTCGTGAGGAAGATCCAGCAACCGCCAACCGCTGTCATCGAACTTCGGCGACAGCGCGCCAGGTGCTCTTCCCCCCTTTGCGAACGCTTGACCGCGGCCGTAGGAGAAATCTTTGTCGACATCGGATGTGTGGCCCAATGCGAATCGCCAGCCATCATCAAAGAGAACGCGCCGGCGGTCCGCTGCTTCCGCCTGCGCATCGCCCGAGGCGGGCACGCCGATTGGGGCACGGGCGGGCGCGCTGGCCGAAGATGCCAGAACGTGCGACGCACAAAGCGCGGTAAAGCAAACTGCACCCATGCGCGCTGTCCCTGAGATCGGACGGCCGATGGTTGGGAGCCTTGGTCCCCCGAAACAGCGCGGCATCCGGCCAACCGTATCAAGATCCGCGCGAGCAGAGAGTGAATGTTGACGCGGGCCCGATCAGTTCCGTGAATCACTGGCCTTGAACCCGAAGCTCTTCGTCCGAAGCGGGCGATTAGGCGCGGCTGCCGATCGCGCGCGTCAAATCCAGGGCGCCGGGTCGACGCGAACCCTCTCCTGTTGGTCGCAAAACACGACGGGGTTCATCGTGACCCGCGCGCTCGCCCTGGCCAGCTTGACGCAGGGCTCGTACTATGCCGCTTCTCCAATCGACTGCGTCAGGAGTCCGTATGAACGATCCCGTCTTCCTGAGCAACCGGCGTCGTTTTCCGCGAGCGCGCTTGAACTGCGACATCGTCTATCGAGACCGACTCCAATCCTGGCAAAGCCAAACGCGCGACGTCAGCCTCGCAGGATGCCGAGTCGCCGGCTACTATCCGTTTCCGCCCGGCAAGTCTTTGGCGCTCAAGATGACGCATCCGGCAATCGCCGAATCCGTTGCGATGGTCACCAGAGTCGTGCGCCTGTGTGGCGGCGCAGAGAATTCCTTCGTTTTGGCGTTCGACAGGCCGTCGCCCGGCCATTCCAAGTTCGAGGAATGGATTCGCCGGCTGGCGGCGAAGGATCCGAACGCTCAACGAACCATCTCCTGGACACCCGACCAATTGCCGCTGGAGGCGCAGCTGCGCCGCGCTCCTCGGCCGCGAACCGAACGCCAGCTCAGCCAGGGCGAGATGGCGCTGGTCCAGAGATTGGCTGCCTCCAGCCGGCCATTGCCGCTGATCGATCTGCGGCGCGAATGGGGAGCGGAATGGGAGCGCAAGGCGAAAGTGGTTTTCGACTTGATCGCCGATGGCATCATCCTTTGCTCGATGATGCAGATGCCGCCATCCGCCAGTGAAGTCGAGGCATTCTCGGTCGAGCGTTTCTTCAAGACCAGCGCCAAGCTGATGAAGGATCTCGAGGGCGAGTGCGGCCCACTGGACAAAGACTTCGCGCGCGATCTTGAGGCGATGACCCAGGAGGTGACCGGGCGTACCGGAAGCGCTAGTCAGCCACGCGGATCTTCCCTTCGTTCTTCCGTCCTCAAGGGGCCGGCGAACGAAGAGCGCCAACCCATTGTTTTGCCGTATTCAGGTCGCGCGAAGCCCTCTTAGTCCGGGCCCCGACGCGAGTGCCGCGAAGCTCGGCCTCCTAAGGCTCGCCTCGGAGCGCCTGTAACATCTCCGGACGCGCGCAGGCGTGTCGAAAGCGCTTCAGCGTCGAGGCAGTGCGATCGGCTGGCCGTGCGGCGTTTCGCGCGCTGCGCGGTCCCACTCCTCCTTGCGCGCTGCGAGCTCGGACGCGGCGACGAGGCCCTTGACGGCAACGATCTTCTCCAGCGCGTCAAGCCAATAGACATAGTAGCGGCTACCGTCGTCGGTCTCGCCTCGCACCTGCGCCGCGGCAATCTCGTCCGCCAGGTACGTCGCCCATTCCTTCCACGTGAAGCGACCGCGCTGATGGAGCGCCACCGCCATGCCAAAGGCCTGCGCCTCCCAGGGCGCGCGGAACACCGGGCCGTCTGAGTCGCGCGGGATCGCGGGCAGCGCGCCAAGGTCGACCGCTTCCTTCATGCCGGCTCCAGATAGTCGTCGAACAGATCGACGTAGACCGCGTCGCGAGGACCCGCGTTCGAGCCCCACAGCTCGCGACCTTCGAAGCGCACGCTGTAGCATCGCTGTGGAATCTTCTGTCGGGTGGCGGCGTGGCTGTCCGGAAAGATGAACGCTCCGTGGTCGCGGTCGACGACGCCTTGCTTGTCGCGCGCGTAGCGGGGCAGGCGCGTATGGCCAACCGGGTGGATGTTTTTCGTGCGTACGCGGTCCCCGACTTTGAAGCGCGGTGCTGCGAGATGATCGTCCATTCGCGCGGCGCGGGGATTGCGCAGCGTCTTGGGAACGTCTGCCGCGCGAAGGATCGGCGCGTCGCGAACGCGGTCCAACGCCTTGCCGCGCGCCAGCTCCTCCGGCGTGACGTGGCCGAGCTCCAACAGCAGGCGCTCGGTACCGCAGAGCCATTTTTCGTAGTACGAAGCGCGCAGGTAGTCTGCCGGCGGCATCCGCTCGCGGGCGTGGCGCGCCATGTCGATGTTCCACCGGCCAGACCCGGCGGCGAGCGTCAGCGCGAAAGCGCGGCGCTCCCAATCATGGTGGAACACCGGTTCGTTCGGCTCGGGCGCGATCGCGCCCATGCCGTGCATGCCTCCCATGTCGTGCACGCTGTTCATCGCCTCGGCGCCTCCACCTTCGCCACGCCGATCATCGCGTCGCGCGTCACCAGCTGGGCGAGCTGCTCCTCGGTCATGCCCTCGGTGCCGGCGGGCCGCTCCGGAATGACCAGGTAGCGCAGCTCCGCGGTACTGTCCCAGACGCGCACCTCGACATCGTCGGAGAGCACGACACCGAATTCGCGCAGCACGCCACGCGGATCGATGACCGCCCGAGACCGATACGGCGCCGACTTGTACCAAACTGGCGGCAGCCCGAGCACCGGCCACGGGTAGCACGAGCAAAGCGTGCACACGACCAGGTGGTGCACCTGCTGGCTGTTCTCCAGCGCGATCATGTCCTCGCCCTGGCGGCCGGCGTAGCCGAGCTCTGCGATCGCCGAAGTCGCGTCCGCGAGGAGCCGCTTCTTGTACTCCGGATCGACCCACGCCCGCGCTACGACTCGGGCACCGTTCCGCGGACCCACCTTGGTCTCGTACGTGTCGATCAGGACGTCGAGCGCCGCGGGATCCACCAGGCCCTTGTCCACCAGGAGCGATTCAAGGGCTCGCACGCGGAGCTGCAGGTCGGTCAACGGCGAGCCATGCGGCCCCGGGCGCTCGTCGTCGTGCCCGTGATCGTGGTCGTGGATCTGGCTCACGTCCTCCTCCATTGAGCGATGATTTGGCGGCGCATTGTGCGCCGCGGGGCAGGCGCCGTCCAGCACGAGCACCCTCGTTGAACGCCCCTTTGGGAACCATGGCGCCGGAAGTATTCGAGCTGCCGCGTAGGCCGGACGCGTTTGACTGCCTACCCAGCGACGAACAAAGCGTCGCGGCGCGGAAATAAGCTCGATAAACCGCAAATTCGTGCGAAGCTGTCCAAGGAGATGACCACTCAGCGACAGGAGTTGAACCCGATGGCGATGCTGAAACGCGACGAGCTTCCGACCAGCCCCACCGCGCCGGGCGACCTGCTGATCGGTCGTGGGGCGAGGTTTGAGGGAAAGCTTACCTTCGAGGGGACCGTGCGCATCGACGCGGTCTTCATCGGCACCATCGTCACCAACGACGTCCTGGTGGTCGGCGAGGCAGCGCGGATCGATGCCAAAATTACCTGCGGTACCATCGTCATCCACGGCGAGGTGAGCGGGAATATCCAGGCGAAGAACGGAGTGGAGATCCGCCAGAGCGCCAAGCTCCGCGGCGATATCGATACTCCATCGCTCGTGGTCGAGAAGGGCGCGCTGTTCCAGGGCGCTTGCCATATGGAACCTGGCGCGAAGGCCGCTCCGCCGAAGCCCGTCGCCGTGAGCTGACGCGCGCTAAGCCGGGCCGCTTGGCCGAAGGCGGGCGGTCACATTCGGCAACCCTAGCTTTGCGCGATGTCAGCTACCAGCGATCGAACGTCGCATGTTATTGCCGCCTTGACTCGCGCAGTCAGCTGCGTTCCGCTCCTCGATAATCCGAAAATCGGAGGGAGGTGGCATTGCATCTGCGAACGCTCTTCGTTGCCTGTGCCTTGCATTCGGGCATCGCGATCGCGGCGCCTCCGGAGGCGCGACCGCGGATCCGCGACTGGGGGATCGCCATCGGCGTCCTTCCTACCGGGCCGAACAACGCCATCACCGACGTCGCGGGCGTTCGCGTCGGCCATGCGACGATAAGTCGAGACGGGACAATCAACACCGGTGTGACCGCCATCTTGCCCCATGGCGGAAACCTCTTTCGCGAGAAAGTTCCGGCCGCAATCGTCGTTGGCAATGGCTTTGGGAAATTGGCCGGGGCTCTGCAGCTCAATGAGCTGGGCGAGCTCGAATCGCCCATCGTCCTCACCTGCACCTTGTGCGTCGGCAAGGCCTGGGACGCGACCGCGGCGTATCTTCTCGCGCTGCCGGGCAACGAGGATGTGCGATCCGTAAACCCGGTCATCGCCGAAACGAATGATGGCCTGCTCAACGACATTCGCCAGCGACCGGTGAGAGAGGAAGACGTTCTGAAGGCCATCCGAGAAGCGAAAGGCGGGCCCGTCGAGGAGGGCAGCGTCGGCGCTGGTCGAGGCACGGTCGCCTTCGGCTTCAAGGGGGGCATCGGAACTTCGAGCCGCCGCCTGCCGGCCGCGCTTTCGAGCTTCACCGTCGGCGTGCTCGTCCAAAGCAATTTTGGCGGAGTGCTCACCATTGCCGGAGCGCCGGTCGGCCAGGAGCTCGGAAAGTTCTACCTTCAAAATGAGCTGCGCGCGTTGAAACCCGACGGCAGCATCATCATCGTGGTCGCCACCGACGCGCCCCTGGATCACCGGCTCCTGGAGCGGCTTGCCCGCCGGGCCCTGCTCGGCCTCGGGCGCACCGGGAGCTCGATGGGGAACGGTTCTGGCGATTTCGTAATTTCCTTTTCCACCCGAAAGGCCGCGCCGCTGCCCAACGAGAGCATGTCACCGCTCTTTGAGGCGGCGATCGAAGCGACTGAGGAAGCGATTTACAACTCGCTTTTCAAAGCCACGCCGGTGCGGCGCGGCACCGAAAACGTCGAAGCGCTGCCCCTGGATAAGACCCGGGAGATACTCAAGCGCCACCGCGTTCTACGCTAAGTCGAGCACCTTCCGCGCCCGAGCAGACAACTGACCCACACTCTTTGCGAAGCCGTACCCGCAGTCTTTGATACTTTCTGGGCAGCGGATTTTCGGTGCTTCACAGTTTCGTCTCAACAAGGTGCGATTTACTTGGCCCCAGCGACTTCGTGTAAGGTGCCTGCAGCAGGACTCGGGGGAATTGAGCGCAACTAAAGAAGGGGACGTCGATGCATTATTGGGTTGCTCGTACAGGGTTCGCGTTCGCGGGGATTCTGACGTTTACTTTTTCGGCTACCGCGCAGACAGAGACCGAGCTTATTGAAGGAAATGAGGTCGTTGCCAAGCAGGTGCTGGTTAAGTTCCGCAACGCGACCGAAGACGCGGTGGCTGAGGTAATTCGGGGCAACAACGTGGACTCTTTCGAATCGCTGACCGAGAGCGTCACGTTGATTCGTTCGCGCGATGCGAGCGTTGTCACTCTAATGCAGAACCTCGCGAAGAGGGACGACGTCGAGTACGTGGAGCCGAACTACCTGCTCTACTCCACAGCGGTTCCAGACGACCCTTTGTTCGGTCATCAGTACGCGCTGCAGAACACCGGACAGGACATACTCGGCACCCTCGGCGTTCCTGGCGCTGACATTGGGGCGGTTCAAGCTTGGGACATCACCACCGGCTCTCAAGCGAATGTCGTAGCCGTCGTGGACACCGGATTGGACTATACCCACCCGGACCTGGTCGACAACGTGTGGTCTGCGCCCGAGGATTTCACCGTCCACATTGGCGATGTAGACATTACGTGCCCGGCGGGTTCCCACGGGTTCAATGCGATTACGAATGCCTGCGATCCCCTCGATGACAATGGCCACGGCACGCATTGCTCGGGCGTCATCGGCGCGGTGGGGAACAACGGGATCGGCGTTTCTGGAATCAACTGGACGGCGAGCATCATGGGCGCCAAGTTTCTGGGCGCGTCCGGAACCGGGAGCACCTCGGACGCAGTCAAGGCAATCCAGTTCACGATTCAGGCGAAACAGATCTTCGCGAATACCGGAGGCGCCAACGTCCGGGTCCTGTCCAACAGCTGGGGCGGTGGACCGTCGCAAACCCTTGCCGATGCGATTGCACTCGCTCAGGACAATGACATTCTCTTCGTTGTAGCCGCCGGAAATGGACACCGCGACATCGACGTCTCGCCGCTCTATCCAGCGAGCTATGGCATCCCGAATGAGATCGTTGTCGCTGGCACGGACAACCAGGACGGGAGATACGTGAATACTAACTATGGGATCAACTCGGTCCACCTCGGCGCGCCGGGGGTGCGCGTCGATTCGACCTACCGGGGCGGATATGCGTATCTGACGGGTACGTCGATGGCGACGCCTCAAGTTTCAGGCGCAGCCATTCTGATTCTGTCGGCGTGCGATTTAGATACACCAACGCTCAAGCAAGTTATTTTGGATAATGTCGATCCCATCGATTCGATGAGCGGGATCACTGCAACGGGTGGCCGGCTGAACGTCTACAGCGCGCTGAGCGCATGCACGAGCGCGGCTCAGTAGGCGCGAGGGCGAGTCGCCGTTCAGGGCGATCGTTTGCTGTTGTTCTTCGTGGCCAGGCGCTGCTCGAAGTCGCGGAGCAGGCCAGCCACCGCGGCGACGTTGGGGTCATCTGGACATGACAAGGCAAACGTCTCGTAGTGATAAGCGCCTTTGGCCTGATCCTCCAGCTTGGCCCAGGCAGCGCCGAGGAAAAGATGCGCTCGCGCGGCGTCCGGTTCGATCTTGAGCACCTCATCCAGCTTTACGATTGCTTCGCGAAACTGACTCTTCTTCAGCAGCTCGCGAGCTTCTTCGAAAGTAGTCTCCGCGTTCTTATTCGCAAGCGGCTCCTCGCAGCGCGCTTTGGCAATTTTCTTTCCGCCAAAGCGCGAATTTCGCCAGACGCCCTTTGCAGTCTCGTCGTCGCTCTCCGGCGCGACGAGCTCCGCGCCGGTTACGCGAATTGTAAACGTTTGCGTCTTTCCGTCCGCGGTGAAGACGAGGAGCGTGCCTTCTCCACCGCCTTTACCGACGATTTCAATCTGGCTGGCGTTGAGGATGCGAGCGTCGGCAATGCCCGGATTGTCGAGCGACAAGCCCTGTGCCTTGCCAATAGACACCACGCGTTTCTCGCCGCTGCGAATCCGCAGCTCGGCCGCGCGGGCCGGCCCACAGAAAAATAGGGCGCCAACCATCATTGCTGCAAGGGCGTAACTGCGCATGCGACGCTCCATTTACACGGCTCTGAAGAGAGCCCAAGCGTAGTCGACTGGCGGCAAAGATTCACATCTCAGCCGCGATAACAAACCTGATTTGTTTACATTGTGCGCCGTCCGTCGCAGGCGGAAAGCGAGTGGTTCTAAGGGCGGCCGCGCTTCGGCATCCGAAAGGCGAAGCGTCTACAAGCCTGCCAGCCGAAGAGATCCGCAGTGACTAGGTAGTTGTCGGCGTGAAGGTCAGCGCGACGCCGTTCATGCAGTAGCGAAGCCCGGTGGGGCGCGGTCCGTCGTTAAACACGTGCCCGAGGTGGCCGCCACAGCGTCGGCAGTGCACTTCGGTGCGAACCATGAACAGGCTTCGGTCGGTGGTGGTGGCGACGGCGGCTTCCAGTGGGTTCCAGAAGCTGGGCCACCCGGTGCCGCTCTCGAACTTCGTATCCGAGGAGAAGAGCGGCAACCCGCAGCCGGCGCATTTGAAAACGCCCTTCCGATGCTCGTCTACGAGCGGGCTACTCCCGGCTCGCTCGGTTCCGTGCTCGCGGAGCACGTGGTACTGAGCAGCCGAGAGCTGCTTGCGCCAATCGGCCTCTGTCTTCTCCACCTCAAAGTGAGTGGCCGGCTCGGCGGCCTGCGCGTCACTCTTCCCAAGTCGTGTCATGAGGGCTGCTCCTATCGCGCCGAGCATCGAACGTCGTGTCATCGTCATATGAACCTCTCGGCGAATACGTTCGATCTGACTTAACGGTTACGTCGCCCGCTCGCAAAGTCTGTGGCAAGCGAATCCAGCCTTGGGCTGGAAGCTCACGCGCTGGCTGTTCGGCAAGCACCGAAGAGAAACAGGCGATGGCGAAACGGTCGACGCGAGGTTAGAAGGCGCCGTGGCCATCGGTTGGAGGAGGCGATGAGACAGCTCGTTTTTGTCGGCCCGGAGAAACTGGAGTGGCGCGAAGTTCCCGCTCCTACTTTGCAAGGTGCGGGCGAGGCTTTGGTACGGCCGGTGGTGGTGGCAGCCTGCGACCTGGATGACGCGCTCGTCCACGGGAAGCTGCCCATTTCGGGGCCGTTCCCCTTGGGTCACGAATTCGTGGCCGACGTGCTTGAAGTGGGGAGCGCGGTGCGAAGCTTTCGCCCTGGTCAGCGCGTGGTGGTGCCGTTTCAAATCTCCTGCGGCGCATGCGCTGAATGCGCGGGAGGGCTGACCGGTTGCTGCAGCGGTGTCGTTCCGAAACGCCGCGCGATGTATGGACTCGAGCCGATCGGCGGAAACTGGGGCGGCGCCCTGAGCGACGTCGTACGAATACCGTTTGCCGATGCGATGCTGCTCCCCGTTCCCGAAGGCGTCGACCCCCTGGCCATCGCGAGCGCCAGCGATAACCTCCCCGACGCGTACCGCACGGTCGCACCTCACCTGGCCGCGCAGCCCGGTGCGCCGGTGTTGGTGGTGGGAGGCGGCGCCCGCAGCATCGCGCTCTACGCGGTGGCGTTCGCGAAGGCGCTCGGCGCATCGCGGATCGACTACCTCGACGTGGATGCCGAGCGGCTCGCTCTCGCCGAAGCACTCGGCGCGACGGTTCGCGAAGGGACTTACCCGGCCAGCGCAGGTCGCTATCCGATCACGGTGGACGCGAGCGCTCACCCGGAAGGCCTTGCTTGCGCCTTGCGATCGACATCGAATTGGGGCGTCTGTACCAGCGTCGGCATCTACTACGGCGACACGCCGGTTCCGCTGTTCGAAATGTATTCCGGAGGTGTGCGCTTTTTCATTGGGCGAGCCAACGCGCGCGCGGACCTGCCCGCCATTCTGCAGCTGGTCGCTCGGGGCGCTCTTCGGCCGGAGAGGGTGACCACCCGCGTGGCGCAATGGGAGGATGCGATCGATGCGCTGCTCGCCGGTTCGATCAAAACGGTGATCTCTCGCGAAAGTCTCGCATGAATACGCTGGGGATCACGCACATCAGCTTCGACTGCTACGGCACGCTGATCGACTGGGAGACCGGAATTCTAGAGCAGGCATTGCCGCGCCTTGCCAACGCCGGTGCCAAGAATCTGGATGCGGAAACCGTATTGCGCGCCTTTGTGAAGCACGAGGCTGAGCTCGAGGCCGGGCCATTTCGACCGTACCGGGACGTGCTGAGCGAAACGCTCGCTCGGGTCGGAACCGACGTCGGCGCCCGCTTGGACCGCGCGAGCTGCTCTGGTTTCGCCTTGGGCCTCGTCGATTGGCCGCCGTTCCCGGACACGGTCGATGCGCTCGCGCGGCTGGCGGCGAAGTATCGGCTGGTCATCCTGTCCAACGTCGACGACGATCTGTTCGCGCACACCGCGCGGCGGCTCGGCAACCCGTTCTGTGCGGTGATTACCGCGCAGCAGGTGCGTAGCTACAAGCCGGCGCTGGCGCACTTTCAGGCGGCGCGCGTACGCCTCGGCCTGTCGCCTTCAAATTGGCTGCACGTGGCCCAGAGCCTCTACCACGACCACGCGCCCGCCAAGTCGCTCGGCCTGCGCACGGTTTGGGTGGATCGCCCGACGCGACTCACCGGCACCGGCCTCGCTCCGGCTCTCCCGAACACGGTCGAGGGGCCTGTCCCCAGGACCGTCGAGGGCCCTGTCCCGAGCACCGTCGAGGGACCTTGGCACGCCACACCTGACGCACGCACCACCACGCTCACCCAGGTTGCCGAATTGGTCGGAGCGTAAACCCGATACACTAATGCTGTGATCAATTGCTCGACACGCGGTGGGATGAGCCACTTCGCTGCGCGCATACGCGTCAGACCTCGCCATCCCGCTCGAAGGTTGTCGAGCGCTCCAGGAGCCTCTGCAGAGTCGCCAAGTCGGTGAAGATCGCATCGCCCGAAAATTTCAGGCTCGCCACCGAGCGAGCGGCTGCCTCAGGATGGCCGCCGGCGCAGGCGTCCTCCACGACGATCGGAATGATCCCGAGGTCGGCAGCGTGGTGGACCGTTGGCTCGATGCCCACTTCCATCGCCAGCCCAACGACCGCGAGCGCCCGTATGCTGCAGTCCCGCAGCGCAATCGCGAGCGGGGTTCCCTCAAACGCAGACATGGTGACCTTGTCAAAAATCGCCTCGCTTGAGAGAGGCGTCAATTCAGGAGTGAGCTCAAATCCGGGTGAGCCGCGAAGAAACCACGGGCGAACTTCCTCTGGGCGTTCAACCTTCTGCCATGCCATCGCCATCCGGTATTGAAAGGCACCCATAAGCTCGCGAGGCAGCGACATGTGCCGGGTGAAGAAGACTCGCACGCCATAGCTGCGCGCTAGGTCCAGCGCCTTTCGCACCGCTGCCACGATCGAAGGACCGTCCTTCACCTGCTTCACGATACCGACTTGCATGTCGTAGACGAGCAGTGCCATCGCGCGCGGGTTGCAGACGTCCTCCAAGCTTCGAGGAACTTTCAGTCCAAAGACTTCTTGCATGATGGACGTGCATAGTGTTCGAGGTTCGACTTGTCGAGCAATTATGAGTGACCGATGCGGTGCGAAGCTGGAACGCCGCCACAGGCGTGAGGCCGTTTGGGAATCGCGAGCTTTGGCTTTGGCCGCAAGAAGCGGGTGGCGCTCTGGGACCGGTCAACGCTAGTCTTGTCGAATGCGACGGATGGAGAGTGCGGTAGCGGTCCCCTCGATCTCGGCGCGATTGGCGCGCTTGGATTGGAAAGTACTCGAGGCCCAGCTCTGGGAACTTGGGCATGCGGTCTCCGAGCCGATCTTGACTCGAGCCGAGTGCGACGAGCTGGTGGCGCTCTATCCGCAGGAGGAGCGATTCCGAAAGAGGATCGACATGGCCGCCAAGCGGTTCGG
The DNA here is from genome assembly GCA_035262305.1 of Myxococcaceae bacterium. Taxonomy (GTDB): domain Bacteria; phylum Myxococcota; class Myxococcia; order Myxococcales; family Myxococcaceae; genus DATFTC01. The sequence goes on along the minus strand of DATFTC010000044.1, from coordinate 14,261 downwards.
CCTTGGCGACTACAAGTACTTCAAGTATCCGCTGCCGCCCATCGTCCAATCGCTGCGAGCGCGGCTATACCCGCGGCTCGCGAAGATCGCCAACCGCTGGAGGGCGGCGCTCGGCGCCGCGGAGCGATATCCGGCGACGCTGCGGGAATTTCTCGCTCGCTGTCACCTCCACGGTCAAACGCGACCGACGCCGCTGCTTCTGCACTACGAGGCCGGCGGTTACAACTGCCTTCACCAGGACCTCTACGGACCGCTCGCCTTCCCACTCCAGGTCACCGCGTTTCTCAGCCGACCCTCCGAGGACTTCGAAAACGGCGCTTTTCTCCTTCTCGAGCAGCGGCCGCGCGCCCAGTCGATGTGCGACGCGCTGATGCCGCCCCAGGGAGCGCTGGTTCTATTTGCCTCCCGGGTTCGGCCCGAGCTTGGCAAGCGCGGCTATCGCCGAGTGCAGCTAAGACATGGCGTCAGCCGCGTGGGCGCAGGAACGCGCTACACGCTGGGCATCATCTTCCACGATGCGAAGTGAGACTCAGTGGCTCGCCGCGGCGCGGCCGCGCACTCCTTTGGTGAGCAGGACAAGCGGAACCATCAGCGCCGCGAAACATGCGAACACGAAAAGCGTGTCGAGGTATGCCAACGTCTGAGCCTGTTGGATGAGTTGGCGGTAAATCGCGGCGTACGCTTGTTTCGTAGCTTGCACCGATGACATGCCAGCCTGCTCGAACGCATGCGCGAGCCCGCTCAGCTTCGCGGTGAACGCCTGAACGCCGGGAACGAGGTGCGTCGCGATCCGCTCCTGGTGTACCTGGGCGCGGCGCGCGATCAGCGTCGTCACCAACGCGATTCCGATGTCGCCGCCCATATTCCGAGACAGGTTTACAATTCCCGCCACCGCGTTGTTTTTCGAGGGCGGGAGCCCGGCGTAGACCACCGTATTGATAGGGACGAACAAAAAGGCCAACCCAATGCTGAGGTACACTCGCAACCAGACCGCGGTGGAAAAGTCGATGCCCGGATAGAGCGTGCGAGACATGTGGTAAAGCGCGACCGCGAGCACGGTGAAGCCGAACGCGATCACGTACCGAGCGTCGACTTTGGCCATCAACGGTCCAATCAGCGGCATCATGCAGACGAAGACGAGCGCGCCGGGCGAGAGAACCATTCCCGCGTCCGTCGCTGAGTAACCCATCCAAACTTGGAGATATTGCGGCAAGAGCACGGTGCTGCCGTAGAGCGTCATCCCGAGCACCAGCATCATCAAATTCGAGATCGCGAAGGTTCTATTCTTGAAGAGGCGGACGTCGACCACCGGGTTCCTCTGCCTCCATTCCCACAGCACGAACGAAAGCAGCGCGACGCCGGCGATCACGGCGAAGGTCGTGATCGTTGGCGACGCGAACCAATCGTCCTCCTGGCCCTTGTCAAGAACCAGCTCGAGCGCGCCCAGTCCAACCGCGACCAGCCCGAGGCCGATATAGTCGATGCCTCCGATGCGCTTCTTCGCTTCCACCAGATGAGGTGGATCCTGCAGCATGCGGCCGGACAAAAGCAGCGAAAGCAAGCCGACCGGAATGTTGATGAAGAACACCCAGCGCCACGAATAGTGGTCGGTGATGAAACCGCCCAGCGTCGGCCCGATCGCCGGCGCCAGCACCACCGCCATCGCGTAAACGGCGAATGCAGTGGCGCGCTTTGCCGGCGCAAAAGTATCGGCGAGGATCGCTTGCTCACTCGGCGCCAGTCCCCCGCCGCCGAGGCCCTGCAGTACGCGGAAAAAAATCAGTAGACCCAAGTTCGGAGCCAAGCCGCACAGCAGGGAGCTGGCGGTGAAAATCGCGACGCAGGCCATGTAAAACCGCTTGCGTCCAAACTTGGTGGCAAACCAACCGCTCACCGGCAGCACAATCGCATTGGACACCAGGTACGACGTTAGTACCCAGGTGCTCTCGTCTTGACTGACCGAGAGGCTTCCCGCCATGTGCGGAAGCGACACGTTGGCGATGCTGGTGTCGAGCACCTCCATGAAGGTGGCCATCGTCACCGTGAGGGCGATCGCCCAGGGGTTGCGCCCACCGGTGAAGCCCTCCTGCGCCGAGAGCTGGACCGAATCGCCGGCGGACGCGGTGCTCATCGCACTCTCACTTTCGGCTCGACGGACATTCCGGGGCGAAGTCGATCGATATCCGGCTGGCCGGGCTCGAGGCGGATGCGGACTGGGATTCGCTGCACCACCTTCACGTAGTTGCCGCTCGCGTTCTCGGGAGGCAACAGGCTGTAACGGGAGCCCGTCGCGCCTCCGAAGCTCTCCACCGTCCCGCGGTAGTCGCGAGCAATGGCATCGACGTGGATCGTCGCGCTTTGGCCAATGCGCAGGTGCTCGATCTGCGTTTCCCGGAAGTTGGCGGTGACCCAGGTGTCGCCGGTCTGCGTCAGGGCGAGCAGCTGCTGGCCGGGCTGCACGCGGTCGCCGATGTTCACCGACTTTTTTCCGACGATGCCGGCGACCGGTGCAACAATTCGGGCGTAGCTCAGGTTGAGCTCGGCCTGTTTCAACTGCGCGCGCGCCACTTCGACGTTTGCTTTGCGAACCTGCAGCTCAGCTTCCCGGGCCACCAGCTGCCGAGGGGCATTGAGGCGCGTTTCGCGCAGCCGCGATTGAGCGGTGGCAAGCCGCGCACGCCGTTGATCGACGTGCTTCTTGGCAGCCTTCACCGCCGCGTCTGCGGCATCGGCGGCGCTGGAGTGCTGATCGAACTCGGCCTGGCTCGTCACCGCGGAGGCGAGAAGCTTTTCCGATCGGTTCCTCTGCAGCTGCGCAAATCGATTGTTGGCGACAGCCTGGTCCAGCTCCCGCTCCGCTGCCTCGAGATCTGCTTCTGCGTTCGAAAGCTCCGCATCGGCGTTTGTGAGCGAGGCGCGGTTGCTGGTTTCGGTGATGGAAACGCTTGGGCTCTCCGCCTCGTACGCCGCCTCCGCTTGGGCCAGCGCCGCTTTGGCCTGGGCGACCGCCACCTCGAGATCGCTCGGGTCGAGCTCCACCAACAAGTCGCCGACTTTGACCGTCTGGTTATCCACCACATGGACGGCGATTACCGTACCGGCCACGCGCGGGCTGCTGGCGCTGATATCTCCGTCGGCCTGCGCGTCATCGGTGTCCTCGAACTGTCGTGCGTAGAGCCACCAGCCAAAGACGGCGACGAGGACCAGCGAGATCCCGATAGCGATGCGAAGGCGAGTCACCGGTCCTTTGCTCTTTTCTTGAGCCTTTTTCGGCTCGGCATCGGTCGTGCGCGAGCGGACCTCGCTCCCCTCTTCTTCGCGGAGCAGGCGCAAGGCGCTGTTCTCTTTGACCTCGGCGTGCTGTTCCATTTTGTCGATCCTTCCCGCCCTGATGGGCCGCGCGGCGATTGGAGCGCGTGCGTCGCACCGGAATCGCTCAACAACCGTTTTCGGATGCGGCCCTTCAGGGAGGGTTGCCGCCAACAGTTTGTTGCTGATTGCGCAACAATGATCGGCCGGCGCCCAGTTATCCTTAAGCGGTGCGCGGCGCGTGTCGCGGCGTGGAGGACGGGTGCCTTCGCGACGATGTTGCAGGATCCGGTTCAGCCCATCTGAGGACGATCAACGGGCGCCTGACCATTTGACTGCGCACCATCTGCCACTTGCGACAATTCGTCCGGCCGTTGAGCTTCTCGGACGAAGTCTTTGCCGGCTTTCCAAGAGGCCTCGTCCCAGACCGATACTGGTCTGGATTTTGCTCACTTCAGTTCCAAACAAGGAGAACCGATGGCAACGTACAAGACTCTGGAGGACTACTGCGTGAGCATGAGCCCCAACACTTTCAAGAAAATTCGCGCAATGATCAGCCACGACTTCGCGACGGACGTCATCGACCGCAATAACTACGATGAATTGCTCGAGGACCTTCAAACTGAAATCGAGGAGGCTCGAGAATTGCGCCGATCAGCTTCTTCCGCGTAGCGGCATCAAGTCGAAAGGCTCTGCGACGTCACCGCGCCCGCGAGGCCCAGGCGTCGCGCGCGGCGCCCAATCCGCAGCACAATAACCGCCGCCAGCATGCAGATCGCTCCCGCCGCAATCCAGGCCGGAGTGTAGGTGGTGAGCGTCGAGCGAATGACGCCGGCGCCGAGCGCGCCAAGACCGGCACCGATTTGGTGTGACGCGACGATCCAGCCGAACGCGATCGGGGCGTCGCGCACCCCCACGGCTTCGGTGGTCAAGCGCACGGTGGGCGGAACCGTGGCGATCCAGTCGAGGCCGTAGAACACCGCGAACACTGGCAAGCCGAGCACCTTGGCGTCGAACGCCTGCGGCAACCAAAGCAGAGCGAGCCCGCGCAGACCGTAGTACCAAAAGAGAAGCTTGCGCGAGTCGAAGCGATCCGAAAGCCAGCCGCTCGCCGTCGTACCGATGAGGTCGAAGATGCCCATCACCGCGAGAAGGCCCGCCGCGCGCACCTCCGGAATCCCGTGGTCCATGCACGCGGGGACCAGATGCGTGCCCACCAGTCCGTTGGTGGTCGCGCCGCAGACAAAGAAGCTGCCGGCGAGCAGCCAAAAGTCGCCCTTGCGCGAGCTCTCGCGCAGCACGCGGATGGCATTGGCGAGCGGGTTGTCTCGCGACGCTGCGAGCGGCGGCGTCTCGGGAGAAGCGCCGTAGGGAAGCACACCGAGATCGGCCGGTCGATCTCGCACCAGCAGCGCCACCAGAGGGATCAGCAGTGCTACCACCGTCGCGACGAGCAGCGTCACTGCGCGCCAGCCATGGTGTTCGGCCACGTGTGCTTCGAGCGGCAAGAAGAGCATCTGCCCGGTGGCCGTGCTCGCGGTGAGCACGCCCATCACCGCGCCGCGGCGCGAGAAGAACCAGCGGCTCACCACGGTGGCGCCGAGCACCATCGCGGTCGTCCCGGTGCCGAGGCCGACCATCAGTCCCCAGGTGAGGATCAGCTGCCAGCTCGACCGCATCTGCGACGTCAGGGCGACGCCCGCGCCGATGAGCGCCAACGAGGCGAGTACGGTGCGGCGGATCCCAAAGCGTTCCATCAGCGCTGCGGCGAACGGCCCGACGAGGCCGTAGAGCACCAGGTTCACCGTCACTGCCGAGGAAAGAAGAGCCCGGCTCCAGCCAAACTCGCGCTCGAGCGGCACGATCAGGATCGACGGGGTCGCGCGTACTGCCGCAGCGCAAAGCAGGACGACGAATACCGCGCCCGCGACGATGAAGGCGGGATGGATTTTCCTCGTCATGAGGCGAGCCTCCCGGGCGATGAAAAGCGTGCCCGATACGCGGAGGGCGTCACGTGGAGGGCGCGGAGAAAGGTGCGCCGCAGCACCTCGGCGCTGCCGAATCCGCAGCGCGCAGCTACTTGCTTGAGGCCGGCATCCGACTGCTGCAGCGCGCGACGAGCCGCCTCGAGCCGCAGTTGCTCGATCGCCTCAGCGGGCGCGATCCCGAGCTCCTTGCGAAAGACGCGCGTCAAGTGCCGTGGGCTCTTGGCCACTCGCTGCGCCAATGCCTGCACCGTCAGATCGGCCGCGGGATGCTCGGCGGCCCAAGTCATCAGGTCGCGCACCGAAGGAGTCTGGGCGGCCTGCAGTCGCAGCGGCGCGCTGTACTGACTCTGGTCGCCCGGCCGACGCAGATACATCACCATGGCCCGAGCGACTGCCAAAGCCACTTCGGCGCCCAGGTCCTCCTCGACCAATGCCAGCGCAAGATCCATCCCCGCGCTCACGCCGGCCGAGGTGTACACGCTGCCATCGCGGACCCAGATGCGGTCCTCTTCGACGCGCACCTTTGGATAGCGACGCGCCAGCTCGGCGGCGCGCGACCAATGAGTCGTCGCAGTTCTCCCGTCGAGCAAGCCCGACTCGGCGAGGAGAAAAGTGCCGGTGCACACCGAAGCGAGCCGGCGCACACGCCCGGCCATCCTGCGCAGCCAGCTGATAACGGCGCGGTCGCCGATCAGCGCGTCGACGCCACGGCCACCGACGACCAGAAGCGTGTCCACCCTGCCCCGCAACGAACCGAACGTCGTATCGGGGAGAAATCGGAATCCAGAGGAGGCGGCGATCGGCCCCGCCTTCGTGCCGACCACGGCGAGCGAGTAGCCCGGGTGCGCTCGGCCCTCATCGCGCAAGAGCCTGGTCGCTCGCGCGAAAATCTCGAGCGGACCCGAAAGGTCGAGCGCCTGAACGTCGGGGTACGCGAACAGCGCAACGCGCAGAGGGGCGGAGAAACCAGCAGAGGGTGCCATCGGCGAATAATGCGCGAGCGGAGCGATGTCCGCAAGGACGTAGATCCCACGATTCGGGACATCCCTTTTCAGCCTCCAGCCTTGACGTTCTTCGCTCGGCGAACGGGTAGCGCGCTGGCGATCCGGCGAACCGCCTCCTGCAGCTCCGCTTCGTTCAGACGCGCAAAGGCCAGGCGTGCGTTGGGCCAGGACTTGCCATCGAAGGCGAATTCGCGGCCGGGCGCGAAGGCCACCTTGAGAGAAAGGCTGCGCTCGGCCCAGCGATCCACGTCTATGTCCGAAGCCACGCGGGCCCATAGAGCCACGCCGCCGCTGGGAAGATCGAACGACAGCGCTGAACCGAGGTGCTTTTGCAGCGCGCTCACCAACGCTTCTCGGCGCGACTCGTACCTGCGGCGCATCCGCCGAGCATGCCGTTGGACCTCGCCATCCTCCAACATTTCCGCCACCGCGCACTCGATCGCCAGATCTCCTTGGCGATCCATCAGGGTTCGCAGCTGAACAATTCGATCCAGCAGCGGCTCCGGAGCGACCATGAAGCCAAGTCGCAGGCCGGGCGCGAGAATCTTGGAAAGGGTACCGACGTAAATGACGACTCCAGCCTGATCGGCGCTGGCAAGCGGAAGAACCGGCTGCCCCTGGTAGTGAAACTCATTGTCGTAATCGTCTTCCACGATCGCGATCCGATTCCGTCGGGCCAGATCCAACAGCTGAAGCCGTCGCCCAGGCGACAGCACCACCATGGTGGGGTACTGATGGTGAGGCGTCAGGTAGATGGCGCGCAGTGGCTCGCGGGAGGCGATCTTCTCTAGCGCGTCCACGCGCAATCCCTCGGAGTCCAGGGGAACCGGGACAAGTCGCGCCCCAGCCAGCTTCAGCGAAGCCCAGACCGACGAATACCCCAGCTCTTCGACCGCCACCGCGTCCCCGGGCGAGAGCAACGCGCGAGCGGCCAGGTCAAAGGCCATCTGGGCGCCGCGAGTGACCACCACCGAATCCGCGGTGGCCGCAAGCCCGCGCCTGGCGCAGAGCATCTTGGCCAACGCCGCGCGCAGTCGAGGATCGCCGCGGGCATCGCCGTAGTCCAGCACGGAGGGACCTCGATAGCGCAGGGCGCGTCGATACGCCCGCGACAGCGCTGCGGAGGGAAGCAGGCGCGGGTCGGGCACGCCGCTCGCCAGATTCAATGTGCCGGGGGGCCAGGGAGGTGGCTCATCGTTCTGCAGGCTTGGACGCAAGTCGAATCCAGGCCGCGCGGGCACGCTCTCGCGGAGAGCGGACTTGCCCGCGAAGCCGCGGGGAGCCGCATCCGGAAGCGTCCGGGAGACAAAGGTCCCTCCGGCGCGCCGGGTTTCGATCCAGCCTTCCCGAAGCAGCTCGAGGTATGCGGCCACGATGGTGTTTCGGTGCACTTGCAGGGCCTTGGCCAGCGTCCGGCTGCCGGGAAGAGGATCCCCGGGCCGAAGCCGGTGGCGCCGGACCTCATTGGAGATCGCGCGAGCGATCCGCAAGAACATCGGCAGGTCAGCGGTGGTGTCGAGAGTGAGATTGAGGTCCCAGGCGCGCATGTGAACTGGACTAGTGAAAATCTACAAACTGGCTCTTTCTAACATGCCAGGTGGGCTGCATTGTAACGCCATGCTAACCACCCCGTGCCACGAAAAACTCACTCCGACGCGTTGCAACCTCGCTGACATTGATCCGTTTCCAACACTGCCGCGATGCGAACGGCCAAAAGGTGGACAGAGCGCGGCCAAGATCGAGCGCTCGCCGCTCGAGGATCAAATCGGGCGGCCTTCGGCGGCGGCAAGAGGTTTGCCGCTGCGCTTGCGTTCTTCGGTCAAGGACTTCGCGGTGGGAGCAGTGTTCTTGGCGGCCTGGAGTGCCGTCTGGTCGCTGCTCATCTTCGCCTACCAGTCTCCACTCGAGAGAGACGATAGCGAGGACTCGATTGAGAGCTCAGCGGCGGCGCCCGTTCTTCTCTTGTCGTCCCCTTACCAGGAAGCAACTTTGAAAGGGCAGACAGAGGGAATCGGTGGCTCAACTTTCCCCGGTGATCCTCCCCCGTCCTGCGGCACAGGAATGATCGAGTTGGACGGTCGCTGCGTTTTGGGTGAAGAAATAGAAGTCGGTCCGCCTGCCGGATGGAGGAGGGAACTCAATGGAAGAGCATCCACCCAATGAAAGCTTCGTTCCGACCGAACGGACTAGGCTACAGCGGCTGCCCAAGCGCGGCAGCTACGACCGCGAGACAGTAGAGCGAATCCTCGACGAAGCGCTCATTTGTCACGTTGGATTCGTCGTCGACGGACAGCCGTACGTCATTCCCACCATTCACGCGCGGCGCGGAGATCGCCTCTACGTGCACGGCTCCGCGGCAAGTCGGATGCTCAAAACGCTTCAGGGCGGCGTGCCGATTTGCGCAACCGCCACGCTGCTCGACGGCTTGGTGATGGCGCGATCTGCATTTCACCACTCGATGAACTATCGGTCGGTCGTGGTCCTGGGCGTGGCCACCGAGGTGAGCGATCTGGGCGAAAAGCGGGCAGCGCTGAGAGCCATCGTCGAGCACGTGGCCCGGGATCGCTGGGCGGAGGTTCGACCCCCGACCGAAGCGGAGCTGAGCGCGACGATGGTGTTATCGATTCCACTGCAAGAGGTCTCCGCCAAAATCCGCACTGGGCCGCCGCTCGACGACGAAAGCGATTACGGCTGGCCGTGCTGGGCGGGCGAGATTCCGCTCCGGCTTACCTCATTTGCACCCGTGAGCGACCCTCGTCTCGATTCGAGCGTCGACGCGCCAGGGTGGGCGATGAACTATCGGCGCGCGGGCGCGACGGCAGCGCCACCCTGTTCAAGCGCTGACGGAGCTGGCTGATGTACGAAGACGATGCCCAGCACGACGGGGCGCGCGAGCGCGATCTCTTTTCGCGCGCGCAGGAGGGCGAGATGTCTGCCTTTGAGCAGCTCGTCGCCCGGTACCGCGACGGCGTCTATGGTTTGGCGTTGCGATTGACGCGATCTGAGACACGCGCAGCGGAGATCGCTGAGGAGAGCTTCTTCTCCGCGTACTCGCGGTTGAAAGAGCTTCGGAACGAGGCGCAATTCGCGGCCTGGGTTCATCGGAGTGCGGCAAACGCCGCTGTGACTGGATCTGCGGGTGTCGACGCGACACAGAATGCCGAAGACGAGCTCAAATTGCCGCAGTTCAACGAGCGCGGCAGCCTGGCTCAGTACCCGGAGACCGATTGGAGCCGCCGCGCCGAGGAACCTGGCTTGAATGGCGAGCTGCGCCGCGCGATCGAGGAGGCGACGGATCGGCTGCCCCTGGCTCATCGCGAAGTCCTCTTGCTCAAGGACGTAATGGGGCTCGGTTACGAAGAGATCGCCGAGATCTGTGGCGACTCAGTCCCCGCGATCAAGGGCCGCGTTCACCAGGCGCGGCTGAGCTTGCGAGAGGAAATCGATCGATTCTACACCGGTAACCAAGACGCCTCGGGCGCGATTCGCTGAATGATTTATCGACGACCACGCCGGCGATTGCCCGTCCATGCGTCCTTGCATACCCCCCGGTAGTATATTTTCCCGCGATACCAATGGGCTTTCCGTCCAAGCACTCAAGAACGGAGTTGTTGGCGGCGCGCGATTCGATCTCTCACCGCCGCGACGAGCTCATCCGGCGAGTCGACGAATAATCGCAGGTGAGAAGCGCTTCTCTTCAGACCGAAATAACCTTCGAGGCGTACTGGCGCTTTGAGGCAGAGGTGAACATTGGGGGGATCCCACGGCGTCACGTTGCGAGTGGATTTGTCGGGCGTTCCAACCGGTTGTGGCTGGCGCCCCACCCGTTCGATTTGGGCGTAAGGCACTGAGCACCGCCACCTCTGCCCAAGCTGGATATCCAGCCCATCCTGCCCACACCGATGCCCGGTCTCGAAGATCCTTCTGCGGTCTCCCAAGAGCCAGAGCAATCCATACACATGCAACAAAACAAATGAAACATGAATCAGAAACGGGGCGTGCAGCCAGAACCTGAGAGCCAGGTGGAGCGCCGGCATTTCAACCAAACTGATCAGCGCGATGAACGGCAGTATGAAACCGGACTTGCTGGTCCTCAACGTCGTGAATACGCCAGGCGCCGGATCCACTTTTGCGCGCCCAAGTGATCGTATACTTGCCGAGAGAATTTCCAGCTCAGTGGCGGCGAGCTCCACGAACGCGCGGGGAAGGTGTCGCGCCAGCTCGGTGCGAAAAATGCTCCAGAAGTCGCGCTGCGAGACAACCCGAGCGGCCCGAGTCGCCGCGAACACGATTGCCGCGATGAACGCGAGCTCCCCGACGAGCAGCACCGCTCGCAACCGGAGAACCGCCGGAATCCCAAGAAGCGAACCAGCGAGGGATGCCGGAATCGCCGCCAGCATGAGCATTCGAAGCCACCGGCGTGGGGTGAGCCCGAGATTCGCATAGCCTCCTGCCCAGCGCGACAGAAACCAGAGAGCGCCGCCGCACAGGATGAGTGAATCCATCGCAGCCGCGACGAACAGAACGGGACCACGATCGTGCCTCAGTGAAAAAGCGGCGACCGTCGCGAGCTCGAGCGGGATGGCAATTGAAACCGCCAACGGGACCCACGTCTGGCGCGTCTGCGCTGGAGCGGTCGCGAGTGCCGTATCCATCCCGTGCGTCTCTTTTAGCAGCGCTGTCGCGCAGTGGGCAACTCAATCACCTTGCATAGACCAGTTGGCCTAATCGCTGACCGAAGTTCGCCTCGGCCAACCTGCGATCACCGCGAGACCGCAAACATCGCGATATCGCTCGTTAGAAGATGTACCTCGCGCCTAATTGCATTCGCCAGCGCGATTGCGTGGGGCTGTACAGGGTGGTCGTCACTGACGTCGGCGCGATGAAATTGTAGATCGGCCGGTTGTTGACCGTATCGTAGCCCACGGCCTGCAAGAATCTCGAATTGTGCGTTTCAAATCCCGTGGCCGTATCGAAGTGACCCCACTTGCTGTTCAAGAGGTTCAGCACGTTGAAGATGTCCCATTGCAGCTCGAAGTGTTGGCCCTTGATGATGTCCGGTGAAATCCAGGAGAGGCGCATGTCCAAGAAATTCTGCCACGGGTTACGGCAGGCTCCTCGCTGCACGAAGCCACCGCGAGCGTTTTGCAGGCAGTCTTGGCTTTGGATGAAGTTATTCAATGCGTCCCACTGCGACGGATCCCTGAGGCTGATTTGGCTTTGCTCCTTCGGTACGAACACCACGTCGTTTCCGATGATGCCATCGCCGTTCACGTCGCCCTGGACGACCCAGGTGTAAGGTAGACCGGACTGGCCCACGTAGCTGGCTCCCACGCCAAAGCCATAGGGCAATCTCGCGACGCCGCTGACCGAAACCTTGTGCGGGCGGTCAAATGCCGAGGGCCGCACGTTCCGGTCCTGGATGCTGCCATCGATTGGCGCGAACTGAAAATTCGAGAATGCCTGTGAGCTGGTGAACGACATCCGGTCCTCGGACCGGGAATAAGTGTACGCCACGGAGACGTCGACAATTCTGGCGAACGACTTTGTCAGGGAAATCGTCGCGCTGTACGCGTACGCGCCGTTCTTGTTGAACACCTTCACCGCCTGGTTGAGGTTGACTGGATCGACCCGCTGTGTATCCACCGCGAAGGTTGTTGGCGTCGATCGGGCAAAACTGCCGTAGAGCGCGCGTCCCTCGCCACTGTCTTGGGGCTGGCGGACCAGGTTCTCGTCGGTGGTGTACCAACCGTTGATGTCTTTGGTGTATTGCAGATCGACACTGCCAATGATGTCCCAGGGTAACCGGCGGTCGACGCCCACCGCCACGCGCCAGTTCTGCGGATATTTTGTGTTCGGATCGAAGTAGTCGATTTCTCCCTGGTTTGGTTGTCGCGGAGGCACCGGGCAGATCGTCGGCTGCCCGTTCGGATCGGCAGTAGTGAACGTCGGCACGCCGGTCGGGCCGACGCAGGTCAGCTCAACCTGGGAGAGGCCGTTAATCGCATACGCGTTGGAAATCCAGACATAAGGCGGCCGGCCGGTGAAGACACCCGTCCCACCGCGCACGATGGTATTGGCGTGGCCGTCCACGTCCCAGTTGACGCCCAGTCGGGGCGACCAGAGGAGATTGCCGCTCGGCACCTTGCTGGTATCGATCGGGAAAGCGGCGTTGTTCACCAATACCGGGTTGGTGGCTGCCTGGGACAAGAACGGCACGTCAATGCGGAGCCCCGGCGTGATCCTCAAGTTCCGGAGCACCGACCATTCGTCCTGCAAATAGAAACCGATCTGGGTGACGTTGAACCTGGCGGTACCGGGCTCTTGCAGGTCGCTCGGTGCCAAACGACGCTGGTACGCTATGGCCGTGCCGTTCTGGAAATTATCCAGGCCCTCGAACTCCCAGGCGCCGAACGCAGCCTGGAAAAATACGTTACGGATTTTCAAGAACTCATTGCTCGTTCCCGCGGTAAGGCGGTGCTTGTCGAGCGCGAAGGTGAGGTTGTCCTGAACCTGGTAGATGTCCTGGTCCAGGATGTTGGCCTGTGAAAAGCGCTCTGTCCCAGCGGCGAGCCATGAGGAGCCCGTGCCGAGGTTGCCACCGCAGGGATTACCCGGCGCTCCGCAGACCCGCACCAAGATGAGAGGCGCCTGATACGGCGTGTCCCGTTTGTCGCGGACGATCGAAACTCCAGCCAGAAGCTCGTTGGACAGCTTGCCCTCGTTCCAATTGGTCGTGAGCTTTGCGCGAACGGTGTTGGTCGAATTGCTCAAGGTGTAGCCGCTGTTCGACAATTGGTAGCCGCTGCTCAAATTGCCGGGCGTGGTCGAGATCGTGAGATCCGGCAGTACCGTCGCCGTGGGTATGGTCGGTGCGGTTGGGATTCGGCTGAGCACGTCGTTGTGTGCGCTGACGAAATTATAGGACAGCTCGAGGTCGCTGTTCTCGATCACGCTGGTAGACAATTTGACGAATACGTTGTTATCGGGATTCGTCAGTGTCGGCGCAAGGGCGTCTCCTGGATTGGAGATTCCGTACGTGTTCTTCAAGATATCGACGAACCGCTGCGCGGTGGCGTTGTCGAAGCCCGCCTTGGTTTTGTCCTCGTTGGAATTGTCGCCGCCGATCTGGAACTGATTGCCGAACGAGGAATTCTTCGCCTGAAAATCTCCAGCGATAAAGAAATGCAGCTTGTCCTCGACAATCGGACCACCGACGACCGCGCCCCACTGCCACGTGTTGTACGAGTTGTACGCCGGGTCTTCAACGAAGCTGCCATTCGCATTGTAAAACTTCGTGCTGGAGAGCGCCTTGTTCTGAAAGTAGGCAAAGGCGCCCCCGTGAAACTCGTTGGTGCCGCTCTTGGTGATCGCATTCACCAGGCCACCGGCGAAGTTTCCCTGGCGCACATCGAACGGCGACGTCTGCACGACGAACTCTTGGATCGCCTCGATGGAAAGCGGCTTAGCGTTGGCCAGGCCGCCGGGCGTCCCTGACGACGAAAGGCCGAAGAGGTCGTTGTTCGCGCCACCGTCGATCTGGATGTTGTTGAAGCGGTTGTTCTGGCCAGCCATCGAGTTGCCGTTCCCCTCGCGCGTGGCGCCCGGAGCGTTCGAGATGAGATCGGTGAAGTTGCGCCCTTGAAGCGGCAGCTCGTTAATCGTCTTGTCCTTCATCGTGGCCGAAAGACCCGAGCGGCCATGGTCGTCGAGCACGGTACGACGGCGTCCCACGACCACGACCTCCTCCCCGATGCCGCGCATCTCAAGACCAACGTTGAATCGCTGGCCCAAGGTCAGCTGGATCCCTTTCTCAGTGCTGGCGACGTAGCCCGGCGCGGTGGCCGAGAGGGTGTAAGGGCCGCCCGGCGGAACATTGTCGAAGAAATACTGACCGTTGGCGTCGCTTGCCGCCTTGAACGTCAGCCCGTTGGATTCGTTCCGGAGCTGAAGGGCCGCG
>DATFTC010000043.1:0-17900 GCA_035262305.1 Myxococcaceae bacterium | reverse complement strand
AAAGCTCAATCTTGTCGATGAGGCCGCAGCGCTCACCAAAATCCGTGACATTCTTTCCACACAGCTGGGGCGCGAAGCCACGGCGAACGAGGTGGCCGACGCGGTTGGAAAGAAAGACGAGCAACGGGTAAGCCGCCTGTTCCGCTTCCACGAGGCGCCCGACGTCGTAAAGGAAGGCGTCATTGGGCAGCGCCTCGTTGCCAGGAATCACGACAGCGATGGTGCCCTTCTCGCCACGGTCAAAACATCAACGAAGGGTCAAAAGACCATTGACCTTCATGCCGCGCTGGAGTTCTCCCGCCTCCATAAGCATTTTGCGGCGAACGCGCCGGCGAAGGCGGACGAGCGGGCGACGCGAATCATCGATCGCGCCCGCGAAGGCGGTTGGTCTCTGCGGCGAATTCAAGGCTACGTCAAGGCTATTGTTTCTGGCACTGCCAGGCTTCCGAGTGATCGACCTGTCTTTTCGCACGACTCGCAACGGCTTACGCTCTACTTGCCGCGGCTCGCCTCCGCTTCTGCCGAAGCGCGTTCTGACCTCCGTGCCACACTGAAGTCGGTTCTCGACGAGCTCGACAGACTCGACACTTCGAACAGCGCATCTGGCCCTGGCCCCACATCAGCTTAATGGCGCCCCGTCAGCGCTGATAAAACTCACATGAAAACTCACCACGAAACTCGCAGCAAAACTCACTCGGGACTTTGTTACTTTTGCTGCGACCTTTGCTGCGACTTTTCTGGTGGGGCAACTCTAACCACTCCGCTGTGTTTCCAACGTATTGCTGCCCCGCCCCTGGAGCGATCGAACACCCGTTTCACACGCCGCTTCGTGTCCCGACCCCGCCCTCCCAACCACTGTATAAATCACCTGGGAGGCCGGGGTCGGGACCCGAAGCTCGAAGCCATCAAAACCAAGTCAGGGGCGGGGCAGCTGGGGGAGCAGGGTGCAAACAAGACATGGGTAACAGGTCAGTAGGAGGTCAGGACCGGATACATGGGTAACGACAAACGGTACAGACCAGATATCTTGATAACACAATGGACGTAATCGAGATTTTCGCCTTGATCACATCACTCGGCTTGAAACTCTCTTGAGATTGACTTAAGTCTCCGAGGGACGCTAGTCTGTTAACATCCCACAGGAGGTGGATACAATGCCTAGGACGCCCGCGAGAGACGACTACTTCGCCCAATCTTTCCGCTTCACTCCGGAGCAAGCCGCCACCATCAAGGAAGAGGCAAAACGCTTGGGGAGCACCACTGCGTTCGTCCGGGAGCTGATCGATGACTATCGGACCATGTTCGGCCTGCCGGGGATTCAGGTCGAAGTCCTGGAAGCGGACATGAAGAACCTGAAGATTGGCACGCATCGGGAGTACATTCGCCATCTACTCGCCCTGAGATACCAGGCGCTCCTCGAGCAGAAAGCCCGCGGAAAATCCGGAAAGCGCTAATGGGCGGTGAAGCCGCGTGGCCCCCCACGCTCCGATGACCTATGGAGACCACCAATCGCAGTTGGAGCGATTCGTTCAGTGCGGCACTGCGATCAATCCTGCCGGAGATTCTCACCGTCGATGAAGCCGCCAAGCTGCTGCGGCTGAATCGAAAGACACTGTATGAGGTTATTCGTCTGCAGCGGCCCGCATGGGCCATTCGATTCGGCCGAACCATTCGCGTGAGTCGGGACGCTTTGCTAAGAGCGTTCTGGGGTAACCGCAGTCCCGCGCTTGGAGAGAAGTAATGAGCGTAAGACTGAGGAAGTGGAGCAACAAAGAAGGAAAGGTCGAAGAGCGCTGGATGGTCGACGTCAAGATGAAGCTTCCGGGACGGCAGTTACGACGGGTCAGAGATTTCTCGCCCGTGAACACTCGTCGTGGCGCAGAGGCTCACGAACAGCAGATCCGGGGAGCGCTTCAAGACGGAACCTTCGGAAAGGAAGTGATCGCCCAGGAAGTTCCGACGTTGTCCGAGTTCGTCGAACGCTTTCTGACCTATAGCGAAAACAACAACAAACCGAGCACCGTCGTTAGCAAAAAGCACATGTTGAAAAACCACGTCGTTCCGTATTTCGGATCGAAGCGGCTCAACGAGATCGGCTCGGCGGAGCTCGAAGCGTTCAAGGCGCTGATGCGAAGGAAGCTGTCAGGCTCGCGCACCCGGAAAGAAGGCGCAACCATCTATGCGATTCGAAAACGCCGAAACGCGCCGCCTCACCACCTCTCATTGAAATCGGTGAACAACGCGTTGACGACCCTTCGAAAGCTTCTGGCCGTAGCCGAAGAGCAGGGCGTCATCGCCCACATTCCGCGCGTTCGCTTCTTTCGGGTAGATAAGCCGTCGTTCGATTTTCTCGACTTCGACGAAGCCGAGCGATTGGTCCAGGTGGCGGATCCCGAGTGGCGGTTGCTACTGGACACCGCACTCAAGACTGGGCTGCGTCAGGGCGAGCTCATAGGACTGCAGTGGACGGATCTCGACCTGGTCCGTGGCAAGCTCCACGTGCGGCGAACGCTTTGGAAGGGAATCCCCGTCTCACCAAAAGGCGGGCGAGCGCGAATCGTGGATCTGCCGCTGTCGCTGGTGAACGCGCTCAGAGCGTACCGGCACCTCAGAGGCGCGTACGTGTTCTGCCAACCTGACGGAGAGCCTCTACGACCTGGGCTGGTGAAAGGGCCGCTTGAGCGAGCATTGCGCAGAGCGGGCATTGCACGCGATCAGGGTCATATCGGCTGGCACGACCTGCGGCACACGTACGGCAGCCATCTGGCGATCCGAGGCGTGCCTCTCAAAGTCATTCAAGAGCTCATGGGCCACGCGAGTCTCGATATGCACCATGAAGTACGCTCATCTCAGCCCGGAGACGAAGCAGAGCGCCAACCAGGTGCTCGATGAGCCGGCGCCGAACTCGACGCCCGAGGGGCACAAGTGGGGCACATGGAGCGAAAAAGCGACCTAAGTGCCTGAAAAATAAGTGGAGGCGGGGGGAATCGAACCCCCGTCCGAAAGCCTTCCGCCCTTCGACTCTACGTGTGTAGCCCGCGTTTTAGTTTAGGACTTCAAAACTCCCACGGACGGGATCTCCGAAGTCCGGTCCTGGTTATCTCGCCGACCTGGCCCCAGGCTTCCAGGTCAGCCAGCCCGCATTCTGACGGCCCTGCCCCGACCCACGGGCCGAGATCAGGAGGACCGCGCACTACAGCTGTTTAAGCAGCCAGTGCGAGCTCAACGTTGTCGTTGGCTTTTGTGTTTTTTGCCAGCGTTTTAACGAGCTCACCGGCGACCTCGACACGCGTCTAGAGTTTCAAGCCTCCGTCGAAACCAGGTCGCCCCCTTTCTTTTTCACTGACAATAACGTTCGCTCTATCGCAGTCAATCCAACCAGCGCACGACGTGCGACATCCCGCCGCCGCGAGCTTTTCATTGCCGCACGTGACCGACGAACGCCACCGGCTCGCCGGCGTTGATCGGCGGCGTGCCGAGAATGTAGAGGAGAACGCCCGCGAAGGGCGCGCGCACCTCGGCGAGCACGTTGCCGAAGAAGTCGTTCACCACCGCCAGCAGCTCACCTTGTTTCACTGGCTTGCCCAGCTTGGCCTTGGGCCAGAGGACCCCGGTCGCTGGGCTGCGCACGACTTCGTTTCGGTCGATCCACCTCGGTTTGGCGACGTAGGTGGCGCGGCCCTCGATCATCTTCAGGTGCTTGAGCATATTCATCACCCCGGACTCGATCAGAACAATCCACTCCTCGCTCATGCTTCCGAGCAGGCCGGACTCGATGGTGATCGCCGGCTTGCCGCGCGTCATCGCGGTGTTCGAGGTGTAGGACGACGCCTTGGGATCGCGTGGCCGCTCATTGTCGATCACGATGGTGCTCAGGCCGAAGGCCAGCACCATTTGCTTGGCCTTTTCATTCAGCTTCTCGTCGTCGAGCGTCATCCAGTAGGCGTACGGCAGAAGCGCCTCGTTGCCATCGCCGCAGTGCAGGTCGACGAGGTAATCGCTCCGCTCGATCACCTCCTTGGTGATGGCGTCCGCGATTCGCTCGGTGTTGGTGCCGTCGGGCTTGCCGGGATAGACCCGGTTGAGGTTCTTCCAGTCCCACGGGTTGTAATAGATCGTCCGCTTGAGAAACGAAGGCATGTTGGCGACGTGCACCAGAATCACCGTGCCGCTCAGTTTCTTGGCATCGATCTTGGGTTTCATGCGGTTGAGCGCCAGCACGGGCGAGTATTCGTAGCCGTGCGTGCCCGCCACCAGCGCCAGCACCGGCCCCTCCTTGGCGCCGTGAATGACGGTGATCGGCACCTGCGTCGCGGCATCAACGCCTGCGGGTATTTCCAGGAATCCAGAGCTTGCCTGGCCGCGCGCGGCCGCGATGGGTCCGACCTTGAAAACTTCGCTCTGCGCCCACGATGGGGCCGGAGCGCAAAAAACGGCAATGATCAGGGCAATAAGCAGTAGCAGATAGTGTCCCCCTTGCAGTGGGCGCAGATAAATACCACCGCTTGGCAAGCCCCTACATCGGGGTGGGCGATTCCGTTTCCCTGGTAGCTCGCCCCGCTTAGAATAAGGCGGTCAGGGCCGCGTCAGAGGAGCTTATCGAGGTTTTGCACATGAAAGCCGCTCTACTTGCTCTCTTCGTCGTCCTGTTGTCGGGGCCGGCCCTCGCGCAGGACGACCAGAATGCGGCGCAACCGAGCACGGCCGCGCCGTCCAATATTCCGCCCCCTCCGCCGGAGAATCCGCCTGCCCCGCCGAGCCAGGCGCCAAGCGTCACCGCTCCGCAGCCAGAGCAACAGCAGCAGGAGCCGGCGTCGGGCGGCCAGTGGGTCTACACCTCCCAATACGGATGGGTCTGGATGCCGTACGGAGCGCAGTACACCTACGAGCCGTCGGTCGAAGGGGCCTACCCGTATTCGTACGTGTACTATCCGGTCTACGGCTGGACCTGGGTCTATTCGCCTTGGGTCTGGGGCTGGGGACCGGTGCCGTACTACGGTTACTACGGTCCTCGACATTTCGTTTGGTATCACGGCCCGGGTTTCTACCGTCCCTTCTATGGCTACCGCGTGTATGGAGGCTGGGGACCGTACGCGCACGGCTATTACCGAGGCGGCTTTGGCTATCGCGGCGGCCACGGAGGCGTTCGCGGCGGTGGCGGATACCACGGAAGCACGAGCGTTGGCGGCGGGCACAGCAGCAGCGGACGCCGCTGACGGTTGAGCGCGCGCTTCCTTGCGCTTCACAGGCCGGCGGTGCTCGGATTCGGAGACGATTCGGTGACCTGTATCGCCGCGACCGCGATTTGTTCCAGCGGATACGACAGGCGCGCCCATCCATCTAACCCGCCGAGCAGCGGCCTGACCTGCTTGATTCCTCGCCCCCGCAAAGAGAGCGCCACCCGGGCGCTCGTCGCTTCGTTGGGTCAAGTGCAGTAGAGGACGATCTCCTGTCCACGAGGGATTTCAACGTGGCGACGCTCGAGCTCTTCGGGAGAGATCTGCAGGGCACCCGGAATCTTTCTCGGGTCGATCTGGATGTCGATGGGATGGCGCAGGTCCACCACCGCGATGCGCTCACCTGAATCCAGCCTTTGCCGCAGCTCCTCGGGGGGGATGCGCGCCATGCGCAATCGCCGGAGCAGCCACTGTCGCTGAATGATCTTCCACGCCACGTACGCGACAATCGCCAGCACGACGGCAGCCGCGAGCCTGACGCCAGTGTGCCCCCCGTCGCTGATGAGAGCGAAGAGCTGGTGGCCAAAAGCGTACCCCAGACCGACGTACGTTCCCGACCACAGCGCCGCGCCTGAGATGCCAAAGAACGCGAATCGGTGGAACGGCACGCCGGTCATTCCGGACAAGGGCTGCGCCACGATGCTCAGTCCAGGCACGAAGGGCGCGATCAGAAGAGCCTTGATGCCGTATCGCGCAAACGCATTTTCGGTCCTTCGGACGCAGGCATCTGGTTCGATGGCGATGCGACATACCAGCCGCAGAACCGTTCTCCCTCCGCGGCGACCAGCTTGGTACCAGATCGAGTGAGCGGTGAATGCTGCTGCCACGGCAATCGCAAGCCCCGCCGCGGCGCTCGCTTGTCCGGAGCGCGCCAAGACCCCTGTGGCAATCAAGAAGGGGACCGCCGGGACGGGGATTCCAAGCTGGTCCAACAGGACGGCCGCGAAAACGACCGCGTAGCCATGGCGCACCATGAATGCCAACGCGCCGCTCATGATTCAAACACCCCCAGCGGAGTTCGCGCGTGAACACTCCAGGCTATTTCCCCGCCTTGCTGCGAAGCGGCAGCGCGCAATACTGCAAGCTTCATGAACCCGATCTCCAACTCGATTGCTCCGGCCGCCTTCGATGCTTCTGCCGCTCCAGCGATTCGGTGTTATTACCGCGCTCCAGGGTGAGGTGGAAGACGTCATGAGACTGGCTCTTGGTGCGGACCACGCCGGTTTTGATTTGAAGGAGAGCGTCAAAGCCCATCTTTCTCGCCAGGGGCACGAGGTGCTCGATCTGGGGGTGCACGATCGCACCCCGTCCGATTATCCCGACGCCGCGGAGGCAGTCGCTGGGGCCCTGCTTCAGGGGCGCGTCGAACGAGCGATTATCGTCTGCGGCAGCGGGGTGGGTGTTTCGATTGCGGCAAACAAGATTCCGGGCATCCGAGCTGGGCTGAGCGGAGATCATTACTCGGCGCATCAGGGCGTGGAGCACGACGATATGAACGTGCTTTGCCTGGCCGCGCGGGTCATCGGAAGCGAAATGGCGTTCGAATTGGTCGACGCCTTTGCCGCCGCTCGGTTCACGGGCGAGGAGCGGCACGTCCGGCGGCTGGGGAAGGTTCTCGCCATCGAGCGCAAGTATTCGAAGTAGTGCGGTGGGCAGTCCAACCGGAACCAAGAGAAGAGGGACGCGATGCAGCTGGGAATGATCGGACTGGGGCGGATGGGGGCAAACATGGTTCGTCGGCTGATGCGCGGCGGGCACGCCTGCGTGGCCTACGACCGTAATGCTGAAAACGTGAAACTGATCGCGCGGGAGGGCGCGGCCGCGGCGATGTCGCTCGATGAATTTGTCGCCAAGCTTGCGCCTCCCAAGGTGATCTGGCTCATGCTTCCTGCGGGGCAGCCGACCGAGGAGACCGTCGTCGCGCTCTCTGAAAGACTCTCCGCCGGCGATGTTTTGATCGACGGCGGGAACTCCTATTTCAAGGACGACGTGCGCCGGTCTTCGTCTCTCAAGCCAAAGGGAATCTCCTATCTGGACATCGGCACGAGCGGCGGGATCTGGGGGCTTGAGCGCGGATATTGCATGATGGTCGGCGGGGACAAAGCCGCGTTTCAGCGCGTCGAGCCGCTCTTAAAAACGCTCGCACCTGGCAATGCGGGCGTCCCGGCCACACCCGGGCGACGCAAAGGATCGGGAAGCGCCGAAGAAGGCTACCTCTACTGCGGACCCTCGGGCGCCGGCCATTTCGTCAAGATGGTTCACAACGGCATCGAGTACGGATTGATGCAGGCGTACGGCGAGGGGTTCGACATCCTCAAAAATGCGAGCAGCGAGCAGCTCCCCAAGGACCATCGATACGAGCTGGACCTTCCCGAAATCGCCGAGCTTTGGCGGCGCGGCAGCGTCGTCGGATCCTGGCTGCTCGACCTGCTTGCCATTTCGATAGTCGAGGATCCTCGCCTTTCCGGGTACAAGGGATTCGTGGAGGACTCCGGCGAAGGCCGATGGACGATCATGGCAGCGGTCGAAGAAGCGGTTCCCGCCGACGTCCTCTCAGCTTCGCTGTACGCGCGCTTCCGCTCTCGGCAGGAGCACACTTTCGCAGAAAAAGTCTTGTCGGCGATGCGCCGGCAGTTCGGCGGGCACGTAGAGCGTCCTTCCGGCGGATAGCGCAGCGGCCTGCGTCGGGTCGCGAGGCTT
Source organism: Myxococcaceae bacterium (assembly GCA_035262305.1). Classification (GTDB taxonomy): domain Bacteria; phylum Myxococcota; class Myxococcia; order Myxococcales; family Myxococcaceae; genus DATFTC01. The sequence goes on along the minus strand of DATFTC010000043.1, from coordinate 9,963 downwards.
GTCGCCACGGCCAGGCGGATCTAAATGGCATCAAGCCGCTTGGGGCCGAGCTCGAGCGCATCGGAGGGAAGTGAACGAACCCGAGGCACACCTACTGCCGAGCGCGGCCTCGCGAACGCCGTCCGCGCCTTGCGTGAACTTCCGATGGCTCGACACGCTGTGGGTCCAGATCGCGGGCACGCTGTGCAATATCGCCTGCCGTCACTGCTTCATCACCTGCGGCCCCAAGGCTTTCGAGATTCCGATGATGACGGTGGGGCAGGTGGAAAGCGCGCTGGAACAGGGACGCGCGCTCGGGGTAAGGCAAATCTATTACACCGGCGGCGAGCCTTTCCTGCATCCGCAGATCCGGCAGCTCACCGAAGCGGCCATCGCAGTCGCGGCGTTGACAATCGTCACCAACGCGCTGCTGCTGGATGAGGAAACGGTTCACTGGCTCGCGGGCGTGTTCGAAACTTCGCGCTACTCGCTCGATCTTCGCGTGTCATTGGACGGGATGACGCGGGAGCAGAACGATCCAGTTCGCGGCCGCGAGACCTTCGAGAAGATCGTGGCCGCCATTGGCCGGCTGGCGCGCGCTGGAATCTCGCCGGTGGTGACGGTTGTCGAGCACGAGGAAGGACTGGCCGGCTCGGAGGCGCGGAGCCGCTTCCTCGACTTCATCAGGTCCCTCGGCGTCCCCCGGCCTCGGCTCAAGTTCCTTCCTCTGCTCAGAATCGGTCGCGAAGAGCGGCGGACCCACGGATACGAAACGGCCAACGCTCTCGTGGGTGAGCGGCTGTCCTCGGACGTCGAATCGACGCTGTTGTGCGCCAACGGCCGCGCGGTAACGGCTCGAGGCGTCTTCACGTGTCCGATTCTGGTCAAGCACCCGACCGCACGGATGGGCAAAGAGCTCGCCGATGGGCGGCGACCGATCCGGCTGGATTGGAGCGCCTGCCAGACCTGCGTCTTGGAAGGCCTTCGCTGCAACACCTGAGCTCCGGTGCGCGCCGCTTTCTTCGGAGGCATCTACAGCAATTACCTCGGCCTCGCGGCGGCGCTGGTTGACGCGCGCCGGCGCGGTGCGGAGGCCATTTTTTGCCTCGGAGACATCGGCGGGTTCGGGCCGCATCCCGATCGATCGATCGAGTTGCTGCGCGCCCACGGGATCCCGACCGTGCAAGGCAACTATGATGACGCGGTGGGAAACGCCAAGGCCGACTGCGGCTGCGGCTACACCGACCCGGTCGACAATCACTTCGCGCGCATCAGTTACGCCTACACGCTCGAGCATACGTCCGCCATTCACCGCCCTTGGCTCGCCAATCTGCCGAGCCGTATCCTCTTCGACGCGGAAGGGACGCGCTGTCTGCTCGTTCACGGCTCCCCGCGGCAGGTGAACGAGTTTCTCTGGGACAGTACTTCTCCCGACGATTTTCTCGAGCACCTGGTCTCGTCCGCGGATGTGGACGTCCTGCTGTGCACGCACACCGGCATCCATTGGCAGCGCGCGTTGCCCTCGGGGCGACGAGTCGTCAATGTGGGTGCCTTGGGGCGGCCTGCCAACGATGGGCGAACCAACGTCTGGTATGCCTTGATGGACACCGATCGCTCAGAACCATTCGAGTTCGTGCCACTCAGGTATGATCACCAGCGATTAGCGCACGAGATGCGACAAGAGGCGCTTCCCGAACAGTTCGTGGAAACAGTGCTAACCGGATGGTGGACCACTTGTCTCGAGATTCTGCCGGCGAAAGAGCGATCAAGGGGAAAATTCTAGGACATCGCACCGGACGCCTTACGCTCCAAAGGCCCTAGGCGTCTGGGGAATCAACGATGCGCGCCTCCGCATTGCTGGTTGCAATCGCCGGCTTGTCCTTGGGCTCGAACGCCCTCGCGCAAATTCTCGTGTTCCCTCGCACCGCGGGGAAGAGCAAGGTCGTCTATTTCGACTTCCAGTGGCGCCACACCGACTTGACGATCAGCCCAGCGCCCGAGCGCGCGGCTTCATTCACTGGAGCCAAGAGCGGAATCGTCCAGCTGTATTTCTACGAGCGGGAGCGGGAGGTCGCCCAGCGCGCGTCGAAGCTCGTCATCGACTCATTTCGCTATCTCGAGGACGAGTTCCAGTTCGTTCCGCCAGAGACCGTTCCCCTGATTCTCTACAGCTCGTACCAGGAATTTCTCGAGACCAATCTGTTTCCGCTTCAGGAAGGCACGCTGGGGGTGACCAGCCCATCGAACCTCACCATGACGCTGCCGTATTTCGGCGACGACCGGCTCTTCGAGCGCGTTCACACCCACGAAATGGCGCATCAGTTCACGATCCAAAAGCTTCGTTCAGTGACGAAGCGGCAGGACCGCTACGGCGAGTCGATCGACACCCTCCCGCTCTGGTTCATCGAGGGTCTGGCGGAGTTCTACGCCCTGCGAGGCATGGATCCCGAAGCGGAAATGATGATCAAGGACATGGTGGCGAACCCCGACGTTTCCAACGACTATGGGCTTCACGATTTTTTCGACGAGCGCCCGTATACGGTGCTCTGGATTTACAAGGGCGGGAACGTCCGCTGTGCCTTTCTGGAAGAGGTCTACGGAAAGGGCACGATCCAACGAATCTTGGAAGCCTCGCCGCGCTTGCTCCGCGGCAAGGATGCAGTCCGGCTGAAAGGATTCAAAGGGCTGATGAAGTACGTCACCGGCGACAATGCGGAGGTCATTTCAGAAAAGTTCGAGCAGTGGATCAAGCGCCGCGCCTATGCGAGCTACCTTGAATCGGAGCCCGCCAGCGAGCCGACTCGCCTGGCGCGCTTCGACGCGGATGTGGAGTCACTGCGAGCGTCCCCGGACGGGAATCTCTTGCTGATGCGCGGCTTCGATCCGGAGACGGGCGTCAGTCAGCTTACCCTGCTCAACTGGCACGCTCCGCATCGATCCGTCACCGTGGCCAAGGATGGCGTGCCGGGGCTGGAGTCCCTGCACCCGTTATCCGGCCGCAATTTCGATCTGACCCGCGATTCGATTGTCTTCATCGGAGAAGTCGGAGGGCGAGACGTCATTTTCTGGCAGAGCTACAAGCATCGAGCCTCCCAGGAGGGCTCCCCCGAAATGCAGATGTATGAGATCGATCGGGCAGCCAGCTCGCTGGATCCCAGGCAGCCTAAACCCTTCGAAGATTGGAATGTGGAAATTTCGCTCGGGAGTCGGCGCTCCTTCTCCATGCGCTCGCTGGGGCTGATTGCCGCGTTTTCGCCTTCGTTTTCGCCAGACGGGAAAAGAGTCGCCTTCATCGGCCTGAACGAAAAGGGAACGCGGGATGTCTACGTGCTAACGCCCCGAGAGTCCGGCGAGGCCTCCCTCGTTCAACTGACACACGACGAGTACGCCGAACGCGAGCTGTCATGGGGTCCCAACGGCATCGTGTACACCTCCGATGCCACCGCCCACGGAAAGTACAATCTGTTCCGCGTAGCGCCGGAGGGAGGTCCGCCAAGCAGGTTGACCACCGAGGATCGGGACGAGTTCGACCTCCAGGTGCTCGCCGACGGGCGGACGCTGTTCGTGGCCTACGACGAGGCGCACGCGAACATCTACGAGCTTGCGGAGAACGCAGTGGTGCGCAGGACCGAGGCTTCCACCGCGCTGTTCATGCCCAGCCCCGGGCACGACAAAGGACTTTGGGCGCTGCTGCACAAGGGCGGCAGGAGGCGCCCCGCATTCCTGCCCCAGGCAAAACTCTTGTCGGAGCCGATTCCGAATGCGGCTGTGCTGGAACCGCCCAAACCGCTCGAGCAAGTCGAGATCAATAGGGACGTTCCGTATAGGTTTCTCTCACCGCACAATTGGGAGCTCAATCCGGTGTTTGCGCTGGTGGGCGGCGGGAGCGGCGGAATCTTCGGAGAGCTTTACGGATCAGTCACCGACCGTTTGAGGAACCACGCTCTCGTGCTGAGTTTTTCCGTCTACGGGAATTTCAACCTGGTCAATGGAGAGCTTCTCTACGTCGATCAGGGCCAGCGCCTGATCTGGGGTGCCGGGGCGTTCCACTGGCTGCGATACCGGTATGACACGACCTATGCCAATCAGGGCATCTCCTTCATCTGGTACGAGCGGTTCTATGGCGGCATTACGAGTCTTCGCTATCCGATCAGCCGCTTCTCCTATATCCAAACAAATTTAGCGGTCGGTGGCTCGACCCCCTTTCTCGATGACCTCACTGCTCAGAGCCTGCTGGACGGCGAGCTCAACGGAACAGGGATGGACCTTCTCACCCCATGGCAGCAGCGTTACGGCGGAACCCACTTTCAAACAGAGGTCGATCTGAGCTTTGGGTACGACAGTCTGCGGTACGCTTACGGATTCACGCCAATCGCCGGCAGCACCTTCCTGGTAACCGTCAGCCCGACGGTTCAGCCCTTTCGCGGGGAAACGGCGGCGCGCTTCCGGGTCGACGCGGGGCACTACTTTCACCTCTTTGATGCGGCCTCGTTTCTGCTTCGCGCCAGCGTCGGGAGCAGCTTCGGAGGAATTCTGCGCAGAGATTTCTATCTTTCCAGCTTCGATACGCTGCGCGGCGTGTCCTTCGGCGATACCTTTTTTCTGCTCGGGAAGTCCTTCTATTACACGAATGCGGAGTTCTTGATTCCGCTCAACCCGATCATTCACGTGTTCCCGTTCACCAACCTGGAAGCGGTGGCGGGCTTCGATTTCGGAGGGGTGGCGCCCAGCTATCCGACGTTCTTCGACCGGCGCGTGCTGGACGGAGTTCTCGGGGTCAACCTTGCGCTGGGAGCGTTGATCTTCCGCCTCCATTTCGCGCATCCGATCGACATCGGCACATTGCTCCCGAACGACGGCTGGGTCACCAACTTCTCGATCCGCGTTGCGGGCTTCGACTTCGGAAACGCTTTGCGAACCTACCCCGGCGTAAATACCCCCTCTGCGGTCAGCTCGAGCTTGACGCGCTAGCGCCGGCTAGTGGAAGGTCGCAACCAGCGTCGCCAACGCTTGCCGGCCGCCCTGCAGAATCGGTGCCCCGTCGCCGAGAAGGAGAGCGTCGAATTCCAGCTCCGAGGCAATTCGCCTCAGGTAGCGCCGCAGCGCAAGGGGATCCTCCATCACCTTGTCCGGCAGCAGCGAGCACTGTCCCGGTGGGTTTCCGATGCAGGCGTCCCCCATGAAGAGTGTTTTTCGCTCGGGCCAAAAGAGGCATACCTCGCCCGGAGACTTGCCCGAAGCGGGATGGACAATCAGGGGTCCGATGCTCTGGCCGACTTCGAGGTAATCGTCGATCGTTGCGCCAAGCCTCTCGGCCTCCGGCGCATCCGCGGGGTGGATGAACACCGGCGCTCCCGTCTTGCTGCGAACCTTCTCGGTCGCTCGCACGTGGTTCCGGTTGGTGAGCAGGATGCTCGTCACGCCCTGCCGCGCGAGCTCGTCAAGCACCTCATCCGGCATTTCGGCGGGATCGATGCAAACATTTCCCAGCGGCAGGCGGACCAGGTAACCATTGAAATTGTAGCCGTGGCGCGGCGACAGCCAGGACCAGGTGAACACGTCAGGCAACAGCTCTTTCATTGGGGCTCCACTAGCACGGCGCGCGCGGCTGGCAAAGTGGCCCTGCCTCTCAGTCGAAAGTGGCTCGCCTCAGCAACCCGGCGGCGGCCGAAAAAGCGATCAGCGCCAGCGCCAGCAGCGGCAAAAGGCAGAGGAGGAGCGAGGGCAGCTGGCGAAACAAGAGCGCCCCTCGAAGCGCACCGACCGCCAACGTGAGAGGATTGAATTGCGAGATGGTTGACAGAAAAGGCGGCATCTGTCGGCTGGGCACGAAGGCGGTGCTGGTGAACAGCAGGGGCATGTTCACCACGTGCACGAAGACCGCCATGCCTTCGGGCGCGCGCGTCAACAGTGCGATGATGCAGGAAAGGGATGCGAAGGCAAACCCGAAGAGGGCGAGAGCCAGGATCGCGAGCAGCAGGCCCGAGATCGAGGGGGAGACGCGGCCGCCGATGAGAATTCCCAGAACGAAGACGATGCTGGCCTGCATCAGAACGCGCGAGACATCGGCCGCGAGCTTGCCCAGGAGCAGCACTCGCCGGCTCGCGGGCGTGCTCAACAGCCGGCCGAGAAAATTCGTTTGCATGTCTCGAATGAGCTCTATCCCGGATTGGGAAGTGCCGAACAGCACGGTCATCGAGCAAATCCCGGGAATGAGAAAATCGAGATATCGAGTCTCGCCGGTCTCGATCCGGTAGCGCTGAAACAGAAAGCCGAAGAGGAGCATCCACAGCATCGGCTGGATGAGCGAAAAGCTGAGAACCACAGGTCGCCGCAGCGCCTTGGCCCACGTTCGTCGAGACATCTCCGCCGCCACGTGGAAGCCGGAGGTTTTCACGAAGCCGCCTCGCGCCGGCGGCCGCGACCCTCGCGGGCCGACTCCCGATCGGCTGCAGCGCCAGCCGTGGGCGAGGGCTCGGCGGATTCGCCGGTGAGCCGAAAATACGCGCCGGCGAGGTCCGGTTCGAATGCCCTGAAGCGGCTGACCTCCAGGCCGACGCTGCTCAGCTTCGACAGCACGCTGTGTTTGATTTGGCGATCCTCAGAAAGCTCGAGCAGCACGCGCCGATCTTTCGCTCGCAGGGCGGTTACGCCATCGACGGATGCCAGCGCCCGCAATCGCGCGTCGTCTTCGGCAATTGTTTCCTCGAGCGTCAACTCGACCGTCCATCCCGAATGGGCGCGGATCAGGTCCTTGGGCGAGCCGAGGGCGAGGAGGTTTCCTCGAGCCAGGATGGCCACGCGATCGCAGTAGCGCTCCGCCTCGTGGAGGTCGTGGGTGACCAGAACGGCGGAGGTGGCTCGGAGCGCGTGCGAGCGGATCAGGCCCCAGAGGAGCTCGCGGCCGGACGGGTCCAATCCGGCGGTCGGCTCGTCGAGGAGAAGCAGCTCTGGATCGTGTAGAAAAGCGATCGCCAGATGGAGGCGCCGCCGCAGCCCGCCGGAGAAAGCCTGCACGCGGCTGCCCAGATGCCCGCTCAACTGAAACGCGTTCGCCAGGGCCTGCACCTTCGGCGGAGCTTGATCCCTCGGAATGCCGTACAGCGCCGCGAACAGGCGCAACGTCTGGGCTCCCGTCATCTCCGGGTCGAGCGCGATGTCCTGCGAGGCAAATGCCATCCGCGATCGGAGTGAATCAGCGCAGCTCGCGGGATCCACTCCCAGCACCTCAATGGACCCCGAGCTCGGAGGCAGGGTGCCGGCCAGCATTTTAAGCAGGGTCGTCTTCCCGGAGCCATTGGGACCGGCGATGGCGGTGACCGCGTGCGGGGCGATGGTCAGCGTGACACCATTCAGCGCGACCCGACCTCCGGGATAGACCTTCCGCACAGCGTTGACCGTCGCCGCTGGATGATTAGTCGTCGGCATGCACGATGGTGCCGACGTGCTCGCCATTGAGCGCGCGCCCCAGAAGCTCGGGACGGTGCCCGTTGATAATCTGGAAACGGTCGATGAGCCGCGCTCTTTCCAGCAGATCAATCAACACTCGGTCGAAAGGAAGCGTTCGGATCGCCCGCTTGCGCAACTCCGAGACGCCGATCTCGCGGATGAAATTTGCGGAAGGATTCACCTTGGGATCCTCGTCGTAGAGCCCATCCACGTCTTTTACAAGCGTCAGCGATTTGCAACCGAATGTCTCGGTTAAGAGAAAGCATCCGGCGTCGGTTCGATGGGGAGGGATGCGGCCGAGGGCGGGAGGGTGCTCCCAGAGCGAGTAGGGCGGCACGCCGTTGAAGATGACGCCGGGCGCGGCTCGGATCAACAAGGGAAGGAGGTGCCCAAACATTTCGGGCGGGATGGCGATTACTCCATGGGGCGCCAGAAGGGTCCCCAGAATGTGAGCATTCCCCAATGCATCCGCCGCGCTCAGCTGGGCCAAGACGCCGGTAGGCAAGCCGAGGTCGATCCCGATCGAAAAGACGTGGCGGCTGCGAACGCCGCCGCCGGTGCCGAGCACCAAGCGGTGCGTTTTCAGAGCGTCGCCGAGCGCAGACACCAATGGATACAAGACGCTTCGGCCTCGATCGATGATCGTGCTTGCCCCGATCTTGATCACTTGCACGTCGGGCAGCATCCGGAAGACCGGGCTTTCGGTCGATGCCAGGAGGTCGGCATCCACCAGGCTTTCCCTCATTAGGTTGGATGCGACGTGGTGACGGTGATCGGCGCGTTCGGTCATCTGCAATTCTCTCCAGTCGCCTTCTTGGAATTTCCATCGCGGATCATTCGGCGCTGATTACCGTGCCCACCGGCTCGCCTTCCAGGGCTCGGGTGAGGTTGCCTTTCACCATGCCGTTGATGACCTGAATCGTGCGACGGTGCTCCGCGTTTCTCATGAAGGCGAGCACCGCGCGCTCGACCACCAAGTCCTTGAGATTGAGCTGCTCGAGCTCTGAAACGGTGATCCGCTGAATGAATTTTGCCTGGCGGTCCTTTTTGGGATCGGCGGTGAACAGCCCGTCTTCGTCCTTGACGAAAATCATCGAGCGCGCGCCGAACACTTCGCTGACCAGGTAGGCCCCGGTGTCGGTGCGATGGGGCGGGATCCGGCCGACCGGCGGATTCTGGTGCCAATAAGTATAGGGCGGCATGCCGAAGAAAATGGCCGCCCGACGCTCTTCCAGATAGAGCGGTAGCTGCGCGAACTGAGCCGGCTCGATGAACGGGATGCCATGCTTCGCGACGAGGTAATGGAGCATGCGCGCATTCTGCATGCTGACGAAGGTTCCCAGGACGCTGAGGACGCCGGTCGGCATTCCCAGGTCGAGGCCGACGCTGTAGGCATGCCGGGCGCGCGTCCCTGCGCCAGTTCCGATAATCATCTTGTGCCGGCTCAGGTTCGCCAGAATTTCATCTACCAGTGGGAAGACCGCAGCTCGCCCGCGGTCGATGATGCTCTGCCCTCCGACCTTGACCACGTTGGCATCCGGCAGGATTGCGACGCCGCGCGTGGAGGAGGTTTGCGAGAGGAGATCGTCATTGGTGAGCGAGCCCGAAACGAGTGCCCTGCCGAGCTGGGTGAGAATATCGTCTTTCATTCGCGGGCTAGCTTCTATCAACGCGAAGGCAGTCGAGCACCCTCCAAAACGTATTCTTCCTCGGACTCAAACATCGCCTCCAGGCTGCCGAACGTCTCGATCGCCCATTGCTGCAGCTTGGAAAGCACTTCCAGCTTGACCGCCGGCGTTGGGTCGATGCCCGCCAGACCCTGTTTTGCTCTCCAGCTTTCGAGCGACTGACGGGGGTTGCGAGTGGTAGCCCAGCGGGCCGCAACGGTCGGTGGAAGCGGCGATGCCCCGCGTTCGAGAAAGGCGCGAATGAGATGCTCGCTCCGCTCTTCACCTCCTAGGGGCGCCCTTACGCGGTCGCCCAACAGCCGGCGCATTTCGCGTCGCATTCTCGCAGCGACGCCGTTGGGATCCCTGGCGACGCGACCGATCAGGAACGCCGCTCTTTTGCGGCCGACCCGGAGCGTCTCGTCCAGGATGTGCCTTCGATCCAGCAGATGAAATGCGCGAGACCCGAAGACGGCCCGGGCTGATTCATCTGCTACTGGCCAGCGAGCGTTGGCATCCGCGACGAACAGAGCGCTTTGCCTGTCGTGAATCGCTTCGACCCTCTTCCGGAAAACGCTGAGCATCGGCCGAGAGATGTCCAGGCCGACATACGAAAATCCCAGGCGAACAAGCTCGCAGCCGATGAGCCCGGTGCCCGCCCCTACCTCCAGCAACAAGTCGCCGGCCCGAAGCTCGGCAAGATCAGCAACCTTTCGAGCAACCTGTTGACAAACCGTTTCCGGAAGCCCCGCGCGACGGTCGAAGGTGTCCGCTTGTTGATCGAATTGAATCGAAGCCCTCCCATCCCGGTTGCTGCGTTTCCACATCACATGGCTTAGACAATCTGGGAAGAAACTTTCTGGCGGCA
>DATFTC010000042.1:0-2841 GCA_035262305.1 Myxococcaceae bacterium | reverse complement strand
TTCTCTGGCCGAGACTCAAATCCGCGTCGAGGACAGCGCGCGCCGGGAATACGGGCTGATGGTGGATTATGTCGCCATCAAGGGGCGGTTCATCGCGGATATGTTGGGGATGGCACCTTCGATCGCAAATGATCGCGACTTGAAAGAAAAGCTTCTCCGGGAAATCCATCAGATTCCACTCGTATCGCCCGCGGTCACCGTTCCGCCCGGGCAAACATGGATCGGCTACCTGGTATTGAACACCGATGCGCACAATCCCGAGGAATACCGGGCGATGATGACTTCAATCGACAGCTTCATCGTGCGATTCCGGAATGTTCCAAATGGGAAGGCGAGCAAGGACTTCGAGTTCTTGCTCGACAAGGTGGTGAACAAAATCCAGGTGACCTGTCCTTGGGACGTAAAGCAGCCGTCCCTCGATGCCTGCGAACCGATGCAGCTTGCGACACAGAAAACCGAGCCGCGCGGTGCCCGGTAGTTGCGGCGCATACGTGCGAGGCCGCTGTGCCGATCCCCGGATAACGCCTTGAGTCCGTCGCTGTCCATTCTCCGGCGATCGCTTCAGGATTGAGCCGGTGCCCTCGATCGCTTAGGTTGCGCGCGTGGAATCCGGTTCGAATCCAGCCTCCTCTACGGCCGCGCTGCGTCGCTTGAGCAGCGACGCTTGGTCGCGTTTCATCGGCTACCTTCGCGACTCGCGCTCTCTTCCATCCAAAGAGCGTGCTTTCGATCGTTTTCTCTACGGCTTGGCGCAACCGCTGATCGGAGCGCGGTTTCTGCTGCGCGACTCGCAGCTGCTCAAGTCCGCCCTCTATCCGGCATTATTCCTGGGGCTGTTCTGCGCCACCATCTCATTGCTCGGTTCCAGAGGCTCGGCGAATCATTTCGTGAAGCTGTTCTACCGCACCTTCGTTGCATTGGCTCCGGTGCCGTCGGTCATCTTTGCGCGGCACTATGCTCGGCTGGCGGCAAACGCGCATCGAAAGCTGGGGTTTGGCGACTGCGAACCGCGGATCGAACGCTGGCGTACTGTCATTCGCAGAGCAGTGTATCAAGCAATCTTGATCGCGCTCGCCGCGGCGCCGGCGCTGGCGTTGTTGCGCATTGTCCCGTTGATCGGCAAGAGGCTCGCCTGGTTTGCGGCGGGAATTTGGGCGCTGCACTGGGTGGTGATCGACGCGTTCGACGATGCGCGTCTTTTAAAAGGCGGCGAAACACTCGAGGAAGCCGAGTTCAAGGACCGATCGGCGCCGCTGGCCTGGTTCGTGCGGGGCTTCTACCGGATCTGCAACCACCTGCCCGCAGGCCTGAGACGGCTCGCCGGAGCCTTCACTCGGCTTTGCGACCGACTTTCCTTGCCTTGGCGAGAGGAATTGTCCATCGCCGAGAACCAGCTCTGGCTGGCGATCGGTTTCGGCTTGATGACCGCCGCGCTGCTCGCCACGCCGCTGTTGAACCTTTTGTTTCGCCCAATTGTCATCGTGGCGTCGGTGCATCTGCTCGGGCACGTCAACCGGGAACGCGAAACGGAAGACACTGCTTTCAAGGAGCCCAGCGTATTCCCAGACCGACCTGCTGAAGAGACGTCTCCCTGAGAACACCGACGTCGCTTCCCAGGTAGCCGATGATGAACAGTTGCCAGGTCCCAGGATGACGCTTCCAAACTCCCAGATGCGAAACCAGCCGCACCTCGCTCACCAGCACGCCGCTGGGCACTATCCACGAAAAGGACATTGACCAGAAGGCGTGCCAGTCGTTGCCGAGGCGAAGCTGCGAGGTGACGTCCAGCTCGCCTCCATAACTCACACCGTTGAGATTATCGAGGCAGTCGGTTTCCGGTTGGGTGCAGGAGAAAAAAAACAAGCGCGAATCGAGCTCGGCGGCGACGACGAACCTGTTCACTGAAGAAGTGCTTGCCGATATCCGAAGATTCAGGTCATTCGTGGTGCGGAATGCAGAGTGCAGGGGCGGCTCGTCGACCCGATGCGAGCTGTGATCGCTCTCGTGCTCGTAGCCAAACGCGCCCCGAATCCAACCCTCTTCTGCTCCCTTCCCCTTCAACGTCCACAGGCGCCAGACCTCTGCAGAAAGGCGACCTCGCCAGTTCTGGTTTGGCAAAACCAACAGCGCGCCGGGGTCGTTGTAGATCTCCACAAACGGAGTCAGGCGGAGGCCGGCGGTCGCGTCGGGCGCGGCGCCGATGATCGGAATCGTCGCCGAGAGCGTCGCCCGGGGCGCGCGCCGCCAAAGGTATCCAAACACCGGCGCGTCGGGACTGGCAGAAATTTGCTCGACAACCGTCACCACCGGGGATTCAGCGTTGGCTCGATGAAAGGGCAACGCCGCAAGCAACAGGACAAGTTTGAACGAATATTCGCGGCACGGGTGCAGGCAACTCATTGCGGATTCCAGCCGGGCTCGTAGCAGATCAGACGGCAAACTCGAAGCACTACTTCCGGTCTTGGAGCAAAATGGTGGGTAGTTTTGGACGTCAGTCGGCCCGCACGATTGTGAAGGACCGTTGAGCACCGCGTCGGGCGACCGTGAGCACCACCGTCGTTCCGGGCTCCCCGCTACATTGCCGCTCTGCTTGGATGGCAGATGTTACGGGTTGTCCGTCTACCGACATGATCACATCACTCACCCTCAGACCGGAGTTGGATGCAGGGCCATCTGGCATAATGATGTTGATGCTGACGCGGCCACTGTTTGATACAAACATTGCGCCGATGGTTCCGCTGGTTACCCTCGCTTGCGGCAGCACCACTTCGCCGACGTCCAGGAGCTCGCCGGCGGCGATGTTAACCGTTTCGATTTTTCTTTCATACCCCGCTGCAAATA
>DATFTC010000041.1:0-38021 GCA_035262305.1 Myxococcaceae bacterium | reverse complement strand
CTCCGTCCGAAGAGGACGTGACCGCGTATACGATTTCAGGCACGGTTGCCGACTGGCAGAAACTTGAGACATACGGCTCCAACCCGGAGACGGTCAGCAAGCCAGGGGCGCCGCGTACCCAGCTATCGCCGCGGTTAAACGTCTTGTAGATCCCAGCTCGTCCGCTCGTGACAAGAATCTCGTCGCTGCCGTGGAAGAGAATTGACTCATTGCCGTAGCCGTAGACCAGGCCTGCCTCGGGGCCCACATCGACCACCGAGGCGCCCGTGCCAGGGCTTCGAACGAGCTCAGCGCGCGCGGACCACGCACAGAGAAACATCAATCCAAAGGAAACCTTGCTAATCGTCGACGGCATATTCCCTTCCCGGTTCGGCCCCTATGCCTAACTAACACTTATCGCCTGTGTACTTACCGATTTGTTTTTTGTCGCCTTTCCGCTTCGCGATTGGTCTTTGACGCCAAGTTGGTCCAGCCACCTTCATGTGGCCAGCCGTCGCGCGCGGGTGTTGAGCACCAGCTTTCCCTCGTGCCGAAGCCAAATCACCACCGCTGCGATGGATAGAATCGCGAACGGAGCCCAAGCGGCGGTCCGGGGCGTGAGCCGATCGGCCAACGCGAGCGTGCGGCAGATGACCATCATTCCCCAGAGCGCGGTGGCGATGAGCAATCCCTCCAGCAACGCCGAGGTGACGTGGCCTTTGCGACCGCGGCGCAGCGCTAAACCGACAGTCAAAATGGCGGCCGGCAGCGCCGCCAGTGGATAGGCGAATCGGTTGTGCATGGCGAGTGCGAATTGGTTGCTGGACAGACCCAGCAGGTTGCGGGTGCGGACTTGGTCTCGCAGCTCGCTCAGCTTCATCTGCTCTGGTCGCCCGGCCACGATCCGGAAGTCCTTCGCTGTCGCTCCAAAGTCATACTCGGCAAACTTGGAAACCTCGAGCTTTGTCGCAGCGGGCCCGGTGAATTGCCGAACGACGAGGCCGGTGAGGAGCCACCGCGTTCCGCCCACGTGAATCATCCGTTCGGCATCGAGCCGCTCGGCGAGGCGAAAATCTGGGGTCAGCTTCAGAATGGTGACCGACTCGAAACCGCGGTCGGGGTCGCCGGCGCGCAAGTAGAAAATCCGATCGTCGCGGCGAAACCACTTTTGCGGCAAAAAATAAAGCGACCAATCCCCCCAGCGGTTGAATCGCAGAGTGGAAATCTGATCGATCCTCTGGCTTGCCTTCACCACCACTTGCTCGTCGAACGCAATCAACGCGATCGATGCAGCCAGGGCGCAGGCGCCGATCGGGGCGTAAAAAGACACCGGTCCGAAAGACAGAGAGCTCAAGGCGGTCAGCTCGCCGCGCTTGCGCACCAGGGAAACCGCGGTCCCCGCGCCGAGCAGTAAAGCCGCAGGACCGAGTTGGTGGACCGCGGTGAGGGCCTTGTAGGCATACAGCACAGCGACGTCCGCCATCCAGTTCGGTCCGGAATATGCTTTGGCCCGGTCGACGAAGTCGGCGACCAGGAAGATCGCGACCAGCCCGGCGAGGATTCCTCCCACCAGCGCAAGATAGGTGCGGAAAACGTAGCCGAAGACGGTCTTGGTCATCGAACGGTTCCCGCTCGAGCGACTCGGCTGAGCGTCCAGAAGCCGACGGCGGCGAACAACGCATTTTGCAGCTGGCCGGCGACGAACATCGGGAGTTGTCCCTGGATCCCCATGTTCTCGAACATCTTCGACAGAACATAGTAGGCGACGTAGCCGAAGATGGTGAGGAGATATCCCCGCGCGCGGGATTGCCGACGGCTCATCGCCAGCGGCGTTCCAATCAGCGCGAAGGACACCGGGGTGAGGGCCTGGCCGAGCCGGCGGTGAAAGGCCATCAGGAACGGTCGCGGATCCGAGCCCGCCGCCCTGGCCGACGCGGAAGCCTGCAGCAGCTCGCTCGGGGTGAGCTCGTCGCTGGGGGAGCGAAAGCGATTCTTGCGGAAGATCGAATCCCCCACTCCGACGAGAAACTCTCCCTTTTCGAAGTGAATGATCGAGTAGTCGGACGACGAACGGTTGGCGCGATGAACGTCGCCGTCGACCAGCGCCAGCTTCAGGGCTTCGCCCGGAGCGGCGGAGCTGACCCGCGCTTCGGGAGCGAGCATCAGCACCGGCGACGTCGGCTCGTTGTCGTCGTACATCAGGACGTTGGTCCAACGCCGCCCCGCCGGGTCGACGTCCTGCGCATACACGGTGAGGTGGCTGAGGTCCTCGTAAAACACGCCCGGCTTCACGTCGCCGACGACGTTCCTCTTGATGATTTCGTTGACCACCGCTTTCACCGCAGTCAGGCCCCACGGCTCGGCGGAGAAAGAGAGAACCAGCACCAGAAATCCGAGCACCGCGCCGACGGCGACAGGCATGGCGAGGATCTGCCACGGTCCGACCCCGACCGATTGCAGGGCGACGATCTCCCGATCTTCGCTGAGGCGGCCAAGGCCGAGGAGAATCGCCATCAGAAAGGCGATCGGCAGCGCCATCACAAACAGGTGAGGCGACAGGTAAAAGATGATCCGGGCCATGTCCTGGATGGTGACCGCCGAGCCCAAGAGCACGTCAGCCCCGCGCAGAAACTGCATCACGAACAGGAGCAGGAAAAGGAATGCGATCCCGATGGCGAGTGGGACGGCAAGCTCCTTCAGCAGATAGCGGACCAGCACTTTCAATTGGCGCTGCAGACTTCTTACTCTTTCATCACTGTACGCGTCGAATTTGAGCCAGCTATACGCAGACTCCGTTCCTCATGCAACATGCGCCGACGAGTGGGCGGTCGTTAGCCGCCGCTCACTCGACGACGGCCAGCAGGTCTCCTGCCTGAACGCTGCTCTTGAGCGCGGCGAGGAGCTCCTTGATTGCCCCGGATCGCGGCGCCCTTACCACCGTTTCCATCTTCATCGCTTCGATGGTCAGGATCGGCGCCCCTAGTTCCACGCGATCTCCGTGCTTCGCGTGTAACGAAACAACGGTTCCCGGCATCGAAGCAGCGACGTGACCGGGATTTTCGCGATCCGCTTTGCGCCGGTGTTCTTCGACAGACGCCAAAGACCGGTCGCGAACCGAGACTTGCCGGCCGTGTCCATTGAGCTCGAAATAAACCGTTCGGTAGCCATTCTCGTTAGCGTCGCCGACCGCGGACAGCGAGATGACCAGTGTCTTGCCCTGCTCGAGCTCGACCCAAATTTCCTGGCCGATGTCGATGCCGTAAAAGTACGTCAGGGTGTCAAGGATGGAGACATCTTCGAACTGCGACAGTTGCGACCAGTATTCGTCCAATACGCGCGGGTAAAGCACCGAGCTCACCGCCTCGTGCCGTGCGATCGGCCGGGCGTGTCTCTTCGAGAGATCAGCGGCTACCCGCTCGAGATCCACCGACGGTATCCCATCGCTGGGGCGCTTGTCCCAGGTCGGCAGGCCTTTGAGGATGGCCTTGCGTAAATCCTCAGGGAAGCCGCCCGGTGGCTTGCCGAGGTATCCTTGAAAATAACCCGTCACGCTCGACGGGAAATCCAGCCGGGGCGCCTCTGCAATTACCTTGACGCGGGTGGCCGCGACCGTTTCCGCGAACGTGTCTCGACGGACCATCAGCTTGTTCTTGAGAAGAAAGATCGCGAAGTCGCCGACCATCTTGCTGCTCGGAGTGACCTTGGGAATGTCGCCGACCAACTGATTGACGAGGGCGAAGGCATCCTTGACGTCGTTCCAACGTCCGAGCAGCCCCATCTCCGCCACTTGCGGTCGCAAGTTGCTGTACTGGCCGCCCGGAATCTCGTGATAGTAAATTTCAGAGGTCGAGCTTTTCAATCCGCATTCGAACGGCGCGTAGAACTCGCGCACGTCTTCCCAATAATTCGCGAGCGGTTGCAGCTTCTTGTTGGTGATCAACGTGTCTCGCCTGTTTCCGCGCAGCGCGGATACCAGCGCGTTCATCGACGGTTGGCTGGTGATCCCCGCCATCGGGGCCAGCGCCACGTCGACGATGTGGACGCCATGGTCAATGGCAACCAGGAGCGCCGCGACACCGTTGCCGCTGGTGTCATGCATGTGCAAGTGGATCGGCAGCTTCACCGTCTCCTTCAAACGGTCGATCAGCATTCCCGCAGCGCGGGGCCGCAGCACGCCGGCCATATCCTTGATACAGAGAAAATGCGCGCCCATGTCCTCGATTCGGCGCGCGAGATCCGCGTAATACTCCAGCCCGTACTTGGGGCGCTGTGGATTGGCGACGTCGCCGGTGTAGCACATCGCCACCTCCGCCACCTTGCCGCTCTTCAGGATCCGCGCAACCGAGACACCCATGCTCTCGAGGTCATTGAGTGAATCGAATACCCGGAAAACATCGACGCCGGCTTCGGCCGCTTCGTCGATGAACGCCTCGACCACGTTGTCGGCGTAGCTGGTGTAGCCCACCGCGTTCGCCCCGCGAAAGAGCATCTGGATCAAAAGGTTTGGCACCGCGGCCTTTAGCTTGCGAAGCCGGATCCACGGATCCTCGTTGAGGAATCGATAGGCGGTATCGAAGGTCGCACCGCCCCAAGCCTCGAGGCTGAACAGCTCCGGCGCGAGGCGCGCGGTGGCGGCGGCGATCTGCAGCAGATCGTAGGTGCGCATGCGCGTGGCGAGGAGGCTCTGGTGCGCGTCGCGCATCGTGGTGTCGGTCAACAGCGGCCGGTTTTGCTCGAGCACCCATTGGGCGAGCCCAGCGGGGCCGCGCTGCGCCAGGACCTGCGCGGTTCCAGGCGGCGGAGGCGCCGACGGCACCACGGGAACCCGGGCGGGAAGGAAACCCTGCGGCGACCTCCGTTGTTCCGCTTTGATCGTTGGATGGCCGTTGACCACGACCTCGGCCAGATACTGCAAAAGCTTGGTCGCCCGGTCCCGCCGAGGCGCGAGCTGAAAGAGCTCCGGTGTCTCGTCGATGAAACGCGTCCAAGTCTGGCCTTCCACGAACGCGGGGTGTTGGAGCACGTTCTCGAGAAACGGGATGTTTGTTTTCACGCCGCGGATCCTGAACTCCCGGAGGCAACGCAGCGCTTTAGTCACCGTATTTTGAAACGTGTCGGCGAAGGCGATCACCTTGACCAGCAATGAATCGTAGTGCGGCGAGATATGCGCTCCGGGATAGCCGTTCCCCGCGTCCAACCGGATGCCGAATCCGGTGCCGGTGCGCCAAGTGTGGATCACCCCCGTATCGGGAACGAAATTGTTCGCCGGATCTTCCGTCGTCACCCGGCACTGCACCGCGAAGCCGCGCGGTTTGATCGACGACTGGTCCTCGATCCCGATCTCTTTCGAGGCCAGGGGGTAACCTTCGGCAATGCGAAGCTGCGCGTGCACCAAGTCGATTCCGGTGATTTGCTCGGTAATCGTGTGCTCCACCTGAAGCCGAGCGTTGACTTCGATGAAGTAGTGGGCATCTCCGGCAACCAGGAACTCTGCGGTCCCCGCGTTGGTATATCCGGCGGCGCGAGCCAACTTCAGCGCGTCATTGCAGATGCGCTCTCGAAGCGGCGGCGCAAGATTCGGGGCCGGAGCGATCTCGATCACCTTCTGATAGCGCCGCTGCACGGAGCAGTCGCGCTCGTATAGGTGAACCAGATGGCCGTACAGATCCCCGAGGATCTGTACTTCGATGTGGCGCACGCGGTCGAGGTACTTCTCGAGGAATACCACATCGCTTCCGAATGCGAGTCGCGACTCCGAGCGGGACTCGGCGATCGCGTCTTCGAGCCTCGAGGCATGACGCACCACGCGCATCCCTCTTCCGCCGCCTCCGTGGGCAGCCTTCACCAGGACCGGTCCTTGGGCGTTGAAGAACTCGAGCGCGCGCGACTGAACTGCGCGCCCGCTCCCCTCGAGCGCAAGGCCAGGCACGACCGGTACGCCTGCTTTCACCGCCACATTTCTGGCGACAATCTTGTCGCCCATCAGCGCGAGCACTTCGGCGCTCGGCCCAATAAAACGGACGCAGCGGGCGGCACAGGCCCGCCCAAGCTCCGGGTTCTCGGAGAGAAAGCCGTAGCCGGGGTGAATGGCGTCTGCACCGGCGCGCTGCGCGACGTCGAGAATTTCCTCAACGCCGAGGTAGGCTGCCACCGGCCGCTTTCCTCGGCCGACGAGATAAGCCTCGTCCGCTTTGTGCCGGTGCTCGTGGACTCGATCTTCCTCGCTGTAGATGGCGACCGTCCGAATGCCAAGCTCATTGCACGCACGGAAGACTCGAATCGCGATCTCGCCGCGATTCGCGCAGAGAACTTTTTTGATCGGCGCGATAGACATCGGCGGCGTCCTAGTGAGTCGCTGGGGGGTCGAAGACTATTCGCGCGCGTCAGCACTGGTCAATGGCCCGCCTCTTCAAGCCGATTGGTGTCCCCCGTCTGTAAAATGTCTCCGTTCCATCCTGTGAATCATAATTATGAGTTTTACGACCACCCGAAGACGCGCTGTGTTGTAATGCGCACTTGGAGGGCTCATGCGCGCGCTTGCTGTCTCTTTGTTGACTGCCTCGAGCTTCACCTACGCAGAGGCGCCGCCGAGGCCGATCGTGCTCAAGGCCGCGCGGCTGTTCGACGGCAAGGCCGACGCGACCACCTCGCCCGGCCTGATGGTGGTGAGGGGCGCCAAGATCGTCAGCGTGGGCACAGGGGCACCGGTGCCCGCGGACGCAGAGGTACTCGACCTGGGAGATGCGACGCTCCTGCCGGGACTGATGGACGCGCACACACATCTGACCTCCGAGATGACGGACGATTGGAAGCAAGACGAGCTCGACTTCTTCAAGAAATCGGTTCCCCAGCGAGCGATCGAGTCAACCGAGTACGCCCGCCGGACGCTGCGGGCCGGCTTCACCACCGTCCGCGACGTTGGCTCGAGCGACCTAATCGACATCGGTCTGCGCAACGCGATCCAAGAAGGCAAGGCGATCGGACCGCGAATGCTCGTTGCCGTTCATGCCATCGGCTCACGGGGTGGGCACTGCGATCCCACCGCCGGCTATCGCCCCGCGCTGCTGAAGGAGCCGGACACGACGGAGGGCGTCGCCTCCGGCCCGGACGAGATGCGCGCGGCAGTCCGGTACGACACCAAACATGGAGCTGATGTGATCAAAGTATGCGCCTCCGGGGGCGTGCTTTCGCTCGCCGACAAAGTCGACTCGCCCCAGCTGACCCAAGCTGAGCTGGACGCGGTGGTCGACGAGGCGCACGCCCTCGGTCGCAAAACGGCGGCGCATGCTCACGGTTCGGAGGCCGCCAAGCGAGCCATTCGTGCCGGGATCGACTCGATCGAGCACGGGACGTTCATGGACGAGGAAGGTTTCAATCTAATGAAGGCGAAGGGCACCTATCTTGTTTACACTCCCACGCTCTGCTTACCCGCGCGGATGAAGCGTTCGGGTGCTCCGGCAGAGATCGTCGCCAAGTCGGCCGCGGCCGATGCTCAGCAGGAGGGGATGTTCAAAAGAGCGCTGGCCAAGGGCGTAAAGCTCGCGTTCGGGACGGACGCAGCAGTGTGTCCGCACGGGACTCAAGCTGAACAATTCCAGCACATGGTGGCGCTGGGGATGAAGCCAGCAGCGGCGCTGAAAAGCGCGACCTCGGTCGATGCAAAATTGCTCGGCGTGGACGATCGCCTCGGATCGATCGAGTCAGGAAAGCTGGCGGACGTCGTGGCCGTTCGCGGCGACCCGACGCGGGACATCAAACAAATGAAGACAGTCTTTTTCGTCATGAAAGAGGGTGTGGTCTACCGAAACGATGCCTCGGGCATCGCCGCCGTTCACTAACCTCGCCGTCGTGTGTATTTCTAGGTCGCCGAATTGCCGAGGGGGCCAACGCAAGCGAGGCGCCAACGGACCATGGGCGCCTCCAATCGCGCGAGCTCTGTTCGCTTTATTGATCGTCTTCGCCTTGATCGTCTTCGCCTTCGTGCCGCGGAAGTGCGAAAGCGATGATCGCGTCTCCAACTTTGCCACTGTCGGGGTCTACAATACTGAAGTTGTTCCTATCTGGCACGTTTCCGCCAAAGGCATACACAACGAACTCACGGCCGTTCGCGACGTAGACAACCGGCGAAGCCGCAGCCCCACCGACGTTGGGGATATGGCTCGTGGCTGGGTTGAAGGTGAACAGGATCCGCCCCCGCTCAGCATCAGCCGCGTGGAATTTGCCATTGCCTTCACCGAAGAAAACCAAATCCCCAGCGACAGTAACGCCGGACTTGGCCGGCAGAGGCACTTCGAGCCTCCAGGCAATCCTGCCGGTTCTGGTGTCGGTAGCGCCAAAGATCCCAAAGGGATGAGAGCCTGGAACCCGGTTCACGAAAGTTGAACCTAGGTGGAGTCCGTCGACCAGCTTGGTGTTGCCTGAGTGAGTCTGGAAAGTTGTTGGCTCGTACCTCGTACCGTAGTAGATGAACTTCGTGCGCGGGCTATAGGCGGCAGGGTTCCACTCGCATCCGCCGTCATCGCCCGGAACCATAACGAACACGAAGTCTGCGCCCATGATGCCGGGCGGGGTAAATTGCGGCATGTCTGGAAAGCCGGTGTCGTTCGGCCGGACGAACGTCAGCGGAGTCAGCGGCTCGACCGCGGAGAAGGGTTGAGTCGGGGCGACATGTTGGAAGGCCGGCCCCGTCGGGACGGGCGTCTCGGTCACCGGAAATACGGGAGTGCCGTCGCGCCTGTCGAGGATGAAGTATTGTCCGGTCTTGCTGCAGTGGCCAAGAGCCTTGATCTCCCTCCCGTGCCTCCTGATAGGAAAGAGCACTACCGGTTGCGCGCTGTCGTAGTCCCAAATGTCATGGTGCACTGCCTGGAAATGCCAGCGAGCCTCTCCAGACTTCAAATCGAGAGCGACGATCGAATTGGCATACAAATTATCGCCCGCTCGCTCCTCCCCGAGAATATCCGGAGCTGCATTCCCGGTGACGACGTAGATCATCCCCAGTTCTCGATCGATCGCCGGTGGATTCCATACCGCCCCACCTCCGCGCAGAAACGAGTCGCCGTCGTAGCTCTCCGGCAGGGTGGTAAAGAACTGCCAGACGATGTCGCCGGTGTTCGCGTCGAGCGCGAAGACCTGGCCACGCACCTCGAACTCACCGCCTGACAGACTGACGATCACCAGATCATCCGCGAACTGCGGAGCGTTGTTGATGGCATAGTGATCCCGGAAGTCTGCCAGCTTTTTCGTCCAGATCACGCCGCCCGTCGCGGCGTCCAAGGCCACGACCACATCGTCCAGCCGGCCGTAGAAGACTTTGCCATCTCCATAGGCAACGCCCTTGTTGTTGCGGCCGCAGCAGACTGAAATGTCTTCGAGCGGCGGCATCTCGCCCGGGACCTCGAGGGGCTTGTAGGCCCAAATCTGCCTACCGGTGGCCGAGTTCAATGCGAAGAGATTATCGTGTCCGTCAGTAACGAAGAGTCTTCCGTCGATGACAATGGGCGAGGCCTGCAATTCCGCAACGTCATCGAGAACACCGGTATGAAAGACCCAGGCGACTCGCAGATTTCTTACGTTGTGCCGATTGATTTGGTCGACGTTTTGGAATCGAGTATTGGCGAGGTCATTGCCATGGTGTCGCCAATCGAGGTTTTCACGCTCGTTAGCAAAAGCGCGGGATTGGCCTATCCACAAAGCCAAAGCAACAAAGACGAAAAGCATCATTTCCGCGCGAATTGAGCAGACACCGAGAGCTTTTGTTTTCATCATCGTTCCTCCCCTGCGAGAATCGTCCCCCGCGCGGACAGGCCGAGCTCTTGTGAGTAACTGGGTCGCTATGTCGTGACGGAGGCCCCCCGGCGCGTGGACGCCCTCGCGTGCGCCGATTCCCGCTCGCTGTCAAGCTGTGCCAGGCGGGGGCCGTCAAGCCGCTTGGATACTCGACCGGATACCGCGCGCGCGACCAACGATGGCGGGTGAGTCGTATGTTTTGGACTCTAAAGGAGAAGCAGCTTGGAGCGCCTCAACTTCTTTACGTCAACGTTGGTCGGAATTGCGAAGTGGATGACAGTTTGGCCGGCAGTCCACTAGGCGCTCAGCCCAGGGCAAGGTCCGGTCGAATTGCCGAAGGTCGACACGCTGGCGCCGCACACTTGGGCGAGCGAGACGAAGAGGTTGGCGACCGGAATTTCCGAGTCAAATACAACGTGGCGCCCAGGCGAGATGGCGCCCCCGCCCCTTCCGGCGACAATGACTGGCATGTTGTCGTGATTGTGTCGGTCCCCATCGGAGATCTCGCTTGAGAGAAATACCACCGAATTGTCGAGCAACGTCCCGTTCGGCTCTCCCACGGACTTCATCCGGTCAAGCAGATAAGCGAGCTGCTGCATTTCCCAGGTGTCGATCGCCTGCAACGCATCGTAGTTGGCCTGATCGGTTCCATGATGCGAATAGCTGTGATGCCCTCCCGACAATCCGAGGAAGGTGAAGGCGTAGTTGCTTCCGGCGTTCTCCAGCATGAAGCTCGCGACCCGCGTGAGATCGCATTGAAACGCCAGCACCATCAAATCGAGCATCAACGTCGCCCGATCGCGGATGTCCGTCGGTAGATTGGGCCGCGTTCCGACGGGACACGAGGGAGGCTGCTGCTGGACTCGGCGTTCCACTTCGCGAACGCTGGTGAAGTATTCATCGAGTTTCCGCTGGTCGGTACGACCGAGTTTTCCCTGCAGCCGATTCGAATCCTCCTTGACCACATCGAGGATGCTTTGCTGATAGAGGCGCCGCTTCTGCGCCGCCGCCTCTGACTGCTGGATGTCGCCGACCAGGCGGTCAAACAACGACTGCGGATTGACTTCCTTCGCCAGCGGTGTGCTCGGTCCCGACCAGGAGATGTTGTTCGCGTAGGCGCACGAATATCCAGAGTCGCAGTCACCTACGGTTCCTCCGCCTTGCGTTCCGAGCTGCAACGAGGGGAAACGCGT
This sequence comes from Myxococcaceae bacterium, assembly GCA_035262305.1. Lineage (GTDB taxonomy): Bacteria > Myxococcota > Myxococcia > Myxococcales > Myxococcaceae > DATFTC01. The sequence goes on along the minus strand of DATFTC010000041.1, from coordinate 27,060 downwards.
GGCCTGACCGACTTGATTCGCAATCACTTGGTCGATGGAAATGCCATTGCTGATATCACTGCCTTGCGTCTTGTAGGGATGCGCTGCGGTGATGAAGGCGCCCGTCCCAGACGCGTGATCTCCCGCCCCATCCGGGCGCGCGGGTCGATTGGCGAGGTTGGTAAGGATCAAAATGTCACTCTTGTGCGCGGCCAGCGGCTGGAGAATGGGGGTGAGCGCGTATCCAGCGCCCTGCGTTGTCGGCGTAAACAACTCCATGTAAATCCCACAAGGAACGTACCAGGCCAAGAACCTTTTGGGCGGCTGGGTGTCAGCTCGCGCGATCGACGGCAACATCTGCTCCAAAAAGGGAAGCGCCAACGCGGCGCCGGCGCCTCTGAGAACGGTCCGCCGACTGAGCTGCCAGTGTTTCATGGGTTCGCTCCCGGTTCGCCGCGCCTCTGGGTGAATGCGTCGCTGGTCGCGACGATCGCGAACAGATCGGCGAAGCCGGTGCCCCTCGTCTTGAGGGCCCGCGTCATGTCGTCCACGGCGCACTGATCAGCGTCCGTCAGGCCTCGTCCTAGGGCGTAGGTGAGCACCTGGCGGACGACGCAAGTGGGCAAACGCGGATCAGCCCTGAGAATCGACGCGAGTTGCTTTTCACCGTTGAATGAAACATCGCCCGGCAATACCCCCGAAGCATCGATCGGCCCGTCGACATCCTGATCTCGCCACTGACCAATTGCGTCGAAATTCTCCAGCCCAAAGCCAATCGGGTCCATCAGGCTGTGGCAGGACGCACAAACTGGATTGGTGCGATGTTGTTCCAGCCGCTGGCGGACCGATCCGCTGCCGCTTCCTTCGGGCAGTGGGGGGACGTTTGGCGGGGGTGGAGGCGGCGCCGTACACAGCAGCTGGCTCAATACCCATTTGCCCCTCTTGACTGGCGAGGTGCGATTCGGCTGGGAAGTGGCGGTCAGGAAGCTCGCCTGAGTGAGAATCCCGCCCCGTTTGCTGCCTGCGACCGAGGTCCGCTGCGCGACGGCGGTGCCGGGGCGCGGAAAACCATAGTGATCCGCCAGTCGATCATTGAGGTAAGTGTAATCAGCGTCGAGCAGGTCGAGGATGCTGCGGTTCTCGCTGATCAAGGACTGGACAAACAGCTGCGTCTCCTGCCGCATCGCGGCGCGCAGAGCATCGTTGAACATTGGAAACAGGCGTGAGTCTGGTTGAACGCTGTCGGTTGCTCGGGTGTAAAGCCATTGGCCGACGAAGTTCTCCTGAAGTGCAAATGATTTGGGATCGCCCAACATGCGACGCACCTGCTGCTCGAGGACAGTCGGTTGATGCAAGCTTCCATCATCGGCCTTCGAGCTGAGCTCGTCGTCCGGGGTGCTGCTCCACAGAAAATAGGACAACCTCGTGGCAAGCTCATAGTCGTTAACCGCATGCGCGCTTCGGGTCTGAGGATCGCTGTCGAGCTCGATCCGATAGATGAACGAAGGAGAGACCAACACCGCCTGCAGCGCCAGCTTCACTCCCACTTCGGCCAAATCACCCTGCTGAGCGGCGACGTTGGTGAGCGCGACGTATCGATCAAGCTCGTCGCTCGTGGCCGGACGGCGCCACGCGCGCCGCGCGAATCGCGCCAGAATCTGCCGACCGCACCCTGGATTCCCGTTTGGGTCGCAGACGCGGACGCTGTATGGGCCACCGGAGGCGGAATCGCGATCCCAAGCGGCGTTGATCAGCGCCTCTGCCGCAGCCTGATACTTTTCCATTAACAGCGGGCTTAGGCTCAATACATCGGCGATGTTGTCAAACCCATAACCTGAATCATCGACTGGAAAATCGCGTGAAGGACCGGTGGTGTCGCCAAGCAGGTCGCGCACGGTATTGTTGTATTCAGCGCGGTTGAGGCGATGGATGGTAATTCGGCCGGGGTCGCGGGGCCCAGCGCACAGGTTGGCGTCGCCCGTTCCGGGATTGCCTCCTCCAGTCGAGCTGTCCGATGACGAGAGCTGCGATTGCCCGAAGCACCCGTTCAAGGCGATCACGGCGACCCACAGCACAGCTGTACCGAGACGCGAAGCCATCGCGGCCGGTAAAAGCAATTTGCATGACGCATTCTTCACCGAGAATTTCTCGATGCTTCAACAGGCGATACCTTGGTCAGGTGGGTGGACCGCTCCTCGGTCTGGGGGATTGCTCCCACATGGGCGTAGGAGTCCCACCTACCCCGGCCGCGTCGACAATTACGCGATCAAGGCAGCGGTGTGGAGCCGACGGCAGCAGAGATACAGGACGTCCCGAGCACGAAAGATCCTGGCAGGCTTCTTCCGGCGGAGTTGTTCACATTGGCTCTAACCTGGATGGCGGGAGCAAGCTGATCAACGCTCAGCTCGGGATCGATCGCGGCGATGTCCACGGCGTGTCGCGCTATCTCGAGATTAATCACATCATTGCGGCAGGGTGCGCGCGCAGCGGCAAAATGACCCCAAACAAGGTACCTTCCGCGACCGATGAAGTCACTGCGATCCTACCCTGGTGAGCGATGGCGATCTGCTCGGCAATATACAGGCCTAGGCCGATGCTGGTCGACCTGTCGTCGCTTCCTCGCCGAAACGGCTCGAAGACATGCGGAAGAACATCCGCCGGGATAGGTCGACCCCAATTGTGAACGTGCACGATCGCATGGCTTCCAGCAACTGACAATCGCAGAGTAACAGGCAATGCCCGGTCGCCGTACTGAATGGCGTTCCCAATCAAATTAGAAATCACCTCGCCTATTCTATCGGAGTCCCAACGACCGACGATTTCCTGCCCGGCAGCTTCCATTACGACGACCCGTTCAGGATTCGCGGCCCGCAGCTCGTCCAGTACTTGTTCACAAATACGGTTGAGATTCGCCTCGCCCAGCTCAATCGCAAGCCCACTCCCCGTCCGCACACGCGAAAAGTCGAGCAGCTGTGAGATCAGACGAGCCATCCGTTCCGCTGCGCTGATGACCCGCGTCACCTTTGTGCGATCGTCGGGATCCAGCCTTCCACTGTTGAGCAGCAGGTGTCCCGTCATCATGATTGCGCCTAAAGGGGTTCGCAAATCGTGCCCGACGACACTGACCAGCTCCTCGCGTAGCCTGCCTTCTCTGTCTGTGTGTTCGCTCGCCGCAATAACCGCCGCGGCAACCGCAGTCGCGCGGCCTATATACCAGGAGGCGACCGCGACTGCGGGCAGGAGAAGAAACAGGACGACAGTACCCTGCCCAAAAAGCTCGCTGTGCGTCAGCAATTTGACGACGAATGCGACCGCGACGAACGCGACTGCGACAGCCGGCACACCAAATCTGAGAGCCGACCACCAAGGGCGCGGCCAATACCTTCGAGCTGGTTGTCCAGTCAGTGTGCTCAAGGAGGTCAATGGACCCGTGAGTTCGATCGCCGTCGAGGGTTTCACAAACCTCGCCCCAAAGCTTGAGTTGGCGCGGAGCCTAAATCGCGTCGACGCGAATCGTCGGTTACCAGACAGGCGTCCTGAACCGGAGGTGTAATCTTTTACTCCCACAGTCCCGATCCACCATGCATAGATTCGTGGCGCCCATAAGCGAGCCTAAGCGCGGCCTGCACAGCGCATGACGTCGAGCGTGGACGTCGCTATCCACTCTGATCGATAGGCTCGGAGCTCCGACCGAAGACCGCTCGGATCACGCGCCAGACAAGACGGATGTCCTGACGCGATCTGGTGTCGAGAAAATCACAGAGCTCGTCGAGCAGCTGGTGGCGTCGGCGTTCAAAGCTTCGGAACAAGGTCTGCAGAGAGACGCTCAATCCAAGTGCGAGCTTCCTGATCGTCTTGAGCGTAGGTGAGAAGGCTCCTTGCTCGACGCGGCGCACCGCGTCTACGGAGAGAGCACTTTTTTCGGCCAGCGCCTCCTGCGTGAGACCTCGTTCTTGTCGTAGCTTGCGCACTCGTTTTCCAAACTCGCGATCCAAAGTACGTGTGGATGCCATGGCTGCTCCCCGTATAGAAGTTAAGAACCAAGCGAGAAGTGAAGGCTGATCGCCAGGTACGCCCAAGCGTCATCTCTATACGTAATTCGCTGCTTCCGGTTTGGGCAGCTTGCGTATGCGAGCGTCGGCTAAGCCCGGCATCGTGGCCGGCGGCAAGGCGAGCCCTTCGCGGCTCGGGGGCACAATCCTCATAGCCGACCATTGCTGCGTTGATGTCCTGTCTCGCGCAGCCCGCGGAGACCATAGCTCCCGCTTGCTTCGGGCGTTGACCGCGAGCTTGCCCTACTCAGAGTTGCAAGTATGTAGAATCAGTTGCGCTCTAAGACTTCGCCCCGCAGTATTGTTCACGTTGGCCGTTAGCTGGATGGTAGGGCTCAATTGATTCAGGCTCAGCTCGGGATCGATCGCGGCGACGCTAACGGCTTGTCGCGCTATCTCGAGATTAATCACACCAGTGTTCGCTTGCGTCGGATCTGAAACCGCGAGGTCCAGGGTGCATCCGTTGTCCCTCGTCATCACCGAGGCCTTGCGGTCGCTGCTCAAAAGATCCACGGTTTTTCCACCATCGATCCAGAAGTTGACTGCCTCGATGTTCAGCGAGCTCTCAAATACGCCCTGTGCTTCGGCTGAGTTCTCGAGAATTGAAATGTCAGGGTTGGCCGCGTACGCGGCAACCTCGTCCGCGGACTTGTTTGGAAGCAGAACATAATCGTAGGTGGCGCCCGCCGGGTTGGCGCCGTGATCGATCCAAAGCATCAAGTAGTTTCGCGTGGTCGGCGTGGTCGTTGTTTCCCTGGAGTTGATATCGTGCCACGAGGCAGACCTTGCTTCGCGCTGGCCCAGCACCACCGCCGGCTCTGGAAAGTAATAGCCGCCGGTGCCCTCGAGGTGAACCCAGGAGACGTCGGTCATTGTCTCGGCCCAGCCAAGAGCGGTCGGTTTTGCTTCGCCATTGACCGTCAGCGCATTGGACCCATCCGCGCTCAGCTTGCGATTTTCCAGCGTCGTCTCAACTCCGGCGCTGTCGGTGCTGCTGATCCCGGAGCCGAGGGCCACAATCTCATCGTCGAGCATGAACCAGGATTTTCGAGCAGTGAGGGAGCTGCCATATGCCTTGAGCTCCATCCCCGAGACGCCGACGTCACCGAGGTCCGAGCCACCGACCCAATTCATCGGGCTGGCATAACTCTGGCCGCTGCAGCCCGAACGGCTGCGGGTGTCCACCGTAGTCCCTGGCATTCGGTACTGATTGACCGTCGGCCAGAAATCATCGCTGTACTGGCCTTGATCGAGATTGTACAAATAGGTCATTCCATCGCCGGTGTACCAGCCCTTCAGATTCTCCTGATTGATGCATTCGTAATTGTAGACCCGCGTCGACGACATGCTGAGCCCAAATCCGAAACCGGGCTGCAGGTGCACCACTCGATCCATCTTGGGGAACCGGCGATGGCCAATCAGCTCCCCGCGCGGGTCTACGGTCGGGTCTCCGACGATGTCCTTGCCGAGAGCGATCATGTTGATGGATGCGAACTCGAAGAAATTCCGGAAACCGTCGGCCTGGATCCAATACTTCACCATCCTCTTGTAGGCTGCGGCATCGCCGTCTGAGGCGGCCTGGGCAATGCGGATGATGGCCTGGATCGCCGCGTGCCCCGATGCATGATCTTGACTCCCCTTACGCGAGACCTCGCGCCCGCGCACCATGCTCATCATGCTGCCATCGAAGAGGAGCGGCTCGAAGGAGTCGTAGATCCAGAGAAACGCGTTCTGTGCGCTGGCGTCGGTGATCTGCCAGCTCGATCGGCTGAGCAGATACATCAGGTTGGCCAAATTGGTGAGCAGCGAGATCCCGTAGCCGCCGGTGTATGGATGTTTGCCGTGCTGAATGAATGAACCGTCTCGGTAAAAACCGTCGCCGCTGGTCACGTATTCGAAAACGCTGTCGCGCCGCGACGGAAGATCGCTCAACCCGTCCCGTGCCAATGCCAACTTTTCGGCGTCCTTGACCACCAGGCCGCGGATGGCGACCACAGTGCATTTCCAGACGCGGTTCGCAGCAGTGAGAGCGGGCGCCGGGGTGAAGCGCTCGATGGCGGCCATGTAATCATAAATCTGATCGCTGCTCAGCTGGTCGTAAAGCAGAACCGTGATGTCATTGAGGCTCAGGGGAGTGCCGATTTCCCAGTCCCACCAATTGTCGTATTCAGACAAGCCGGCGTTGTATCGGTTGCCGTTCATCCAATCCAGCGCGGAGATAAGGTCGGCGAGAAGCGCCGGGTCGCCCTCGAGGCTCGAGCCGTGCGTCGAGAATGCCAGCGCCATCGACCTCAGGCGATTGTAGCTGCTGGTGATATGACTGGAGACGGTCGTGCTCGCCAGATCGCTCCAAAGATAGGAGCGGTCGGGCGAGGTGCTCATCCTGCTCCAATTGCCGCGGGCCTCGCTGTCAATAGCGGCGATCCGATTGGCGATGTCTGGATCACTCGGATCGAACGAGGCGCCCCCGGTGAGCATGTCTTTCCATTTGGCACGCAGGTCGTCGAATTCGTCCGCCTGGGCCCGGGCAGAGGGAACAATCGCGATCGAGCCCAAGAACAAGGCGCAGAGCGTTCCAATCCTGGACGTTTTGTTACAAATCGGTCGCGATAAATGTTTCATTGTGGATCCAGTGAGAGTTACCTCGTCACGAGCCGATACACTTCGCTGCCAGCGAGGAGGAAAAGGCCGACGCCATAAGGTTGCGTGTCCGACTGCTGCGAGATTCCGGGCTCCCCGCTGGGAGGCTGAACCCAGCCGAGCTTCCCGTCCCCATCAACGGCTTGCACCAATGCATTCCAGCCATTGAACACAATCCCGCTGTACTGATCGGGATCCAGAATTCCTTGATTGATTCCCCACGCCAGCGCGTAGGTGAATCCAGCGGTGCCGCTCGTCTCTGGCCATGGATAATCGTCCGCGTCGGTGAGACAGGATGGCCAATAGCCATCCGGCTTCTGCAGAGCGGCGAGGCGCTGTGCCATAGCCTGCAGAAGGCCCACGAATCGCGGACGATCCGGATAATCGCTGGGAAGGTATTGCAGCACGCGAACGATGCCGGCGATCACCCAGGCGTTGCCGCGCGACCAAAACATCTTTTCGCCGTTTGGGCATTGGCGATCGAAATAGGAGGAGTCTCGGGAGAACAGGCTCTCCGACGGATCAAACAAAAAATCTGTCGTGTCCCACCACATGGTGCTCATGGTGTCGAAATAGGCGGGGCTGCCTGTGACGGCGCCGAGTCGCGCAAACACCGGCGGGGCCATGAACAACGCATCGCACCACCACCAATCCACCCGACCGAGGTGTGGATCCGCCACCATCGCATCCAATCTCTGCTGCGTCGCGCCAATCCGCTCGGGCTGAGGATCGAGTTGGTACAACTCTAGATAGGTCTGACCGGCGCACTGATTGTCGGCATCCCGCGCGCCCGGACCGAGCATCCAGCCATTGGCCGCGGCCCAGCTGGTGGCGCGATCGGCATATCCGCCGTCTCCGGTGGTCTGAAACGACGCCATCAGGCCGGCCCAGAAGACTGCGTGAACCCAATCGTTGGGCTCATCTCCAGGCAGGTGCGCGATCTGCCAGTTCGATGCGCGCCGCATTACTTCCACCACGGAATCGGCAAATCCATTGGTGGAGATCTGGGCGAATGCCTTCGTTTGGAAGGCCGGTGCCGCCGCGATGGCGGCGATGGTAGCAACCAGGCGAGCGATGTTCATGGGGTTCTCCGGCCACGAGCTTCTCATTCACGTCCGCCCTATGGGCTTGGTCAAGTTCGCCGTTTGCGGCAACCGCTCCCGACGCTCTTAGCCCCGAGGCGCTCAAAAGTTCAATTGGCGTCAATCGAACAACCTCTGGAAATCCTGAACCGGTGTGGTGTACCTGACCCACCCGCCGGGTCTCTCGACACATTGAGACTCGCTGCAATTTCTCCGCGAAACGAGGCCCGGCTCGACGCGGGATGTTTAACACTGCACGCTACGTCCCGTGTTCAACAATTGACATCATGCTTGGCGCGGCGCCGATGTGTGACTGGCCGACAATTGCTGTGACTCAAAAGTTCATTGCCTCACGTCGGCCTTCGCTGGAAGGCCGCACGCTTGGTTGAGGAGGAAGCATGAGACAATTGATTGGCAAACTGGCCCTTCTGATACCGCTGGCGTACGCCCCGTCGGGGTTGACCCAGGCGCAGGCTCCCGTCGCGCAGCAACAGAACACGCCCGCGCCGCAAGTGAACCCCGTCCTTCCGCCAGAGCCCGAGCCCGCACAGAACGAGAACGAAAAGCGCGAGCGCGAGGACCGTGAAAAGAACGAGCGCGCTGAACAAAGGCGCGAACGCGAGGGGCGTGAAAGGAAAGAGCGCGCTGAAGAAAGGCGCGAACGCGAGGAACGCGAAAAGAAAGAGCGCGCCGAACGCGAAAGGCGTGAGCGCGAAGAGCGCGAAAAGAAGGAGCGTGCCGAACGCGAAAAGCGTGAGCGCGAAGAACGCGAAAGGAAAGAGCGCGCCGAACGCGAAAGGCGTGAGCGCGAAGAGCGCGAAAAGAACGAGCGCGCCGAACGCGAAAGGCGTGAAAAGCATGAGGCCAAGCGCGCAGAGCTAGAAAGGCGCGAACACGAACGACGCGAAAAGCAAGAGGCCAAGCGCGCGGAGCTTGAAAAGCGCGAGCGCGAAGAGCGCGAGCACCGCCAAGGTCGCCGCGCCGAGCACGAGGGGCGTGAGAGCAGGCTCCAAGAGCGGGCTGAGCACGAGCGACGCGAGGACCGGCGTGAGGATCGCCGTGAGAGGAAGGAAGCAAAAGAGGCCAGGAATACAGCCCCCGAAGAGAAGAAATAGCCTGGCATATATGACAGCTTCTGCCGCCCGTCTGTTCGGGGAGCTAGGATGAGAACAACCCGAGCGCTCACCAGTGCCTTTGTTCTAGCGTTCCCGGCAGCGGGCGGCGCCACTTCCATTAGTGATGAATTGGGAGTCGGTACGACGCAGACGACTCCCATCAACCCTAGGTCGGGGTACCTCTACGACCGTCTAACAGCTGTTTTGGATATCGCGGACCCGCTTTCCTTGCGCCTCGAGGTCGTCGGAACGCACGACATCGCGACTTCCCCGCAGCACGGCGCACGCTTCCAGCTTGTCGGGCGCGAAATCTTTTCAGCCTCCGCCGGCTTGGACTGGGAGCTAAGCGAACACGTATTCCTATACGGCGAGGGCTTCTTCTCACCAACGTCGTCGACCTCCTCCGACGCTCCCGTGGCGCTCGGTGCTACTGGCCAGGCCGACGCCTTGATCAACTCCACCAGCCACGCTCACGGCTTCTTGGCAAAGATCGGCTACGACACGGCAGGCGACTCAGAGTACGAGACGACGGTCGATGGCTCCTTCTCGCTGGTACATTATTGGAGCAGACAGAGCGTCACTGCTGTCGAAACTGACGGTGGCCCGGTTGATATCCAGAGTGTGATTGACACTTGCAATCTTAACCAACAAAGCGGCTGCGACGAGTACGTCAATGCGGCAACTCAGCAGCGCGTAGAACTGAACCAATACAGAGTCTCAGCCTCCTTGACCGAGTCTATGTACAAAACGGACCTCAGTTTGAGCGGCGCTTACTATTGGTATGATCACGATCCCAGGACGCTGGGATACTTCAGCCTGGCGACGGTCGGTCGGACATTTGCGACGAGCGCCGGACTGCCCTCGCTCGCCCCTCTGAGCTACACAGCGCGCCCAGGCCTGGGCCGCTCCTTTGGCCCGACGAGGGTAGATCTCTGGTACCAATATGGCCAGTACGTCGCGAATGAGGGACAGAGTCATGGGGTCGGGCTAAGGCTTCAGTATAAGTTTGGGAGAGCCGTCTCAGCCTGGATTAGGCTGGACGGTCAAGATGACCTCGACCGTCAGAAGAACGCTACAGTTTCAGCACTCGTCGTCGTCGGGCTAAGGGGTCGTTTCTAACTCAATCGCGTCAACCGGCCCACCTGATTCTCCCTCAGCGTTAGCAGATTTCACGCGCCGTCCCCGAGGGCCGACAGAGTTTTAATCTGCACACGCAACGGCGGAACCTGTCATCTGCCTTTCGCGAGCAGCATGACACTCGTCCGTTGAATCCCTTGACAAGCCTTTGCCTGGGAGCGCAGAAGGAGCCGCTTCTCTGTGAAGTGACATCTCGACAGCAGTGCCATCTGGAGGCAGGGACGTGCGCATGAGGGGAGCCAAGCGAAAGTAGTCCTGCGTCTAGGCCCAGCTTTCTAGCCGGGGACGCGACGAGCACTGAACCATCTGCAGTGCCTGTGGAGGGAGCAATGTCAAGACTGACTGAGAAACCAGACAAACACCAGGTAGAGTTAGGCAATAAGAGTTTCGGGAAAGGCAAACGCTGGCGCCTTCGGTTGTCTTTGCTGTTGTTGCCCGCGGTGGGAATGCCCGCATCTGCAATGGCAGATTATCCGCCCAATGGACCAGACATCCCAACCATATACTTAAACCGAGCGCCGCGGCGGCCGGAGAGGCCCCCGCCTCCCGGACCCTGGGATCAACAATCTCAGTGGAATACAGAATTCGTGGGCTACGACAGCCTCGATGGCCGTTCGACTTATCAACCCCTCATCGTTCACCAAGACGCGCGTGAGATTGCTTACATGGCTCACCACGCAGGCGTCGCCACCAATCGACTCACCGGCGAAATGGAGCCAAATGGGACGTCGATCATCGACGTGACCAACGCCCGGCGCCCTAGGTACCTCGCCCACGTTCCCGGGCCGCCGGGCTCGGTAGATGCTGCCGGCTCCCAGATGGTGCGCGTCTGCAGCGGCGACGTTTTGCCCCGCGGGCAGCGCGGCAAGTGGTACATGCTGCGAACCCACGGAAACTCCTCGGGCATGGAGGCGCTTGAGTCGCAGGAAATATTTGATGTCACCGACCCTGCGCACCCGACGTTTCTCACCACAGTCGTGGGCAAGCTTAGCAATACACATAAGAACTGGTGGGAATGCGATACCGGGATCGCCTATCTGGTTTCCGGGAATGTCCCTGATTCTACAAATCCAAATCTGTGGCACCACAGCGGCTCGAACCAGCACCTGAAAATCTATGATCTCAGCGACCCGGCGAACCCCGTATACATCCGAGATTTCGGATTGGTTGGTCAGGAGCCGAATGCGACTTTCTACGAGGGAATTGTCAACCCACCTTCCGGAATTCATGGGCCAATCTCTGCGGGGACCACCAAGAACAGGGTCTATATGGCCTACGGCGTAGGGAGCAACGGCGTGTTTCAAATCGTAGATAGAAACGTCTTGCTCCACGGGTGCGATGGCTCGAAGACATGCCCGTTCTACCCGACCACACAAGAAATGCTCGCGCCCCAAAAGGGATACCTCACCATGTCACCCGATCAAGGCGGGCACAGCAGCTTCCCGGTATTTGGATTGCCCATCCCGGAATTCCACGACTTTTCACTCAATAGGCGGGATATCGTGATCCTCGTTTCTGAGGCCGGAGGCAATTTCTGCGAGGAAGCCCCGCATCTCGCGTTCCTGGTGGACGTCACCAACGAAAGTACTCCATTCCCCATTTCAACTTTGCGCGTGCCGGAGTTCCCGGGAGATTTCTGCAATAAAGGTGGTCGGTTCGGCTCACATGCAGTGGCTGAATCGTTTTACCCCCCCTATTACGGGAAACTCGCGATCATCTCCTGGTTTACCGCAGGCGTGCGCATTTTTGACATCCGCGACCCCTTTGACCCGGAAGAGGTCGGTTATTTCATTCCAGCGCCAAACGAGAACACCATTGCCACCTGCGACCCCTCCGGCCGCTGCGCGATTGCGATCCAGACCAACAACGTGGAAGTTGACGACCGCGGCCTGATTTACCTCGCCGACCGAGCGGGCACCGGGATGCATATTGTGAAACTCACCGGCCATGCGAGGCGAGTCGTAGAACCATGATGAAAGTCAAATGGTTGGTTTGTGGGACAAGCTTGGCGCTTTGCTGCATTTCAGACATCGCCCGCGCTGCCGATGCTCTTCCCCAACCGGACAAATCCAAGGTTGCGGAGGCAAAGACAAAGAAAAGAGCCCCGAGCCCCGTTCGGATCAATGATAATACGTTCTCAAAAATCAAAGTAGGCGACTCGACCGGGGACGACGTCAAAGCGCTGCTTGGAACTCCGTGGCGGATCACCAACTATGGTGAGACCTACTGCGGTTGTCCTCACCACGACATGCAAGAGATATGGGAATACCGTGGGCGAGACTCGTCCGGAACGTACAAGTATCACATCGAGTTTGACGACGAGGGCGTCGTCCACACGGCGAAAAAGATTCCAGACGCCGCCCGTAAGCAGGAGAACCAAAAGAGGTTGGCCAAGCGGCCATTAACCGCCGAGCGCTAGAAACGAGAGGCCATCGAGAACAAAACTATGACCAGAGTCTAAACCCGACGCCGTCGCGGCCTCTGCTCATTTCGTTGCCTTGTTGGCGCGGGCGAACGGGTCGCGCCCTGCGGCAAGTCGTAACTGCGTTCGGGCATTGGCGAGGTCGGCGTCGGACTGGATCCGGGCCACATCCGCGTTGTAGGCGTCGCGTTGGGCCTGCAGCAGGTCAAGCTGCGTCGCGGCGCCGACCTCATAACGGTCCTGGGCCAGTTGGGAGGCATGCTCGCTGGCCTTCGCTTGCGCGCGCGCCGAGCGGCTGTTGGCGATGTCGGCGTGCACGGTATTCCAGTAGCGGTGAATGGCGTCGCGCGCTGCCAGCCGCGTCCGCTGCTCCCGTGCCCGGGACGCATCCGCCGCGGCGTCCTGCGAGCGGATGTTGGCGATGCTGGTCAGGTCGAGCTGCCAGGTGAAACCGACGCCGGACTGCCAGTAGTAGTTGTGACCTACGAAGCCCGGCGTGTTCGTCGCCGTTTCGGTGAAGCTGCCGGTGATCGAAGGCAGCAATGCCAAGCGCTGGGCCGTCGCCTGCTTCTCAGCCGCCCTCGTATTCTTCATTGCCGCTGCAACCGCTGGAAGCTCGGGATCGGGCGACATGAAGGTGTCCAAGCCCGGCTCCGGGCGCAAGTCGTCTTCGAAAGGCATCGCCGCCAAGGACTCGGGCGACAGGCCGCTGGAAGACTCAAGAGCGCGTGCCGCGAGCGCCACCTGCAGCTTGGCCGATTCGAGCAATTGCGTCTGTCGCTCCACCTCGGCGCTGGCGCGATCGACATCGAGCATTGTCGCCGTGCCCGCATCGAGCTGCGCTTGCGACAAGCGCAGGCTTGTCCGCGAAACATCGAGCGCGCGTTCGGATGAAACGACCAGCGACAAATAGGCGAGCAGCTGGTAATAGTCCTGCACGACCTGCGACTCAACTTGCAGCACAGTCGCCTCTGCCTGCTTCGCCGATCCTTCCGCTCCGGTGTTCGCGGCGGAAATGCGCACGAAGCTGGCCAGGTCTACCAGTGTGACGCTCACCGTCGCAGAGCCAACCCATTGGTCGTACGGGGTGATGACGATGGTCTGCGGGGGCGCGGCAGGATCAATGGGCACCGACACCGAGCTTTGGTAATTGTTTCGATAGTAATTGCCCCTGGCAGAGACCCCGGGGAGGACGCGGCCGAGCGCAACGTCGGCTTGAGCTTGCTGCTGGGCGAAGTTCGCGCGAGCCTCGGCATTGTCCGGGCTGCGCTGGCGAGCGGAGCCGATGAATGCCTCCAAAGGCTGCAGCGCCTCGGCCTGGAAAGGCACGGACAGCGCGAGTGGGACAAGTGAAATCCAAACACAGCGGTACAACTTCCGAGCGGCATTTGCCCTCATGGTACGCTCCTCAATGGCTCCGCCGGTAGCTCGCCGGCGATCTGGGCCAGGGTTGGTACCTTACGCGCGCGATCCGAGCGGAAGAAGCTGAACCGGTCGAGCACCTTCTCCTGGAAATCCTCCAGGTAGAGGTAGATGACCGGGGTGACGTAGAGCGTGATGAATTGGGAGACCACCAGGCCGCCCACGACGACCAGGCCAAGCGGACGGCGCGACGCTCCGTCCGCGCCGTAGCCGAGGGCGATCGGCAGGGCGCCAATCACGGCGGCCATCGTGGTCATCATGATCGGCCGGAATCGGTCGAGGCTGGCGTCGTGGATGGCCTGCTCCGCCTTCTCTCCGCCAGAGATGCGCTGCAGGGCGAAGTCGACAATCATGATGCCGTTCTTTTTTACAATTCCCATCAGCATGAACATTCCGACGAACGCGTAAAGCGATGCCTCTTGACCAAACAGATAAAGAGTGGCCAATCCGCCAACCAACGCCACCGGCAAACTGGACAGCACGGTAAGCGGATGAACGTAGCTCTCATAGAGAACCGCCAGCACCACGTACATGACGAACACAGCGAGGAACATGAGAATGGTCAGATTCCTCACCGTGTCTTTGAAAGTGAGCGCTTCCCCCTGAAGGCCGGCGCGCACCGTGGGCGGCACGATCTCTTTCGCGGCTCGCTCGATGAATGCGGTCGCATCGCCCACCGGCACGCCGGGCTTCAAATTGAAGAAGAACGTAACGCTGGTGAACTGATTGATATGGTTGATGGCCTGAGGACCAAGGGAAGTGTGCCACTTAACCAATGCGTTCAGCGGCACCAGGCTCTTTCCGTCGTCAGACTTGATGTAGAGCAACGACAGGTCGTCGGGCTTAGAGCGATCGGCATCTGCCACCTCGAGGATGACTTGATATTGATCGTCGGGCTTCTTGATTAAATACAAATAATTCTGCGAGTACGCGTTGCGCAGCAAGGCCAAGATCCGCGCTTCCGAAACGCCGTAAGTCTTTGCCTGCTCGCGAAGGATATCGATGTCCAGATTGGGCGTGTGGTTGAAGTAATCGGAGGACACAGTGGCGAATCCTGGGAATTGACGGAACTTGCCCATCAGCTTCTCCGACACTTCGTAGACCTGCTCGGGGCTGGTACCTGAGAGGGAGAACGCGTATTGACCCTGGTTCTGGTTTGTCGCCCCGGTGCTGATTTCAAGGGCGGGATAAGGCCGAAGAAACGGGAAGACGCCGGGAATCGCCGCGAATCGACCCATCAGTTGGCCGGCGATCGCCTCGATGCGACCCCGCTGATCCGCGGGCTTGATGAAGATGTAGAACAGGCCCTGATTCGAGGAGAGGAATTGGGGGATTCCAGTGACGTTCACGGCGGCAATGACGTTAGGGTCATCGTGCAGCGCCTGGTCGGCCCGGTCCTGGAGGGCCTTCATCTGCTGGGGCGACGAGCCTTCCTGGGCAATGATCACGCCGTTGACCACCCCGCTGTCGCCGGGCGGCACGAACGCCTTCGGCACCGCCATGAACAGTCCGATCGTGCCGGCGAGACAGACGAGCCAGATCGCCGCTGAGATCCACCGCCGTCGTAGAAACCAGCTGAGGCTTCGACCATAGGCGGCGAGCACCTTCTCCTCCACGCCGCCGATCACGCGCTCCATCCACGTCTTCTTCGCGCCGTGGCCGCGGTCCTTGAGCATTCGCGCGGTCATCAGCGGCGTCAGCGTTAGCGAGACGAGCCCGGATGCGAAAATGGCCACCACGATGGTGATGGCAAACTCGCGGAAGATTCGCCCTACCAGCCCTGACATAAACACCAGCGGAATGAAGACTGCGGCGAGTGAAATGGTCATCGAAAGGATGGTGAAGCTGATTTCCTTGGCGCTGTTGAGGCTCGCCTCGAGCGCCTTTTCGCCTCTCTCCATCCGACGCACCGTGTTTTCGAGGAAGACGATCGCATCGTCGACGAGGAAGCCGATGGCGAGGGTCAGCGCCATCAGCGACAAGTTGTCGAGGCTGTATCCCAACAGTCGCATCGCGATGAACGTGATCAGCAGCGAAAGCGGGAGCGCCACCGCCGGGATGAGCGTATCCGTGGCGCGTCCGAGGAAGAGAAAGATGACCATCACCACCAAGACGAAGGCGATCACCAGCGTGTCGCGCACATCCCTGACGCTGTTCACAATGGTTTGCGAACGGTCGTAGATGGGAGTGAGCCGAATCGAGCCCGGAAGCTCGGCCTGGATCAACGGCAGCAAACTCCGAATGCTCCTTGAGACCTCGACTGCGTTGGATCCGGCTTGTCGGTTTACCGCCACCACCGCGGTTGCCGCCGGCACGTCGTAGCCGCGGACCCAGAAGCGAAGGTTGAAGCGCTCGTCTTGAATCGACTCCGTGGCCTTGGCGACGTCGCGCAGGTAGACGGGCACGGCGCCTCGGGCGCCGACGATGAGGTCGTTGTAGCTCTCCGCGCGCTCGAGCTGAGCGTGCGGCGAAAGCAAGGTCGTGCCCCCGGCACCATCAAATTGGCCGACTCCGGTGTAGCTGGTGCCGTTCTTGATTGCGCTCGCCAAGTCATCGACCGAGGTGCCGCGCGAAGCCATCGCCGATGGGTCGGCCTTGACGCGAACCGCGGATTTGTTGCCAAAGATGTTCACTCGGCTGACGCCGGGAAGAATGCTGATCCGCTGGCCGACCTGGGTGCTCGCGAAGTCGTAGAGCTGCCCCCCGGTCACCGAATCGCTGCTCAGCGCGATGTACATGATCGGCTGGTCGTTCGGATTGGTCTTGGAGAAGGTCGGTGGCGAGGGCAAGTCGAGTGGAAGGCTCCCGCTGGCCTGATTGATGGCCGTCTGCACGTCGGTGGCTGCTCCGTCGAGGCTCTTGCTCAGATCGAACTGAAGCGTGAGGCTGGTGTGGCCCTGGCTGCTTTTGCTGGTCACCAGCTCCAGCCCGTTGATCTGCATGAATTGCCGCTCGAGCGGGGTAGCGACGTTGCTCGCCATCGTCTCGGGGCTGGCGCCGGGATAGTCGACGTTTACTTGAATGACCGGATAGTCGACCGCCGGCAGATCGTTGACCGCAAGTTGGGTGTAGCAAAGCACTCCAAACAGCACCGCGGACAGGGTCAGGACCGCGGTCATCACGGGGCGCCGGATGAATGGCTCAGAAAGACTCATCGCTTGGCCTCTCGGTCCTTCGCTTTTCCAGCGCTGTTGTCGGGAGAGCCGTTTGGGCCGGCCGGCTGTTCAATCCGCACCTTCCCGCCGGGGGTGACTGCCATCTGCCCGGCGGTGATCACGCGTTCGCCGTCCTTCAGCCCTTGGGTGATCGCCACCAGCTCCCCCTGTCGCTGCCCTACGGTGACCGGGCGCATCTCAGCGGTCGAATCCTCTTTCACGACGTAGACGAACGGACCTTTGGCCGACGTTTGCGGCGCGGCCGAGGCAACGAGCACCGCCCCCTTCTGAGTGCTCAGCACCAACCTCACCTTCACGAACCGCCCCGGCCAGAAGTGGTTATCTGCATTCGGCAGCGTCGCCCTCAGCTTCACCGTGCCAGTCCCGTCCTGCACCGCGTTGTCCAAGAACGTGAGCGTTCCTTCGCGCGCGCCGTCAGTTTCCTCCGGCAGCCGCACCTCCACTTTGACGGTGCCAGCGGCCATGCTGCGCTGCACCGCCGAAAGATCGTTCTCCGCGATGGTGAAGTCGGCGTAGATGGGGTCGAGACGTTGGATCACCAAAAGCGATCCGCTGTTGGCGCTGCCGGCCAGCCCGACGATATTTCCAAGGTCTACCAGTCGCTGCCCAGCGCGCCCATCGATGGGAGAGCGGATGTAGCAGTGCTCGAGATTGATGCTCGCGGTCTTGATCGCCGCCTGGCTCAACTTCACCTGAGCTTCAGAGACCGCGAGCGTGTTGCGCCTGGAGTCGTACTCCTGCCGGGTAATCGCCGAGTCCTTGATCAGCCTCTCCACTCGAGCAAACTCAATCTTCGCCAGGTCCAGCGCAGCTTTGTTTTGCGCCAGACTCGCCTGGGCGGAGTCGAGCTGAGCTTCAAAAGGGCGCGGGTCGATCGTGAACAGCAGGTCGCCGCGCTTCACATACGCGCCGTCGGTGAAATGGATCTTGACGATTTGGCCGGACACCTGCGGCTGAATCGAGACGACCTCCACCGCCACGCTCTTCCCGATTTGCTCCAGGTAGACCGGGACGTCTCGCTGGACCGCGGTGGATACGGCAACCGGCGCCGGGGGGCGCTGAGGTGCGGCCGGAGCGCCCTCGACCTTCTTGCATCCGGGCATCAGGGCCAAGCCGAGCGCTAGCAGCACTCCCAACAGCGCTCCAGCAATCGGCTCTTTTCGCACAGTGCTCATCACATCCTCTTTTCCATTTCGGAGAAAATTGACCGCCTACGGGGCGGAAGGATGCCGCTGTGTGACCAATGGTGCAGCGAACTCAGCGTTGTCCCGCATGCAACGATTGACCTTCGGCGGCTTGGCCGCTGACCTTCGGCGGCTTGGCCGCCGCTTGTAGACCACTCCCCCTGGGGTCCCTTTCGCCCCCGAGACCCACATGCGCAACAGGGCCTGGCCGGCGGAACGACACTCCGCCCGTGCAAGGAGTGGCGCGGCGAACCCCAGGCCAATAGTAAGGGGGGCATGGACTTGAACCTGGTGCGGACGTTCTCCCGGGTTGTGGAGGCGCAAAGCTTCACGGCAGCGGCCCGCAGTCTCGGATTGCCGAAGTCTTCTGTCAGTCGTGCCGTGACACGGCTGGAGGAACAGCTCGGCGCGCGCCTGCTCGAGCGGACTACTCGACAGCTCAAGCTCACCGTCACCGGGCGCGCCTACTACGACGGCGCTTCCCGCGCTTTGGCTGCGCTGACCGACGCGGAGCAATTCGTCGCGGAGAGCCAGGGGGAGCCGCGAGGGACGGTTCGGCTGAGCGTGCCAGTTGCAATGGACAGAGGCTTTCTCGCCGACGTGGTGACAAGCTTCATCAACCGCTACCCCTCGATTCAGGTTGACGTTTCATTCACCAATCGGGTGGTGGACCTGGTCGGCGAGGGCATCGACCTCGCGCTCCGGGGCGCCCGAGGCGGTCGCCTCCAGGGTTCATCCCTTATCGCCCGCAAGGTTGCACAGTTGAGCCTGTGGCTCTTCGCCGCTCCCTCTTACCTCAAGAAGCGACGCGCTCCGCGCCGTCCAGCCGACCTCAAGAATCACGACTTCATCCTCTTCGAGCCTCAGGGGTCGGGGACGAAGACCTGGGAGCTGATAGGCCCACAGGGCCCAGAGCCGGTGGAGGTCACCGGCACGCTGTTCAGCGATGATTTCTTGTACATCCGAGAGCTGGTCCTCCGCGGAGCTGGAATCACTTTCATGGTGCCGCGAATCGACGATCTCCGCTCGGGAGCGCTGGTTCGAGTCCTTCCGGACTACGAGGTCCCGGATCTGTCCATTTCCGTGGTGATGCCTTCCAATCGACATCTTCCCCGCCGCGTAGCGTTGTTTCGCGACGCTCTGATCGAGGCGTTCAAGACGTTCCCCGGGACGCTCGATGTTTCGCTGGCAAGAGCTCGACCGACGGGAACATGAGTCTGCGCGCCGTCTGCCTTTAGCACCCTTGAGCAATCATCGGTGAATCGTTCGGAACAGGCGAGCCGCTCGCCATAGCAGGATGATGGCCAATGACGCGAGCGCCGTCACGAGAGCCCAGTAGCTCGCTTGCAGCGCACCGATGAAACCGCCGCCGTCCATAGCCAGCAACAAGGCAATCCCGACGCAACATGCGAGCAGCAGACTGACGGCCCAAGAGGCAGGGACCGGGCCGGTCCTTTCAGGGCGTTGCGCATCGTCAATGGATCCGGTCTTCATAGGATTCTCCCACTCTCGAAACACGTAAGGTCCCGCTGGTTGGACAAAAAGGCCCCGGCTCACAGAGAGGAGCCGAGGCCTCTCTTTGCGGCGCTCAAAGTTCCGTCGCCTTGCTCGGGGCAGGGCTGCCAAGCAGGTCGAAGCGCCCCATCACTCCGGCGTTCAGGAACACGCTCACCTTCCGGTCCTGGATGTCCGTGAACGAGGTCTCCTGCGCGAGCTGCTGAGTCAAGAACAAGGTTGCCGACGCTCCGACGAACGGCGAAACCGCTACGCCGTTGGTCACCGGGACGTCCAAGCCCACATGCAAGCGCGCGAGGTCAAGGCCGTGCCGCGAATCCCTGCCCTCCGGCCGATTCACCCAGTATCCGCGCCAACCCGTTCCCAGCGAAATCCAGGGGTCCAGATTTTCGCCAGGCAGGAAGTGGTAGGCGCCCTGCACGCCGGCGGTCGCGCTCCAATTGTTAAAGGCATTTCCCGGCGCGTCACCGGTGGAGAACCATGCGCCCGTGCCGTAGATGCCGACGAGGAAATGCGGGTCAATGCGCCACCCGAGATCCAGCTCGAGCGACGTGCCTGCGCCGCCGCTATCCGTCAACGAGGGCACGTTTTTACCGACGTCACCAACGCCTTGGCTGTAACCAGCACCAATGCCAATCTCGAACGCATTGTATAAGCCGCTGGCTTTCTCGGGCGCTGTACCGGAAACCACCACCGTCTCATCGGCCAACGCAATGGATCCGGCCGACAAGATCAACCCAGCGACTGCCAAACCGACTGTCTTTATCAATGGACGATTGCTTGTCTTTCTTTTCATGGTCTTTCTCCCACCTTCACAGGCTCACTGAATACCGCTGCCGTTTATTGCTTCGCCGTAGCGGCTCCAACGAAACAATTGCGAGTCATCGCTGGAGCGATGAATTGTCCAGCGTCGACTCACTGGAGTGACGGTGTTGTATTCGAAGCCGCTCACTGCAGTGCAAGGCGTGATGTGCGAACTCTTCGTTGCTCAAAGTGGAACAACAGGCTGCGGAGACGATTGTGATTCGAAATAAGAAACGCGCGCTCGGTTCCCCGGCCGGGCGTCGGTGCCTCTGACAGTTGCAAAGAATTCGTTGAGCTGCCGACAGAGGCAATTGCCTTCCCGGTCTTTCGCGCTTACGAGAAGTGGTGCGCCGCAGAGGTTCCAAACCCATGTCCGCTTCTTCTCGCAAGACACTGTTCATTGTTGGCTCGGTCCTCCTCGTGCTCGTCGTCGCGGGTGCAATTGGGCTCTCCGTTCTCGACTCGATCCTTCTCAAGCAAGCGAGAGCGCAAGCCAGCATCTACAGCGAAAAGCTCGGTCGGCCGATTGCGATCGGGGATGTTTCCCTCAAGCTTCTCTTCGGGCCTTCCGTTCGAGTCTCGGAGGTGGAGGTTGGCCCCGCTTCTGGAGAGAAGCTACCGCTGTTGGCCATTAAAAGCGCCGAGGTGAAACCCGCTCTCTTCAAAGTGCTCACTTCGCGTGGAAAGCAGATGGAGGTCGAGTCTGCGAAAGTTGAGGGTTTGGCGATCAACGTGATCCGATTTTCGGATGGAAGCACGAATATCCAGCGGCTTCAGTCCAAGCTTGCCCAAGGTTTCACGCCTGAGACGGCAAAGAGAAAGGAAGCACCGGACTCAGCCCAGCCCTTAAACCTGCAGCTCGACCACTTCGCCCTTGCGGAGGGGGTCGTTCGGTTCGTGGAGCAAGCTCATGCGAAGGATGGAGGTTCTCCGGAGCCAACGAGCGGCTTGGAAGTGCGGCACATCGAAGTCCGGCTGGACAATCTGAGAGCCGAAAAGCCCCTGGACGTTTCCGTCAAGGCTGCAATCTTGTCGCAACAGCAAAATTTCGAGCTGAAGCTTACCAGCGCTCCCCTACCCCCTTCGCTGATCCCCACGCCGAAGCGATTGGTTTTGAAAGTTCAACCGATCGACTTGAATCCCCTCGCGCCTTATCTTCCGCGCTCCCTCGGGTTGCAGGCCGGGCGCCTTTCCGCAGATCTCACCGCCGACCTCGGCGCCTTGGCCCCCGGCGGCAAAGGAGAAGCGAGGCTTCGCGGCTTGTTGGACGCCGCTGGACTTCGATTCGCTGGATCAGAGGGCGGAAGGCCTCTGGACGCCTCGCTCGAAGCGGATGTGCGAGGGGACGCGGAAAAAGGCAATCTTCAAATCGACAAGCTGAAGCTGATCCTCGGCCCGGCGGCAATCACCGGCACCGGCCGGGTGCTGGACCTTGCCTCCGGCCAGCCCCGCGTTCAAGGGCTTGAAATAGTTGCACGCGACTTCGACCTCGCACGCATTGCCGCACTCTGCCCGCCGCTGCAGCGACAACTGAAGGGCCAAATCGCCGGGCCGATCGGCCTCGAAGTGCGTGGCGCAGGAACGGAGGCGTCGCAGGCGATTGAAGTCAAATTAGATCTGACTCCTGTCCGATTGGCCATCCCGCACATGCTGAGCAAAGCGACTGGCAAAACCACGGCGTTGCTCGCTCACCTTCGCGGCGCGGCGGCCGGAACCCTCCGATTTGATCTCCAGGCCGATCTTGCCGGAGTTGACCTTCGGCCCGGAGAATCCCTGGACAAGCCTCCTGGCGAACCACTAACGCTCTCTGTATCCGGCACCAAGAGCGGCAGCGGTGATAAATCCAGACCCTTGAAGATACAAATCTCCGAAGCGACTGCGCACATCCGGGACTCGACGGCCAGCGCAAGCGGTTCGATCGAGCTTTCCGGATCTGGGCAAGACAAGAAAACCCAATTCGAGCTCTCCTTTCACAGCCCTCGGCTCGACCTCGACAAGCTGCTGATGACCTCCAAGAAGCGAGCGACTCCACTCGACCCGTCGCTGTTTGCTGGCCTTCGAGGACACGCGACCGCAAAAATAGACGTGCTTCGCAAGTCAAAGGTCGACTTCAACAACGTCGTTGCAGACGCGAAAATAGTCGAAGACGAGGTGACCGTGCAGACGCTTTCGATGGGAGCCTTTGGAGGGAAAATTTCAGCCAATGGCACAACGGTTCACCTTGCGCGACGCAAAATGCCTTTTCACCTCATTGCACAGGCGCAGAATGTCGATGCAGCGCAGGCGTTGAGATTGGTCAGCGAGCGGAAGCTGCTCACCGGCACGCTCAACAGCAACCTCAATCTGTCTGGAGCCGGCACCGACAAGGATGATCTGATTCATTCTCTTTCCGGCTCTCTCGACGGTCACTTGCTGGACGCAAGATTTCTGGGCAGAGATCTGGTCGCGTCGATCTCCGTGCCTCTCGCCAAAGCCTTGCCTCTGGGTTTCGGGCGAGCAAAGTCCGAAGGACCAGGTACGAGTCTAGGCAAAGACGTGCCCTTTTCGATCTCGGTGGAGAACGGCTTCGCCAAGCTCAAGGCGCCCCTTCATATCAGCACGACCGAAGCACAGCTCACGCTCACCGGCGGTACTCACCTTGACGGTAACCTTGACTTGGCCGGAACCATCAACCTGGCGCCTTCCACCGTGGCGTCGCTCACCGGGGGCAAAGTGGCGCCTGGCGAAGCGATTCCAATCGCCTTGAAGATCACTGGGCCCGCGTCCAGCCCCACGGTGATTCCGGTGGACCTGAATGCTGCAGTTGAAACCATCGTGAAGCAGGTAGGGGCGAGCGCACTCGAGCGATTACTCGGGACGGGCATCGGCGGGGCGAGTGGCGAGGGCGCGCCGAAGGAAGAGCAGAACGAGGCCGAGAGGGCTCGAAAGCAGGCTGAGGAAGAGGCCCAAAAGCTACTCAAAGGCCTCCGGCGTTGAAGATTGTACTCCCTGTCAAACTAGTGTAGACAGTTGCGGCACTTCAGCGGAGAGGGGGGATCTCGAACAGCGACGAAGGGAACGAGTTTGTCTTACAAACTTTTACACAGCTTTTTCCTTTGGGGGGTTTGTCATGAGGTTGCTCAGCATTGTCGCAGCATCGTTTCTGTTTACAGGAACCCTAGCCCGGGCGGACGTTCTGTACCGAGTCGACAGCGGGCCGGCGACAGAACGTTTTAATAACAGCGCAGGCGCTGAGAACGAAGACAACTGGGTTGCCAATGCTTTCGTGGTGGTTGATGGAGGGACTCGGCTCGTCTCGATTGAATACCCGATGGGAACGCCGTTCGTCGATCAACCGGTCACGGCGGTCATCTATCAGGGGGTAGATATCACCGACCCTTCGGCTGGCGACGGGCTGGTTCGCGTCCAGACCACGGACGCGACCATTACCGGGGATATTGGTTCGATTGCAACCATCGTCTTGGATACGCCGGTTGATTTCAACGTTGGCGACGTTTTCTATGCGGCGCTTCTAATCCGAAACGTAGGCCCAGGAGATGTCGTGTTTCCTTTCTACAACCAAGGCGTAGGTCCTCTCGGCAACTCGTATTTCGACGTTGGCCCGGCGATGAGTGCGGACTACGATCTGGACCAGACGGGCAACGCGACCGTGCTTGGAGCCACTCATCCAGTCGTTGGTCCGGGCGTGCAAAGCGCTGGCAATCTCTTCCTGCGAGTGAACGCAACCGATACGCCCCAGTAAGACTTGCTCCGCCGGTCTTCCCGGCAAAAATGGGGACTCGCGCGTTGAGGCTTCCGCTGGTTTGACGGCAATCCATTGTTGGAACTTTCCAAGGCAACGAGACGACAAAGACGCGGCGCTGCTGCAGGCGGGCGGTGGTGGCTGCGAGCGCTGCGCTACGGTACGTCCCCGACCATGGGTGGACGGACGACCGACAGATCCGGCTCGCGTTCTTGCTTGGGACGAGGCAGCAGAACGGCTACTGCGCTCGCGCCAAGCGCGAGAAGCGCCGCAATGGTGAAGGCGGCGGCGAAGCCCTGCCGGTCGACTACCCAACCGAGCAATGGGGCCGCCAGGCCGCCCACCGTCACCGCCAATCCAAGCGTCACGCCAGAGGCGAGGCCCACGCGCTCGGGCAAGTATTCCTGGCCGAGCGTTACCATCACGCTCGTGGGCGCAAAGAGACACAGTCCGAGCGGCACCAGCAGCGCCATCGCAATGCGTGGCTGATGCACCGCGGGCAGCGCAAGCAGCAGTAGGCCGGCGATCGCCAATCCCACCGCGATGACCTTCTTCCGAGCGTATCGATCCGCCATCCACCCGCCCAGCAGCGTGCCCATCGCTCCGATCGCCAGCACCAACGAGAGCGCTGCGCCGGCGGCGGCTCGTCCCTGCTGGAGCGCGCCAATCCAATAGACCGGCAAGAACGCATTGAGCGCTGCGAACGCCACCGAGCGACACAGCAGCACAAACGAAAGCAAAACGAACGCTCCCCAGGCATTGGCGGACACGGAAGCCGTTGCGTCGCGGGCGCGCGCTCCCAGACGCGTCGCTACCGGATAGCGCCAAAGGTTCGCGGTAAGCAGCGCGGCCATCAGCCAGGCGGGGACGACCAGCAGCGCCGTGCCTCGCAATCCGAGGGCCAGCAAGATAGCGGTCGCAACCAACGGCCCTAGAGCGAATCCGGCGCTTCCGCCGACGCCGAAAAAGCTCATCGCCGTGGCTCGCCGCGCGCCAGCGACAGAATGCAGCGCCTGGGCCGCAGCGGGATGAAACGCGGCGACGCCTGTACCTGCAACGGCGAGGGCTGCCAGCACCAAGGGGTAGGAGGACATCCATCCGACAAGAGCCAGGCCGCCGCCCGCGAGGACCAGCCCAATCGGCATCAACCATGCACGTGATTTTTGGTCGGCCCAATGACCGAAGGCGGGCTGCACGACGGATGAGCTGAGGTTGAGAGCGAGCAAGAGGCTCGCGGCGGTCGCATAGGACCAATGTCGCTCGGCGACAAAGAACGGGATCAGCGCAGCCACGGCGCCCTGGGTGAAATCGGCCATCAAGTGGCTGCCCGAGAGCAGCGCGATCGCTTTTCGATTCAAATCGAGATTCCTCTTGCACTCATACCGTCACCGCATTGCGTTGTCGAACGATGCCATTGTTAATCTTGGCAGCGCAACGCTCAGACCTTGACGAATCCAAAACATGAACTTCTTGACGGCGGCCTCGGTGTCAACTTGAACCGCGGGCGCAGTCGCAATATGTGCAGAGCGATTCTAAGGGATCACCCATGTTGAATGGAGGAACCGCGCGATGAGAGCCGCCAAAGAGTCGAATGCCGTCCACGCTCGGGTCAGCGAAGCCGAGTGGGAACAGCGCGTGAATCTCGCCGCATGCTACCGCCTGGCGGCGCTGTACCACTGGGACGATCTCATTTTCACCCACATCTCGGCGCGGGTTCCCGGGCCGGAGCACCACTTCCTGCTCAATCCCTACGGCATGCTGTTTGACGAGATCACCGCATCCAGCCTGGTCAAGGTGGACCTCGCCGGCGAGAAGGTGACGCGAAGCGCTTACGATATCAACCCTGCCGGTTTTACGATTCACAGCGCAATCCATGCTGCGCGGGAGGACGCGCAATGCGTGCTGCACCTCCACAGCCTCAATGGCGTTGCCGTTTCCGCACAAAAGAAAGGGGTCTTGGCGATCTCGCAGCAGTCGACCTTTGTCCTGGCCTCGCTCGCCTACCATGACTACGAAGGCCTCGCCCTCAACGACGACGAAAAACCGAGGTTGGTGCGGGACCTCGGCGACAAGAACTTCCTCATGCTCCGCAATCACGGATTGCTGACGGCAGCTGATAACATTCCGGACGCATTCCTCTTCATGTACCTCTTCGAAGCCACCTGCACGATTCAGATTCGGGCTCAGTCCGGCGGCGGGGAGCTTGTTTCAATCGATCCGCGGATCATCGCCGGCGCGACGGCGATGGCGAAGAAGGCCACCAAGTCAGCAGGCGGCGCGCTCGCGTGGCCAGGCCTGTTGCGCAAGCTCGATCGGCTAGATCCGAGTTACCGCTCGTAAACCAGCGCGATGCCGTCGCCGGTGCGCTCAAGCCGAAGTGCACGACAATCGCATGCGGGGGTGCTTGCAGCCGAAACGACCGCGGCGTAAGGCAGGAATATGATCGAGCACATCAGTCTCCGCTGCCGCAATTCCCGCGCGAGCCGAAAGTTCTACGAACAGGCACTGGCGCCGCTGGGGTACGCGGTCGGGAAGGAATACGGCGACGCCTTCGGCTTCGTTCACCGCGGGCGACACGACTTCTGGATCACCCGAGGAAAGGTCGGCACTCCAGGCCACGTCGCATTCCATGCGGACGGCGAGAAAGCGGTCGACGAATTCTATCAAGCGGCGATGGCCGCCGGGGCGAAGGACAACGGCGCGCCCGGGCCCAGGGAAGAATATGGGTACGCGGCGTTCGTTCTCGATCCAGATGGGCACAACATCGAAGCGGTTATCTGGAAGGAAGAG
>DATFTC010000040.1:0-3081 GCA_035262305.1 Myxococcaceae bacterium | reverse complement strand
CGGTGTTCTTCATCACCGGCCGCCGCGACAAGCAGCGCCAGGCAACGCTGTGGAATCTCGACCGCGCCGGATTCAACGGCTGGGCGGGGGTCGCGACCCGGCCCGACGATCAGCATGGCTCGATCGTACCCTTCAAAAGCGGGGAACGCGACAAGGTAGCGGAAAAGTACACCATCCTTGCGAATATCGGCGACCAGGACAGCGACCTGGAAGATCTCAAAGGCAAATCCGCCGAGTGCTCGTTTAAGCTGCCCAATCCCTACTATTTCATTCCTTGAGGCGTTGGCGAGCGTTTCGCTCTACGCGGCGCCCTTTGCCGATCCGTGATTGGCCACTGGGCCCAGCGTGGCGACAGCGCTCGATTTCAATCGGGAGGCAAAGCACTGGTCCATGCAACCGAGATATTGCGCGCAAGTCGCTTCTGACCCACGCTCTGCGAATCCGTCGCCTCTTGGCGGTCAGGCTCACCCACCGGCGAGTTGCGTGCGTGCCCTGAATTCCACCGTGCCGGGGGTATAGGCGCCCTTCACCCACGCGTCCCTGCTTTGCTTGAGGGTAAAGGCATCCGCGAGGCGATTGTCCGCGCTCTTCGATCGCTTCTTTCTGCCCCGCTTGGCGCCTGCGCCATGCGCCAAATTCCAGAGCGCTCGCGCGCGGTAGTGCTCGTACAGACGCATGAATTCCGCGAGATAGGTCCGCGCCAATTGCGGGTTTCCCTTGATCTCGAGCAGGTTCTCGTCGTTCTTGTGCGTCGAGTTGTTGCTCAGATTCGCGGAGCCCGAATAGATCGTGGGATCGTCGGTGTCGGCATCGATGACGATGAACTTGTGATGGATATGCACCGCCGGAGGACCTCGTTTCTTCTGTCCCGCTTTCGGCGGCGGCAGCGTGCTCTCGCTGCTGAGAAC
The DNA here is from genome assembly GCA_035262305.1 of Myxococcaceae bacterium. Taxonomy (GTDB): domain Bacteria; phylum Myxococcota; class Myxococcia; order Myxococcales; family Myxococcaceae; genus DATFTC01. The sequence goes on along the minus strand of DATFTC010000040.1, from coordinate 2,173 downwards.
CACCGAGCTCAGCTCCGGCAGGAATTCTGCGGGCGTGGCACCGGGACGGAAGAACGAATACGCCAACACCTTCTTGTCCTTCCGCGAGCGGTTGAACAGCGTCACCTTGATCTGCGTGGCCGGACTCGGCTGGCGCGGAGCTTCGCCCGAGTCGGAGCGATCGTTCTTCTTGGCAGTCGGGTCCGAGATGCTGTTGAGCAGCCCATAGAGCAGCTTCTTGCGATCGCTCGTCGCCAGCAGGGACGTGATCAGCTTCGGGTCGGTGGGATCGAACATGCAGAAGATCACCGAGCTCTTCGCGCCCTTGACGGACGCGATCACGGTGTCGATCGAGACCCGCTTGTTCTTCGGCTCAGGCGAGAAGAACACGCGCACCGTCGTCTTTCCGACCTTGATCGGCCGAGACCAGCCCGCGTCTTTGGCGGTTTCGCCGATCGTCGGATCGTCCGCGATCAGCTGCTGTCGCTCGGCGTACAATTTCGCGAGCTGGGGCGAATTGAAGATGTGAACGAGGTTGGCTTGGCTGGTCAGCCCTTCGGGCGTGAAGTTCGCCGACCCCATCAGCACTCGTCCTCCTTTCATGTCGACCAGGAACTTGTCGTGCATGATGTTGGTCTTCGAACGAGGCTTGCCCTCGAAGCGCTGTGACTTGAGCAGTTTGACCGCCGGCCGATCAGTCGTATCGTTGCTGCGGTCTTCGTAGACTAGCGACAAATCTCCCTTGAAGCCCTTGAGCGCTGGCACGACCCAGCGCTTGTCGGTCAGGTGGTAGATGGCGCCGTTGATCTCCTTGGCGCCTGACAAAATGCGCGCGAAGGAATCCTCCAGCCCGTTCGCCAGCCAGTCCATCACTTCCGGGATTTCCGATTCCGGATCGGGAAACTTCTTAGAAAAGGCCTGCGAACTGACGACCGCGCGGTTGAACCAGGTGGCGATCCCGTCTTCCTCCACGCGCGGGAGCGTGACGGAGATCGTGGTTTCGGCGTCGTGCTGGAGGGCAAGATCCTTCGGGCCGTTGCCGCGGACCGGCGTGACCGTGTATTTGAAGGTCTTGCCGCGATCGGAATCGCTGATGCCGGAATCCCACCAAAGAAATTTTTGAAACGGCGCCACGTTGCTGGGCAGAGGCTGCGAATTCGGTCCCGGCGGATTGAAGCCGATCTTGTTGAGAAGATAGCCGTCCTTCTCGCCCGGACTGAATCCCGGGCTGCGCAGGATCGCGAATCCCAGGAAGTCGGAAAATCGTTTGCCGTCGGGCCAATCCATCGCCAGCAGGACAAGAGTGGGCGATGTATAGGCCTGCGCGACCGCCTGCGATTGGCCGCCGCGGGATGCGCGGGGGCCGCGCCGAGTTCGTGCCATGGCTTCTCCCCTGCAAAAGCAAATGTCCTGGAATTCGAAAGTGTGATTGAAAAAATCAGCCACTGCAAGTATCGGTAGCGCCAATCGCGCGCATCGACGCTCACAGTTGCGTTAGATCGATCGCGACGCCGCGGGCGCCAACGTCACGTCATCGTCATCTTCCGCCGCTTGTGTTCGAGCGCCCAGCGAGCACGTGCGCATCGGCCGGTGCCCAGGCCAGCGCCAGTGTGGCTCCCGGGCGCAAGCGCTCGCCGTCGCCGCCGCCGATGCGCGCGCGCAGCGGCAGCCCGCACGCCTTGCCGATCACCAGGATAGAATCCCCGTAGTTGATGACGTCGTCGACCACGAGGTCGATCGGATTGCCGGCGGCGTCGGTCTCGCCGGGCGTGCGCAGCCGCAGGCGTTCCGGCCGGATCATGAGATCGACGTCGCCAGGCGGGAGCGTCGCTTCCCTTGCCACCCGCACCGGGCCGATCACGCCGAGCTCGACCCATCCCGGACGCGACGGATCGGCGCGCCCAGCCAAGAAATTGCTGTCGCCGATGAATTCCGCCACGAAGCGGTTGGCGGGCCGATTGTAGACGTCGAGCGGAGATCCGACCTGTTCGACCTTGCCGTTGCAGAACACGGCGATGCGATCGGACATCGTCATCGCCTCGGTCTGGTCGTGGGTGACGTAGATCATGGTGATGCCGACCTCGCGATGGATGCGCTTGATCTCGACTTGCATCTGCTCGCGCAAGTTCTTGTCGAGCGCGCCCAGCGGCTCGTCGAGCAGAAGCACGTCCGGATTGAACACGAGGCCGCGCGC
>DATFTC010000039.1:0-3952 GCA_035262305.1 Myxococcaceae bacterium | reverse complement strand
AATTGACAAACCAGATCAAGGCAGATGAGAAAAGCTATCGAATGCAGTTGGGGCTTGTGTACAGTCAATACGGATGCTACCGCCAGCAACAACAGGACGATTCCATAGCCGGCGCAGGCAGTGGTCACAACCGAGGCGCTTCGCGAAGCCTTCCGCCGAGCGCGCATCTTGAAAGCGGCTGCGCAATAAAAGAAGGCAAACCCGACCAGCGCTTGCCTTGGCGCAATCCGGACGGCCAGACTGTCTGTGGACAGCCTGGCAAGGAAAAACACCAGCACGCCGATTGCAATTGTCGTCGTGATGACCCAGGATCGCTGTCGGCGCGCTGGGAGGACGCGTTTCCGTAAAGCCTCTGCTCCAAGGACGAGCAGCGCTGGCTGAGAATAGCCGGCAGCCATCGCCACAAAGATGAGAGCTTCTGAAAGCAGAACGTGTTTGGGCAGCTCGGCACCGGGCAATCCGAATACAAGGTACGCTGCGTACGCCGCCCATGCCCATGCCCAGTAGCCGAGGAAGCGCTCTTCAGGAAAGCGGCGCGCGAGCGTCCGACAAAGAAAGGACAGACCGGCTGCCACGATCGCGCGAAGGACGAGGAGCGGCAGAATGAGATCAACGATGCCTTGCATCTAGTTCTTGACGCTGGTCGGGCGGTCCAGTACCTCGCGAACCTTGCGCGCCAGCTGTTCCATCGAGAAGGGTTTCGCCAGATAAGACGCGGTCTCCTCGAGCCCCTGTTCCTGATTCGAGTAGCCTGAAATGTATAGGATCCTCATCCGCGGAGTGGACCGCACGAGCTGTCGGACCAGCTCCCGTCCGTTGAGCTTGGGCATGACCATGTCGGTCACCAGCAAATCCACGGTCTGGGCGTGGTGCTGGGCCAAATCCAAGGCCTCGATTCCATCCCCTGCCGCCAGAACCGTGTACCCGTTGCCGGTCAGGAAACTACCGGCCAGATTTCGAATCCCCTCTTCGTCCTCGACGAGAAGAATGGTTTCACGACCATTGAGGGGAGGCGAAGGCGAGACCATCCGGTCCTGCACGGCAGAGGTCTCGAGGGCTGCGTCCACTCGCGGCAGGAAGACCTTGAAACTCGCGCCCCGCCCCGGCTCGCTCTCGACTCCTATCCATCCCCCGCTCTGTTTCACGATTCCGTATACGGTTGCCAGGCCCAACCCCGTTCCTCGTGCAGGCTCCTTGGTGCTGAAGAATGGCTCGAAGATGCGGGATCGAGTGGCCGGATCCATTCCCGAGCCCGTGTCGCTGACGTGTAACAAAACGTATCGCCCGGATGGAATAGGCGTATCGCCGAAGAGCGGGGGTGGAACCGAACCAACTTCGACGTTCGCGGTGCGGACGCTCAGTCGTCCGCCGCTCGGCATGGCGTCGCGCGCGTTCACCGCAAGGTTCATCAGGACCTGCTCTACCTGGCTCCGATCGGCCATCACCCGGTCGGGCCCCGGATCGGTCCTGATCGCCAGCTCGATGTGCTCGCCCAGCAAGCGCTGTAGCATCGGGGCAATTTCCGATACCACGCTGTCGAGCTGCAACACTTTGGGCTGCAATACCTGCTTCCGGCTAAAGGCGAGCAATTGGCGGGCGAGCGCCGCGGCCTGGTCCGCCGTCTGACTGATTTCGGTGAGGTTTTCTTCTTGCGGGGACGTGAGCTCGGGCCCAGTGCGGAGGGCATCCACGTGGCCTTGAATGAGAGTGAGAAGATTGTTGAAATCGTGCGCCACGCCGCCAGCCAATTGGCCCACCGCCTCCATCTTCTGGGCATGCCGGAGCTGTTCCTCGAGCCGTGCCCGCTGCGAGACATCCACGGCCACTGCCATCCGCGCCGGCTGGCCGCGAAAGCGCGTTTCCTCGGTGATGATGTCGGCGTGCGACAGAGAGCCGTCCTTCTTGCGATGCTGCCAGGTGCCCATTGCTCCGAATGGGCCCCTGAGCTGACCGGCGAGCGCCGAGGATGCCGCCACTCGATCTGGCTCCGCGCTCAGGTCCAGACAGCTCATCGCCAGAAGCTCGTCGCGCGAATAGCCGTACTGACTGATTGACGCCTCGTTCACCGCAAGGAACCGAAGCGTACCCGGGTCGTAAACAAACATCGGAACAGGATTGCTTTCGAAGAGCACCAAGAACCGATCCTCGGACTCGCCTAACCGCCGCTGCTGAAGCTGGTATTCCTCGTCTAGCTGCAGGAGCATCGCCGCTGCGATCACGAATTTGCAGACGAGATCGACGTAGATCAGAAAGAGCATCGGCTGCAAACGCGGCGGCTGCACTGAAACCCAGGTCGCGGCTGCCAAGAGCAAATAGACAACGCCGTAAGCAGCACACGCGGTAGCGATCGCCAAGGCGCTGCGCGATCCTCGGTGTCGAGCCCGGTGCTTGAAAGCAGCCGCGCAATACAGAAAGGTCAGACCCACCACTGCCTGCCTTGCTGCCACCCGGATCGTAAGAGCATCCCTGGATCGGATCGTGAGAAGAAAGCTGGCCGCCGCCAATGCCGCCACCACTGCGATGCTCCAAGCTCCGCGCCGCCGCTCTTCCGCGCCGGCCTCTCGCGCGCTGTTCGCCCCTAAGATCAGAAGTGACGCGTGACCGTAGCCGCTGAGCGCTGCCAGAAAATAGAAGGCTTCAGCGGCAGAAGGGAGCAGGTGCAGCTGGTTGAGCTCCAGCATGATCCCGCCGAAAATCAGATACCCCGCGTACGCCGCCCACGCCCAGGCCCAATAGCGTAAGAAACGTTCTTCCGGAAAGCGGCGCGCCAACGTCCGGCAAAGAAAGACGAGAGCCACCGCCACGATGGCGTGAAGGAAGATCAACGGCCGCAAGATTCCGAAAAGCGCCTGCATCGGCGTCAGTGCCCACTCGAAAGGGCCGCATCGATGAGGGCTACAGGCTCATCGCGAACGCGGAGCGCACCTTAGACGGAAGGCAAGCGAAAAACAACGCCGAGCAAGGCACCGAGATCAACGAGGGCCCGGAGAAAACAGTGAGTTGACGCCCTCATCGGTCCTAAGACGCGAAAGTCAGACGCGGCTTGCCACCAGGGGCCGACCTCCACTACGCAGCAAGTATGACCGCCCCATCGCAAGTGAGCGAGTACGAAGTCACCGCGCGTTCGACCGACGTTTTCGGCCGTGTCTTATGTGGCGTAAGGGGTCACTACTTCATCATCGACGGCCCAGTACAGAACGGCGCCCCGGGTGAGGAGGTTACCCCGGTCGAGGCGTTCTTGTCCGCTGTCGCAGCTTGCGGAGTGGAGCTAATTCACGCGATCGCGCGCAAGCGGGAAGTCCCTCTGCGAACGGTATCGGTGAGCATCCATGGCACATTGGATCGCATCAATCAGGCGCGCACCGACGTGAGGACTCTCAATTCGGTTGCGATTGCCTTCACTTTCGCCGGCGTGGATGACGCTCAGGGCGCGGAGCTCGTCGAAGAATTCAAACGGCTTTGACCACTCTATGGTACGGTCGCGGTCGCGACCCCGAATGTGCAAGTGCGATACACCGTTGCGTAGGTCCGGCCACCGCGGGCGCTTTCCAAAAGACAACCCCTCTGCGTCGACTAGCCAATGCTCGACAGGAAGCTTTGTCCAAAACGTATCCAAAATTGGATCAGTCGGAGCCCGAAGCTGCCTGGAGTCGTGGAGTACAGCCTGACCTACGCGCGGCGGCCCGAGACTCACTAGCGAGCGATGCGACTGGGCGACGTCACTTGGACGCCGCCCATCCCCAGATCCGAAAGCCCGCAGCCTACGGCAGGAACGGCGAATGCTGTCAGCGGGCCGTTGCTTGCTACGCGATGTCCTGCAGCGTCTTTTGCTGGAACGTCTCGAGGCGCTGCACCACCTCCTGCGCGACGTCCCTGCGGATCACCTCCGGCGAGTACGCCGTGAACATCTGGACCATCCGGTAGTTGACCTCCGGTGGTGCTACCAGCAGTA
>DATFTC010000038.1:0-11963 GCA_035262305.1 Myxococcaceae bacterium | reverse complement strand
CGCGACAAGAACTCCGGCGTCAAAGACTCTCTTCACATTTTTCAGTCCCATCTGGAAAGCGGACATCTCCAGAGCGGTGTTTTTATTGCTGCGCACCTTTTCTTTGTACTCAGGGCTGGTAATCATCTGGAGGACGCCCGGTTCCAGCGACGCCTGGAAGAATGGATCATTCAGCCACTCCGGCGAGTCTTGATAGGCAAAAGCAAACTCATCCAGCGAGAGCGTGGCGACATAAGCGACGCGCCGCTTCTTCATCTCCGCCAGCAACCCGTCATCGATCTCGCCATCGCGCACGCTGTGAGAGATGATGTCGAGGCCGAGGCCAACCAGCTTCCTCGCATCCTCGAGATAGTAAACGTGAGACGCAACTCGCAAGCCAAGCTTGTGAGCTTCGTCGATGATCGCCGAATAGATCTCCGGTTTCATCGGTGGGTACTGGCCCCAGAAATCATCGACCCAAATCTTGAGCACGTCCGGCTTTTTCGCCGCGAGCTGCCGGAGCTCCTTGCGAGCTTCCTCCGCTGAATCCGGCCGGAAGACGCGATCCATGCCGAAGCTTATCGGCGGCAACGCATCCTTCACGCCGAAGCCCATGCCCGCGGTGTAGATCGTCGCCCCGGGCAGGGTGCCTTTGTGCGAAGCCTCTCGCAGCGCGAAGATCTCTTCGTGATCGGTGCCCAAGGCCAGGACCGCACCCACTCCGTATGCCTCGTAGCGAAGCAATTGTCGTCGGATGTTGTCCTCGGTGTAATTGGCAGAGGACATCGTTGTGCCCTTCAACAGGCCCAGGTGGGCATGGGTGTTGATCATCTGGGGCATGATCGTCTTGCCCTTCATATCCATCACTCTGGCATCCTTAGGAACGGATGAGCCGGCAGGCCTTATCGCCAGGATTCGATCGCCTGTGATTACGACGTCCTGATTTTTCTGCGCGGCTTTTCCCGTACCATCGACCACCACCACGTTCCGTAAGACAGTCGCCGTTGCAGCGATGTCTTGACTCGCGGTGGTGACAAATAACCCCAGCGCGGAAGCGATCGCGATCGTGCCCATCTCTCCTCCCTCTGGTCAGGGGCTTCCTTTAGCGCTCTTTGGAACGGTGGGTCAAAACAGTGCTTGCCGAGGTCAATTTTTCCAGCTTGAGTGCCGCCCCGCAGTCATGAGTTGGATCCAAGCCAACGAGCCCTTCTGCAGACGCACCGATTCGACTCCAGCGATCGAGCTGACGATCGAAGCGAGGGCGCGGAACATCGACGGCTTCTCCGTCGCTCGAGTGCTTCCCTCGGCCGCGCGAAGGCTCGTGGGTCCTTTTATTTTCTTCGATCACTTCGGACCCGCCGAGCTGGCGCCGGGAACTGGGATGGACGTCCGTCCCCATCCGCACATCAATCTCGCGACCGTGACCTACCTCCTTGACGGCCGCGTTCTTCATCGAGACAGCTTGGGCTCCCAGCAGATCATCCAGCCAGGCGAGATCAATTGGATGACCGCGGGACGCGGGATCGTCCACTCAGAGCGAACGCCGCCCGACTTGAGAGCGAAGGGCTCGCGCCTGCACGGCATCCAGCTCTGGCTCGCTCTCCCCAAGGAGCACGAGGAAACGGGCGCGGAATTCCACCATCATCCGGCCGAAATTTTGCCCGAGCTCGAAGAAGATGGCGTACAAATCCGCGTGCTCGCCGGCTCAGCTTACGGCGAGACTTCACCGGTTCGGACGTTCTCGCCGCTCTTCTACGTTGAGGCTTCGCTGCCCGCCGGGGCAACACTGGTGCTCCCACCCGAATACGAGGAGCGAGCGACCTATATCCTCGAGGGGATCGTCTGCTGCGGCGCGGAGCGCGCGGAAGCGCATCGGATGCTCGTTTTTTCGTCCGGCACGACAGCGGTTCTTCGAGCCGAGGTCGCTTCTCGGGTGGTGCTCCTCGGCGGAGCCCCGATCGGGCCGCGGCACATTTGGTGGAATTTCGTTTCCAGCTCGAAAGAACGCATCGAACAGGCCAAGCGCGACTGGAAGCAAGGGCGGTTTCCGAAGGTTCCCGGCGACGAGAAGGAATTCATTCCGCTTCCCGAGGGCTGATCTCCTTGCGAGATCTTGCTGGAGGTAATGCATGGACCGGATCAGGATTGAGGACTTGCTGGTGCGCTGCGTGCTGGGACTGAGCCCCGAAGAGCGCCGCGAAAAGCAGGACGTCCTGATCAGCGTCGCGCTGACGGCCGACCTCGAAAAACCGGGGCGCAGCGATCGATTGGAGGACGCGGTCGATTACCGCGCGGTAAAGAAGGCTGTTCTCGCTGCCGCAGAGAGCTCGAGCTTCCACCTGGTCGAGGCGCTCGCGCAGCGCGTGGCCGAAGTCTGTCTCTCACACGCCGGCGTGCAACGGGTTCAGGTCAAGGTCGAGAAACCCGGCGCGCTTCGTTTTGCTCGCACTGTTTCAGTGGAGATCGAACGCGCGCGAGCGTGATGCCGATGCGAGTCTTCGTCGGAATCGGCTCGAACATCGAGCCGCGTTCGAACATCAAGAGCGCGCTGGCTGCGCTGCACCGCGCCGTTGGAGTGCGCGCCGTTTCCACTTTCTATCGAACTCCAGCTCTGAAGCGCCCGGACGATCCCCCCTTCGCGAACGGCGTGGCCGAGCTGAGCGACGCACTGGCTCCGCTCCAACTCAAACGACTGTTCCGGCGCACCGAGCAGGCCCTCGGGCGGCAACGGGGACCGGACCCCTATGCGCCTCGCACCATCGATCTCGACCTGCTCATCTATGGAGACATGGTCTGCAAGTCCGATGAGCTGCGCATTCCCGATCCCGACATCCTCGAGCGGCCCTTCGTTGCCGTCCCTCTTCTGGAGCTTGCGCCGGACCTGGTCATCCCAGGTTCGGGGGCAACTCTTCGCGCTGTCACCGCTTCGATTCCGCCGTATCCAATGGAAGCGCTTCCAGACCTGACCAGCGAGCTGCGAAAGGAGCTCTCAAATGAATCGTGAGAAAGTGGCAGGACTCGTCCGCGAGATTCTTCGGGAGCTGGGGGAGGATCCCGACCGGCAGGGGCTGCTCGACACCCCGAAGCGGGTCGCACTGTCCCTGGAGTTCCTGACGTCCGGCTACCGCGGCGATCCGACGCAGACGATCCACAACGCCATTTTCAGCCAAGAGATGCACAACATGGTGATCGCCCGAGACATCGAGCTCTACAGTCTCTGCGAGCACCATATGCTGCCCTTCTTTGGCCGCTGCCACATCGGCTACATCGCAAAGGACCGCGTGATCGGCGTGAGCAAGCTCGCGCGGCTGGTTGACTTGTACGCGAGGCGTCTCCAAATCCAGGAGAGGCTGACCGATCAAATAGCGCATTCCTTGCTTGACGAGATGAGCGCCGATGGCGTGGGAGTGGTGATGGAGGCGCAGCACCTTTGCATGATGATGCGGGGGGTTGAAAAACAAAATTCGATGATGACGACCTCAGCGATGCTGGGCAGTTTTCGGGGATCTGTCGCAACGCGGACAGAGTTCTTGACGCTGATTGGACGCCACCGACCCTGACGAGGGATCAAGAACCGGGGAATCTCAGATGAGCTCGCAAGATCGCCAGCCGACCGGACCTGATTTCGCGTCCGGCTTTGATTTGGCCGCTCTCAGGGAAGGGCAGAGCGTGGCCGGGTACGTCCAGGGAAAGCTCGTTCTTCTCGCTCGCAGCGGCGGACGAGTCTTTGCCATCGGCGGGAAGTGCACGCACTACGGCGGTCCGTTGGCCAAGGGTCTGATCGTCGGAGAAACCGTCCGGTGCCCATGGCACCACGCCTGCTTCAACCTGCGCACCGGAGAAGCGCTGCGCGCTCCAGCGCTCAATCCAGTGGACTGCTGGAACGTGGAGCAACGGGGCGACAAGGTTTACGTGACCGGCAAGGCGCCGACCGCGCCGAAGCCAAGAACCCGGGAGCCTTCGAAGAAGATCATCATCGTCGGAGCGGGCGCGGCTGGAAATGCCGCGGCCGAAATGCTCCGGCGCGAGGGATTCGCCGGCTCGGTCACGATGATCGGTGCGGATCCATCGATCCCGTACGATCGTCCGAACATCTCTAAGGATTACCTCGCCGGCACGGCGCCGGAGGACTGGATTCCCCTCCGCTCTCGCGACTTCTATGCCCAGCAGGAAATCGACTTGGTCCTGGGCGTGCGCGCGAAGGCCATCGATCTGAAGCGCAAGCAGTTGCTTTTGGAAAATGAGGCGACGCACTCGTACGACTCGCTGTTGCTGGCGACCGGAGCCGACCCCGTTCGCCTCAAAATACCGGGCTCGGACCTTCCGCACGTGCAGACTCTTCGGACGCTCGCGGACAGCCAGGCGATCATCGCTCGCGCGAAGGAGGGGCGCCGAGCCGTGGTGATGGGAGCGAGCTTCATCGGACTCGAGGTGGCGGCGTCACTGCGGGCGCGCAATGTGTCGGTAGACGTTGTCGCCCCGGATTCCGTGCCGATGGAGCGCGTCCTCGGCCGCGAATTGGGCGAGTTCGTGCGCCGGCTGCACGAGGAACACGGCGTGACGTTTCACCTCGGTCAAGCCGCTCGCGCGATCGACGAAGCGAAAGTTACTCTTGCCGATGGCAGCTCGATCGACGCGGATTTCGTGGTGGTCGGGATCGGCGTTCGTCCCTCCATCGCGCTCGCCGAGCAGGCCGGGCTGGCGATCGACAACGGCGTGCTCGTCGACGAGTTTCTTCAAACAAGCGCCCCGGATGTCTTTGCGGCCGGCGACATCGCGCGCTGGCCGGACCCTCACAGCGGCGAGCGCATCCGGGTGGAGCACTGGGTGGTCGCCGAACGGCAGGGACAAACGGCAGCTCGAAACACCCTGGGCTTCCGCGAGCTATTCAGCCAGGTGCCGTTCTTCTGGAGCGCTCACTACGACGTCACAATCAACTATGTCGGCCATGCGACTCGCTGGGACCGCGCCGAGATCCATGGCAGCCTCGAGGCCCGCGACTGTCGAGTCGACTACATCGCCGGCGGCAAGGTCAGGGCAGTGGCGACGATCGGACGAGATCGCGAGAGCCTCGAAGCAGAAGTCGAAATGGAGCGCGTTCACTCGAGCGCCATTTCCTGACCACAGCATCCCAACAGCACGGCGGAGCGCCTAGCGTTCGGTGCGCGCCAGCGCCGATGCGCGCGACTAAGTTTCGGAAGCGGCGTCGGGGCGGGCCGCGATTAAATGCTTGACGATCGCCTCGGTACCCGGCTTGACCAGCTCGGCCAGGCGGGCTTCGGCATCGCGCTCCTCCACGGTCAACCGTTCGTGCTGGCGCAGGTGGTCTGCCCAGGAATCGACGATGTAAGTCTCAACGAACCGGTCCGGCGCCGCCTGGTCGCGAAACAGCTCCCATTGATATGCACCACCGCGCCGCCGCAGTCGTTGAAGGGGACGCGTGGCTTCGACGAACTTCTTCACATTCTCGGGTGGCACTCGGTACTCCAGCGTGACGAGAACGGGGCCGTCCTCGGCGGCTGGCTCGCAGACAAGCGCCGGTTTCGGCCAGTGAAGCGAAGGAGAGAAATCAGGCGCACGGGAGCTCAGTCGAAACCAACTTCGCCCCGCCAGGCTCCCAGCCAGCATCGTGGCTCCGCTGACGATGAAGGCGATTCGCAACGTCGTCCTTTCCGCGAGCGTCCCCCAGGCGACGCTCCCGAGGGCGATCGCGCCTTGAAAAACGATCAAGTAGATGGAGAGCACCCGCGCGCGAACCCACGACGGAGTTTCGATTTGGACCGCCACGTTGAGACTCGACAGCATAAACATCCAAGCCACTCCGCCGGCGAGCATCGCGCCGGCCGCAAGCCACGCGCTGCGCGCGAATGCGAATAGGAGAAGTACCACCGCGAACCCGATGGTTCCGGCAGCCAACGCCTTATCCAGCGAGCGCTCCATCCTCAGCTTCGGAAGGAGCGCGGCCGAAATCACCGCGCCAACCCCCATGCACCCATAGAGCAGGCCGAAGCCGGCGGAATCCAGCGAAAGCTCTCGGCGCGCAAAAATGGGCAAGAGAGCCAGCAGACAACTTCCGGCAAACAAGGCAACCCCCGTCCGAAAGAAGGTCGCGAGAAGCTCCGGCGAATGCCTCACAAAGCGCAGTCCGCTCTGCACGGCGCGAAGCAATCGCTCTGGTGGAAGAGTTGTGGCCGTCCGAACAGGACGCCAGCGGATGAGCACCGCGATGACGTAAACGAACGTTGCAGCGTTGAGGAAGAACACGGCGTACGGGCCCACGGCCGCGACCACGAGCCCGCCCAACGCCGGAGCGAAAGCCCGAGCAACGTTGATGGAAATTCCTCCGAGCGCCAGAGCCTGAGGAAGATCGCTCCGCGGAACTAGGTCCGGGACGATCGCTTGCCAGACCGGCCCATCGATCGCGGCCCCTATGCTCATCACGAATGAAAGTGCGATCAAAATCCACGGCGTCACTGCGCCGCCGAGAGTGAGCAGGCCCAAAGCCAACGCGGCGAACATCAGCCAAGCCTGGGTGAAGATCGCGAGGCGACGACGATCGACGACATCCGCCAGCGCGCCGCCGGGGAGCGAAAAGAGAAAGATCGCCAAGCTGTCGGCGGACTGGAGCAGCGCCACAAGCAAGGGTGAAGGGCTCAACGAGGTCATCAACCACGCCTCGCCGACCTGATGCATCCATGCGCCGAAGTCCGATACCAGCCCGGCGATCCACAGCGCGCGGAAAACTGCGTACCGCAGCGGACCCCAGACCGAGGGCACAGGTTCGGCTTTGGATTCTAGCGTCGTGTTGGTCAAGGCGAGCCCTGACGGCCATTACTCCATCAATCAAAGGCGCTGCAAACCTCCCCTCGCACAACTCCTGAGCGCGCGCACGGCAAGGGGTTGACGCTGCTTCGGTGATCGACGGATGGTTCAATGGTACGAAGGAGCGTGACCGAAGCTCAGCGTGCTCCGCTTGAATCAGTTTCTTTTCAGTGACTCGCTTTCGCCATGATCGAGGCAAGACCGGTCGAAAATGACTCGCAACTGGAGCAGATCCTCGATCTGCAACGCGCCAATCTTCCCCGGAACCTGAGCGCCGGGGAGGTCGCAGCGCAGGGATTCGTCACGCTGGAGCACTCGCTCGACGTGCTCAAGCGCATGCACACTGTCGCGCCCAGCTTCGTCGCGCTCGACGGCGATCGACTGGCCGGTTACGCGCTGGTGATGCCCCTCGAGTGTCGCTCCTTCCTCCCAATCCTCGAGCCGATGTTCGAGCGCCTCGATTCGCTGGGGATGCTCCGCCGCCGCTTCTACGTGATGGGGCAGATCTGCGTCGGCAAGCCCTGGCGCGGGCAAGGGGTGTTCGAGCTCCTCTACCGCGCGCATCGGCAACACTTGCGCGCGACCTACGACTACTCGGTGACGGAAGTGGCCACTCGAAACACGCGCTCGATGCGCGCTCACCAGCGCGTGGGGTTTACGGTCATCGATCGCTACCGCGACGCCACTGACGAATGGGCGCTCTTGCGGTGGGACTGGTCCGAGGGCTCGCAGCGCTGACGCGGGCGAATTCACCGCCTCGGGATGCTGCTCGGCTCGACACGCAAATCGTATCGCAGGCGGTGCAGAGGGCAAAGCCGACTCCCCTACCCCAGACGAATCCTGTGTTATCTATCTCGCGTGCGCGAAACTGAGCGCCGCAAGATCCGGACGATGTGTCCGATGAACTGTCATCCCACGCTGTGCGGGATGCGGGTCGACGTCGAAGAAGGGCGCGTGGTGTCGATCACCGGCGACGAGGAGAATCCCGACAGTCGAGGCTTTCTGTGCATCCGCGGCTACGCCTCGCGCGAGATCATCGACAATCCACATCGCGTGCTCTACCCGCTTGTGCGCGGCCGGCGTGTAGACCGTTTCCGCCAAGCGAGCTGGGACGAAGCTCTCGACCGGATTGTCCAACGGATGCAGGCGGTGGGTCGCGAGGCGGTGGGGACGTGGTCCGGCCACGGGCTCTTCGCCAACAACTACGGGACACGCATCCATTCGCACCTCCTGCGGCGCTTCTCCAACTTGTACGGCTGCCAGTGGTGGAGCCCGACGATCATCTGCTGGGGCCTGGGCGCCTTCGGCCTTGGCCTCACCGGCGTCCTTGAGACGAATACCAAAGAGGACATGGGCGAGCACGCCGAGCTCATCGTGCTCTGGGGCGCGAACCTCGCGAGCCAGCCGAACACCGCACGCCATCTCGCCGCGGCAAAGCGCCGCGGGGCATGGATCGTCACCATCGACGTGCGAGAGACCGAAGCGGCGGCCCAGTCCGATGAAATTCTCGAGCTGCGTCCCGACACCGACGCGGCATTGGCACTCGGGATGATGAACGTCATCGTCTCCGAGCAGCTCTACGATCGTGAGTTTGTGGCAAAGCATACGATTGGATTCGACGCGCTCGCCGCCCACGTCGGCCAGTATTCTTTGGGATGGGCAGCGGATACGACCGGCCTTCCCGCGGAGCGCATCGCCGCGTTGGCGCGTCGTTACGCGACGACGAAACCGGCGATGATCCTCCTCGGCGGCAGCTCGATGCACAAGGGAGCCAACGGCTGGCAAGCTGCGCGCGCAGTGAGCTGTCTCCCAGCGCTCACCGGCAACCTCGGCGTCGCCGGCGGCGGTCTCGGACCGCGACACGGGAGCGCGGCTCACGGACAGGCGCTCGCGAGCATCGTCGCTTCAGAGCGGCGCCCGCCCGGGCAATACATTCCCAACCAGATGTCGCGCATCACCGAGGCATTGCTCGAGCGGAAAGTGCGCGTCCTGCTCCTTTTCGGCACCGACATGCTCTCGTCGTTCGCAGACACCGAGAGCGTCGCCGAGGGCCTGACGCGCACGGACCTCTGCGTGAGCTACGACCTGTTTTTGAATGACACCGCGCAGCGGTTCGCGGACGTTGTCCTGCCGAGCACCTCGTGGCTGGAGGAGATCGGCTGTAAAAGCACGAACACGCACTTGTACCTCATGCCGAAGATCCTCGACCCTCCAGGCGAGGCGCGCTCCGCGATCTGGGTTCTCAGGGAACTCGCCAAGCGCCTCGGCCTCGACGACTTCTTCCCCTGGGAGAACGACGACGGCCCGATCGATGCGATCCTCGACCACGATTCGACGGGGCACGCGACGGTCGCGGCCCTGCGGCGCGAGGGTGGAATGCGGGCGCTGCGGATCTCGCACGTCGCATATCCCGACCGCGCTTTCCATACGCCCTCCGGCAAAGTCGAGCTCTACTCCGAGCGCGCAAAGGCCCTCGGGCTTCCAGCGCTCCCGGTGCATGAAGACCTTCCGGCGTCCCCCTATCCGCTCGCATTCCGCCAGGGGCGAACGCTGACTCAGTTCCACGGCTTCTACGGTCATGGGCGCGCGCTGCCCACGCTGGCCAGAGCGGACCCCGAGCCGTATCTGTGGATCTCGACCGGGGACGCGGCGGCGCGCGGCATCGAAGACGGAGGATCGATCCGCCTCTACAACCAGCGCGGCGAGCTGCGGGCGCGCGCCCGAGTTACCTCGAAGATCCGCTCGGGGACGGTGTGGATGCGCGATGGCTGGGAGGGACTCAATCGGCTCACCTCCGGTCAGTCATTGATCCCGGACGACGCGGTAGATTTGTTCCCATTTTCCTCGGGGCAAGCCTCGTTCGACGCGATGGTTGACGTAGAGGCACTCTGAGTCGCAGCACGCCACCGATTACCGGGCGTGCGTTGCCTGGCCGCGACGCGTTCGTAGTATATCCCCTCTACCCGGGGAGCTCGCTGGCCATCGCAAACCTCATCGCCGAGCTGAAGCGCCGACGCGTCTTTCGAGTGGTGGTCGGTTATGGCCTGGTTGCATTCGCCCTGCTTCAAGTCATCGAGCCCATCCAACATGGCCTGCACCTGCCTGACGCCATGCTCACGTACGTCGTCGTCGCATTGGGGGCGGGCTTCCCCGTCGTCGTGACGCTGGGCTGGGCGTACGAAGTGACAGCGAAGGGAATCGAGCGGACGCCGTCGGGGCCGGGCGCCGCTCCGAGCATGCGCGGCGCGCGGCTTGGAGCGATGCTTGTCGGGCTGGGAGTGGTCGCCGCGGCGCCGGGCCTCGCGTGGTATTTCATTCGCCGCGCACCTGCATTGGCCGGGGCCTCGAATGAGGAGACGCCGGCGGCACCGGCGCAACTCCCGTCGATCGCCGTGCTCCCCTTCACCGATATGAGCGCCCAGCACGACCAGGAGTTCTTCTCGGACGGAATCGCCGAGGAGATTCTCAACGCGCTCGCCCAGCTCGAGGGGCTGCAGATTGCGGGGCGCACTTCCTCCTTCTCGTTCAAGGGCGGCAAAGAGGACCTCCGCGAGATCGGGCGCAAGCTCTCGGTGGCTAACGTCCTCGAAGGCAGCGTTCGGACGTCGGGAACGCGCGTGCGTGTCACCGCGCAGCTGATCAAGGTCGCGGACGGCTTCCACCTCTGGTCGCAGACCTTCGATCGCGACGTGACCGACATCTTTGCCGTGCAGGATGAGATCGCGCGCGCGGTGGTTGCGGCGCTCAAGGTCAAGCTGTTGGCGGGACCGGCGGGGGTTGCCAAAGAACGACGCACCGCCAGCTCCGAGGCGTATGCGGAGTACCTCAAGGGCCGGCAGTCCCAGAGGCTGGGCACCCTTGAGGGACATCGGGACGCGATCGCAGCTTACCGGAGGGCGATCGAACGCGACCCGGGATACGCCCCGCCGCGCGCCTGGCTGGGCCTGGCGCAGGCCGGCTACTGGAGCCTTGCTGGCGTTCCTTCGGTCGGCGCTTTCGAGGAGTACGAGCGCGAGGCGCGCCCCGAGTCGGACCGGGCGATCGCGCTAGCTCCGGATTTGGCGGACGGCTACCTCTCGCGCGGTTGGCTGCGTTTGACGTTCGCCTGGGAGTGGGCCGGGGCCCGGGCGGACCTTGAGCGCGCCCGCGCGATAAGCCCGGGCGATTCGGATGTGCTCTTGCGCAACGCGCTCCTGCTGGCGGCGGTCGGGCGCCAGTCGGAGGCGATCGCGCTCGGCCGCACGGCGCTCGAACGCGACCCTCTCTCGACCTTTGGGGCCTTCATCGTCGGGAGCATTTACAACGCCTCCGGCGAGCACTCGCTCGCTCGCGCCGTTCTTCAGCAAGGCCTGGCGGCGGCGCCCGGAGCGGGGTTCATCGCCCGCGAAATGGCGTTTACTGAGTTGTACGAAGGCAAACCGGCTGCGGCGCTCGAACGGTTTGAGCAACATTCACAACCCGCGGTCCGTAAATATGGTCGAGCGATGGCACTGCATTCGCTCGGCCGCGACCAAGAGTCGCAGCGGGCTCTCGACGAGTTCATCGCCGCAAACGGACAGGACTGGGCGTACCAGATCGCCCAGGTGTTCGCTTGGCGCGCGGATCGGGACCACGCGTTCGAGTGGCTCGAACGCGCCCGCTCGCAGCACGATACCGGCCTGCGCATGGTCAAGTACGATCCGATGCTCCGCGCGCTCCACGGTGACCCGCGTTACGCTGCCTTTCTCCAGAAGATCAACTTGCCGGTCGACTGACCAGGCCCGCCCGGTTGCGTTAAAGGGAGGCCCCACGCCGAACACCACAGGTGCTTTGTTAACAACTTGACAGTGGAGACAAAGCGCGAATCGCCCTGACGTGGGATGGGTTGCGCAGGTACACTGCCGCTTGAAACGCGATGGTACTGGAGGGGACTCCGAGGGGGCGGCGCATGCGGCTCGATCATTGGTGTGGGAGGGCGTGCGCAGAGAATTGTAGGCGGCCAGCGAACCGAAAAAATCTCAGCCTCGTTTGGTATGGAAGCAGCGGACCGATCGACGCGTCGCGGCTCGGTGACGCACCGACTAAGTCTTGTGCGACAAAAGTCGCTTCGCGGGATGTTACAATTGGGCCCGCTGGAAGACAGGCTGGCTGGGCAGGTCGAGCGGGGAAGGACACCACTCGGC
>DATFTC010000037.1:0-18210 GCA_035262305.1 Myxococcaceae bacterium | reverse complement strand
GCGCTGGACCGCGTGGATCGGGAGGCGCGAGCGCATTCCGACCTTCGCGCCGACATCCATGCCAAGCGGGCCATGGCCTTCGCTCACATCGGATCCTGGGAAGACGCCAAGCGGGAGTTCGAGGGTACTCTCGCCGCGATCGGACCGGGTCGCAGGGAACGACGCGCCGAGGTGCTCGTCGATCTCGCAATGGTGTGCTTCTGGGCCCAGGACGTCCCGGCACTCCGCCGCCACGCGAGCGAAGCCCTGGAGCTAGCACAGGCAGTGGGGCGGAACGATCTGGCCGTGGGTGCACAGGGTGCGCTCGCTGCCGCAGTTTCGGCCGATGACGGGAAAGTCCGAGAGAGCATTCACGGTCTGCGCAAAGCGCTCGCTCGAGCTGATCGTCCGGCCACCGGCCCGGTCGCGCGCGGGCTGCAGATGTATTCCCTCCAGCTCTATTGGGTCGGCGAATTCCAGGAAGCGATCGCCGTCGCTCGCGAAGCCGCCAAAACCGCGCGTGCGGTGGGCGATGCGTTTCTGCTGATGGCCGCACTCCCACAGCTCGGCCTCGCGCTTTCCGGGTGCGGGCGTTACGGCGAAGCGCTCGAGGTGTTCGAAGAAGCCCGCCGCTTCGGCCGGGAGCACCGGATCGGCGGCTTTTTCGCGCGGGCGATTGCCATGTCGGCCGGCCTCCACGTCAACCTGTTTGACGACGGGCGGGCGGAGGAGCTGATTCGCGAAGCCCGAGAGTTGGCCCTCTCCTCAAATTTCTCGCCGCCGGCATTGAACGGGGGGCTGGAGCTTTTGCGGATCCACGCGCGCCGCGACGAGGTCGCGCTGGGCGAAAAGCTGGTCGGCGAAGTAGCGAAGGAAGTCGAGAGCGCAGTGGCTTGGCACGGCTGGCTGTGGAAGATCCGCTTTGCTCAAGGTCGGTCAGAGCTCGCGCTGGCGCGGGGCGACTGGGAGGTGGCACACCAGCTGGCAAGCGACGTGATTGCGCGGAGCCGTGCGACGGGGCGCGTGAAGTACGCGGCCGAAGGTCACCTCGCGCGAGCGCGCGCCCTCGATGGTTTACGCCAAGGCTCCGCGGCGGCGGCCGAGCGGAAAGCAGCGGTTGGTCTGGTCCGACAGATGGGGGACCCTGCCGCCCTCATTCGCACGGCGGCCCAGGTGCTACTGCTCGACGACGACCCGGTTCTTGGAGCAGAGGCGCGTCGCGCGATCGAGCAGATCGCTGCCGCGCTTCCCGATGGGGAGCTCCGGCGTCGTTTCCATGACGCCGAAGCTGTGCGTTCACTCCTCCGCTGACCCATCGCACCGCGGCAAGTCTCAGGCAATCGCCTTGGCGAGCTGGGCGACCCTCGCGTGCCCCCGCGTGGTGAGCTCGCGCAGGCTCTTATCGAAGTTTGGATGGGTCATCCCGCTCAGCAGGAAGGTCCAACGGTAGGCGCGGGTCTGCGCTGCCACGATCTCTGCCTTTTCGTCGCTGGACAGGGTTCGCCCGATCGCCTTCTGCAGGCTCTCGAGGTCGAGCTGGATCTGGGCGGCCAACCCGCCGTCGAGCATTTTCCCAATATCCATGTAGTCGTCTACCGCCGCCTCGATCTGCTCGGGAGAGACCGAGTCCGCAAGCTTGTCGACGACGAGGGTGTCCAGCTTGGCGTGTTGAGATTCCTCGAGCCAATGGTGCTTGAGAAGGCTGCAGAAGAGCGGATCGAGTCCCTCGGCGGAGTTGTCCTTGACGCTTTCGATGTAGTGCCGCTGCGTGAACCATTCGATGTGCAGCGTGGTCAGAAACACGCCAAGCCGGGAGTGCTTGAGGATTGCCGCGGCGATGTCTTTCGCAGGACCGATCGCCGCGCAGGGCGTCCCAAATCCCCTCTCGAACTCCTTGACGAACCACTTGAAGAGCTGGATGTGCTTCGCCTCTTCTTCGGCGAAGTGCAGCAGCGCCTGGATTTCATAGTCGTCGCCGTGGACCGCGGTCCGGGCGTGGTCGACCACGGACGGCAGGATGTACTCTTCGACCAACCCAAATAGATACAGGTAGGTATAGCCCCGGA
Source organism: Myxococcaceae bacterium (assembly GCA_035262305.1). Classification (GTDB taxonomy): domain Bacteria; phylum Myxococcota; class Myxococcia; order Myxococcales; family Myxococcaceae; genus DATFTC01. The sequence continues at coordinate 16,165 of DATFTC010000037.1, read as the reverse complement.
TCTGGTTGAGCTTGAGCTTTTCTCGGGCGCTCAGGCAGCGAATTCCAGCCACGCCGGCCAGTGCATCGGGCAAGAACGGTTTGCGGTAATCGAACGTCTTCCCGTCAATGACGTCTTCGATCTTCCAGTTGATTCTGAGCGATGTCTCCAAATTCGATTTGTAGTCGTAATTATGATTCAACATGTTTCCTGCTCCTTTTCGAGGTGCCTGCGGATGGACCTGTCTCTGGAAGAGCATCCAGCCGACCTTCTGGCGCTTGAAACCAGAGTCCCCCTGAAGCCCTTTCTGCGGGCTAGATGCGTGAGGGGAAATAGTGTGACGCTTTTTTTTAGTGGTTCGGAAAGTCGCTCGCGGTCGCTGCATTTCTAGGGGACACGCGACTGGGGGAAAAGCGAGCGAAGAACGCGTCCGGGATCCCCACTTCGGCCGTGGGCCCTACGGTCAGCGCGTCCGTTCCCACGCTCGACGGGGTAGCAAATGACATCGTCGCGAAGAGCGCGATCAGCCTGAGCGGGATCGCGAAAATATTCTCATTTAGGCGACGGTACGACGCGACTCGTCGTTGGGATCAGGAGCTGAGTAGCGCGCCACCCAGGATGACTGTAGCGGTGAGTAATGATACATAAATACTTGTCTCACTTCTCTCACCCCAATCAGTCCCCATTGCGAGTAAGGCTGTTGATCCCTCGCTCCCACTCAAAAGGAGAACCATGAAGTCTACAAGTGTGCAGGTACTTTTCTCGACTCTGGCGATGCTGTGTGCAACCCAGGCTTTTGCTACGCAGACATGCGTTATGTCCATTCCAGGTGTTCCAGGAGAAAGCACCGCTGTCCACAATGGAATCGACCTGTTCGCTTTCTCATGGGGTCTACAGAACACGCCTCACACCTCGGCAGCGGGCGGTGCTGGGCGCAGTCGCCCCCAGTTCAACGAATTCAGCGTTACCAAGAGGCTCGACAAATCGAGTCCGCTATTGATGCTCGGCGCCGCCGAGGGAACGCACTATGCCACGGTGACGATTAGTTGCCGCAAGGCGGGTGGCGAGCGTGAGCAAGAGTACCTTAGGTATGTTCTCAGCGACGCCCTGATATCGAGCTATCACTCATCCGGATCATCCGACATTCCAACCGATTCGATTAGCTTCAACTTCTCTCGAGTGGAGTTCACTTACCATCCTCAAAACCCCGACGGGACCCTTGGTCATCCAGTTGTTGCCTGCTGGGATCTCCGCTCCGAGCGCTCCTGTCGCTGACAGCCGGAAGACGCTCCAGGGAACCTTTGACGGTGCTGTTGCGCAATGCTTTGCTGTCCGCCTTTCGCGACACGGGAGGGAACCATGGGCGGATTTACCAGGCGCGACTTCGTCAAGATCTCGGCGGCGGGAGCAACGGCGTCCGCGCTGAGTACATTGAACGCAGCACCTTCCGAGGCGCAGCCGCGCGGCGCCGGCGACCCCGGCCTGCACGTCCCACGACCGGCACCCGAACAGAAATACGATCTGCTTGTCCAGGGCGGCGAAGTACTCGACCCGGCGCGGGGCCTGCGAGGCAAGCGGGATGTCGCCATCTTTCACGGGCGGATCTCCGCGGTCGAGGCGCAGATTCCTGCCGACAAGGCAAAAGCGGTGATCGCCGCCGCCGGAAAGCTGGTGTTGCCGGGCCTCGTCGATCTGCACGTGCACGTCTATCCCCAGGGAACGGCCGCCGGTCTTCCTCCTGACGAGATCGTCCCCTTCACCGCGACCACGACCTATGTGGACGCTGGCACTGCGGGCGCAAACAACTTCTCGGGCTTCCATCATTGGGTGATAAACCAGAACCGCACGCGCATCTTCGCGTTCCTCAACATCTCCAACATCGGCCTCGCCGGCGTGCCGATTGGCGAGCTGCTCAACATTGACTACGCCGACGTCGAGCTGGCGGCGAAGATCCTCGCCGAGAACTCCGGGCTCCTTCTGGGTATCAAAGTCCGCGAGAGCGACATCAAGGACAACAGAGCGCTCAACATCGTCGGGAACAACGGCCTCGAGCCGCTCCGGCGCGCCATCAAGGCCGCAGAGATGTCCGCAGTCCCTGGAGCCAAAGTGATGTGCCACATCGGCGGCGCCCCCGGAAAGCTGTCTGACCTGCTCGACCTGCTCCGGCCGGGCGACGTCCTCACGCACAGCTACAGCGGAGCAGGAAACAACGTGATTGATACCAACGGCAAGCTGCTTCCCGCGGCGCTGGAGGCGAAGAAGCGCGGCGTGCACATCGACGTGGGCCACGGTGGTGGGAGCTTCAACTTCAAGATCGCCGAGGCGGCCATCAAGCAGGGGCTTGCCCCGGACAGCATCAGCAGCGACGTCTGGACAGCCAGCGTCAACACTCCCGGCATGCCCTTCCTGCCCTGGGTGATGAGCAAGTTCCTCGCGCTCGGGCTGCCGCTGGAAAAGGTGGTGGAGCTTGCCACCGCCGCTCCGGCGAAATTGATCGGCCGCGTACCCGGGCTCGGCACGCTGCAGCCGGGCGCGCCGGCGGATATCTCTATCGTCGAGCTGGTGGAGGGACCGATCAAGCTCGTCGACACGCAGAAGAACGAGATCACCGGCAAGGCGTACCTCAAGCCTTTCGAGACCGTGCGCGCGGGCGTGCCCTTCGGCCGCCCATACCCGCTGCCGTTCTCGGTGCCGGCTTGAGGTCGATTCACGGACCATCACGAGGCTCCGCTACCCAATCTCCCTTTAGCCAAGCCCTGTGGAGCAAAGCGAAACAGAAAAAAAGACGCGAAACTTTTCTCGTAATGCTGCGACGGAAGGTAGGAGTCTCCTGCGAGGTTTAGCCGGCATTACAAGCCGAGCAGCACGCCACGCACGATTATTGTAGCAGTGGATCCGCACCGGCCGCGCCTGTACCGGACAGCTTCCGCGCTCCCGCGGCAGTGGAGCTCTTACGCGCCGTCGAGCTCGAACAGCTGCCGTGAGCCGCATTTCTGGATGATTGGCGAAGACCGAGGCGTTAGCAGTCGGACCTTGCCGTCGCAGCGTTGCCGTCGGGTGCGCGCGGGAGTAGGTTCGACCGCTCTCGCACGACGTAGAGCGGAGGGTACGAGTGCCCCCATTTGATCCGGAGCAGTGGCGCGCGCTCGGTCCCTACCTAGACAAGGCTCTCGAAATCTCCCCGGAGCAGCGCACTGGTTGGCTGGAGGCCCTTCGCTCGGAGAACCCAGCCGTTGCGATGGATTTGCAGACGCTGCTCATGGAGCGCGATGCCGTCGGCGACGAGGAGTGGGTAAAGATGATCCCTCGATCGTCGCTCGCGCCTCTCGTTGGACAGACGGTGGGCGCGTACACGCTCGAGTCACCGATCGGCCAGGGCGGGATGGGTACTGTCTGGCTTGCCCGCCGCAGCGATGGGCGTTTCGAGGGGCGCGCGGCAGTGAAATTCTTGAACGTCGGGCTCCTCGGAGGCGCGGGCGAGCAGCGATTCCGCCGCGAGGGCAGCATTCTGGCGCGACTCGCGCATCCCAACATCGCGCACCTGATTGACGCCGGCGTCTCATCCACCGGCGCGCCGTATTTGATCCTCGAATACGTCCAAGGAAAAAACATCGACGCCTATTGCAATGAGCACGCGCTGGGCGTCGAAGCGCGCCTCCGACTCTTCGTGGACGTCTTGGCGCCGGTGGCGCATGCCCACGCCAACTTGATTGTCCACCGCGACATCAAGCCCTCGAATGTGCTCGTCACCGGTGATGGGCAGGTGAAGCTCCTCGACTTCGGAATTGCCAAGCTGCTCGACGACGAATCAGGAGCGCCGGCGACGATACTCACGCGCCAAGGCGAACAAGCGCTGACGCTGGCGTACGCAGCACCGGAGCAAGTGACCGGTTACGCAATCACCACCGGAACCGATGTCTACACGCTGGGCGTTTTGCTTTACCAGCTGCTCACCGGAAAGCACCCGGCTGCATCCGCTCTTCAGTCTCCGGTGGATTTGATGAAAGCCATTGTCGACACTCAGCCGGCGCGACCCTCCGATATCACCGACTCCGGTGAGAAATGGAAGCGGGCGCTGCGAGGAGACCTCGACACCATCGTCGGCAAGGCGATGAAGAAGAATCCGGCGGAACGATACACCTCGGCGACCGCTTTCGCCGACGATCTGCGGTGCTACCTGCGCCATCAGCCCATCAGCACCAGGCCCGATACCCTCGCCTACCGAGCCAAGAAATTCGTACGTCGCAATTACATTGCAGTCGCGCTCGCCTCGGCCGCGATCGTCGCCACCGGCGCCGGCCTGTTCGGTACGCTGGTGCAGGCGCGCCGTGCGACGCGGGCCGCTGAGCAAGCTCGGGTCGAGGCAAGGAATGCGACCGCGGTGAAGGACTTCCTGCTCGGGATTTTCAACAAGAGCTCCAAGCGGCAAGCCGATCCATTGCGGGCGCAGTCGGTGACCGCGCGCGAGCTGCTTGACAGCGGAGCCGAGCGTTTGCTCGCCGATCGAGTTCTGGATTCCCAGGTCGCGCTCCAGCTCCTTTCGACGGTGGGTGACCTCTATATGGGCCTCGGCCTCGACGAGAAGAGCGTGCAGCTCAGGCAGAAGCGCGTCGAGCTGGCGCGGCGCACGTACAAGCCCAATGACGTACGACTCGCCGTTGCGCTCGTAGACTACGCAAATTCGGTCTACGCCACCCCCCGGGCAAAAGAGTCGCTAGCCATCTTGCAGGAGGCCGAGCGAATACTCGAAGCCAACGGCGACCAGACGAGCGCGATTCGGGTCGCGTGCGACAAATGGCTCGCCGCTTATTGGCGCACCGTCGGCGACCAGGGTAAGGCCCGCAGTTACGCGATGAAGGCCGTCGAAATCTCCCGGCGATATCACCCGAATACCGAGCTCCTCGCCGGAGCCCTTCATCAAGCGGCTTTAGCGGAGAACTTCGCCCACAACACTTCGGCCTCGCTCGAGCTCTACAAGGAGTCGGTCGAGCTTTATCGCCGCCTCGGGACGCCGGAGATCGAGCTGATTCGTCCGGTGACTGAAATGGCTGAACAAGAAACCGCCTTGGCGCGATTCGCGGAGGCCGAGGGCGACTTCAAGGAAACGGTCGCAATGAGCCTGCGCGTCAATGGCGAAGATCACATCGACACGATTCAGACCCGGCTGCGTTACGGCGGTTTTCTTCGCACCGTGGGGCGCCTGCGCGAATCGGAGGTTCTGTTGCGAAAGGCCGTGGACTCCGGCGTGCGAGTGCTGGGTCCAGAAGAGTCGTTCCACCTGCCCACGGCGCGATTCGAGCTTGGTCGCACGCTTGCCGAGCTGGGAAAGCTCGAAGAGGCGGAATTGATGTATCAGCAGGCGCTGGCGGTCCGCGAGAAGACCCGGCCGAACACGTATCAACACGCGAACATGCTGGAGAACGCCGCAGTTTTACAGATGGCGATGGGCCGCTACGAGCTCGCCGACCGCATGCTCTCGCAATCCAGCTCCATCCTGGAGAAGATCGGCCGGCCTGAGTCGGCAACTCTGTTCCGCGCTCGTTACCAACTCGCGGTTGGCGAGGCCGAACAGGCCCTCTCCACTGTAGCGACGAGCACCTTGTCCGGCGGTGGTTCCCTTCAAAACTCGTTCGTCGCGGGCCTGATTCGCAGCCGCGCCCTCCTTCATCTCGGGCGCCCAGAGGAGGCAGAACGCATCGCTTCGGAGAGTCTCGATCGCCTGAGCACGACTCAAGGAGCAGAGGTCTTGCAATTCAGCAGAGCGAATCTGCTGGTAAGCCACGGCCTCGCGCTGACCCGCTTGGGCCGAGCGAAGGAAGCGCTGACACCGTTGCGGGATGCCCTGGCGTGGCGAGAAGCCAATTTGGACGAGAACAGTCCCGTTGTCGCAGAGTCATTGATCGCTCTCGCCGAGTGCTATTTGTCGCAAGGGGAGCGCACTCAGGCTCGATCCCTCGTCGAGCGTGCTCAGCGCATTTATCAAAGCCACCCGAACCTCGGCGAACGCGCGCGGCTGCCGCTCCGCAAGGTCGAGGAGCTCCTTTCCGTCCGTTGAGGAGATGCGTCGACCTCGCCCGCTCAGCCAGCTGCAAACTCAGCCCGGAATCGCACGACCCCGCCACCGAGCCCGCGAAGCGCTCCGGGTTTCAGCTCGAGAGCCATGAATACTTCGTCGGGAACCTGGTGCTCCCAGCGAATTCCATACCCGCTGGCTTTTACGAAGCCGAACCGCGGATAGTATTCAGCGTGACCAACGACAACGACGACCTCGTGGCCCGCAGCACGCAACTCGGCCAGGCCTCTGGATACGAGCTGCGACCCGATTCCGTTTCTTTGGAGCCCGGGCATGACCGCCATCGGGGCCAGGCCCACCGCTTCGAAATCACCCTTGGGTGACTGCACCGTCACCGGCGTGAACAAAATGTGCCCCACCAGCTCGTCCTTCAGCACGGCGACAAGCGACAGCGTCGCGGCGCCGGTGGTGCGGACGGCATCGACGAGGTCTGCTTCATTCGGCTGGGCGAAAGCGCACTCGTTCACCATACGTATTCCTGCCTCGTCTCCGGGGCGTTCGCGCCGTATCTCGATGCTCATCGACATGTCGGCCCCATAGCATGGGGCCCTTGCAAAGGGATCGGTACCCGCCGACGGTCGGCGTAAGCCGACGGCGATTGCAGCGCTGGTTCTAGTTGTCATCGTCTTCGTCGCACCCCGGGAGCGCCACGAAAGCAAAGAACTCACCCGTGCTTGAATCCTGCGCCTGGCCGACGATCTCGCCCTCGTCGTTGATGTCATTGGCATAGAGCAAACGCGGCGAGCCTGGCGGGACGAGCGCGTTGAGGTCCGTCATCATCGCGCCACCTTGCCAAATGAACGCGCGGCGTCCAGTTGAACCGATCGACTCTCCCACCACCTGCCCGCGCTCGTTCAGTCCGAAAGCCAGGCTTCTCGTGTCGCCGGGAAGCGTGCCGAGGTCCTGGATTCCGCCGCGCCGAGTCCAGAAGAAAGCGTGAAAGTTCGGGTGGTCGGCGTCGTCGCCAGGTAAGTCGGAAAATCCGGCGACGTCGCCGCGATTGTTGATCGCAGCGGGAGTGTTCCAGGCGATGCCGCCCAGGTTTCCAATATCAATCACCTGGCCGCGTTCCCAGAGCACGGCGTGCTTGGCGCTCAATGCCCCGACAGCTCGGTAGCAAGTGCCCGAGATGCCGACGACCTGGCCGCGATCATTGATCGCGGTGGCCGCCGAATCGAGGTCGCCCTCGAGCGGAGGGAGCGCTTGGACCTGACCTCTCGGTCCCCAGAGGACCGCCTGGAACTGAAGCACCTGGGGCGCAATGCAGGTCGGGTCGTGAAAATCCGTTTCTGCCCATCCGACGACCTGGCCCCGGTTGTTGGCCCCCGCCGCGTATCCGTTGTTGCCTCCGAGCGTGGGCAGCGGGCGCATCACTCCGCGCTCCCAGACGAAACCAAGACATGTATGGCCGGTCGAGTTGGGGAAGAATGCAGAACAGCTCCAGCTCTCCCCCAAAGGATCGAGGTCGGAAGTCTCGGCGATGCCCACCACCGTGCGCCGGTTATGGTTTGGCCAGGATACCGAGCTGTTCGGTCCGCCGAGCGTACCGAGGTCCAATGTTTGTCCATGCCGCCAGAGCACGGCGTGCTGTGTTTGATCCTCCGGTAAATTGGAAGAGCCGCTCACCCAACCGCGGTTGTTGATGCTGCTCGCGCCGCCCATCGTTCCCCCGAGAGAGCCAAGGCGCACGACCGAGTACCGATGATGTCTGTGATTGCTCAGCTCTTCGGCGGCCAGTTGAGCCGGAGCGACTAGCGCGGCAAATAAGGCAACGGCTATCATCTCTCTGAATGTCTGGAGTTTCATATTGTCCCCTCTGCGGCTTGTATCGAATGGTCGAGACCGAAATTGTCCGGTCTTCACTGCTCGAGCAGAATAGGGTCGCGGAGGGAACGGCGTCGGACGTTTGCGGACGTCGATTTGTGCGGAAGCATTGCTGATAGGCTTTGCAAGGCCCGCCGAAAATCGAGGTCCGCAAACGTCCATGGTCAATCGGAGCATCGCCTACGATCGGCAAGTGAACGTGCGGGACAACAGCAGTTGGAAGTTGAAGGGATCGGGAGAGTCGAAGAGGCAGTACATGGTATCTTCCTTTCGACGTGTCCGTAAGGAGTGTCGACGGTGGACCTGAGCTGGCAAATCTGCTCGCGAGCGAGGCTGTCGCGCGATGCGCGTTTCGACGGCAAGTTCTTCGTCGCCGTGCTCAGCACCGGCATTTACTGCCGGCCGATCTGTCGCGCGCGCACTGCAAAAGAAAGCAACGTCCGCTACTTCCCCAGCGCCGCGGCTGCATCCGAAGCCGGCTTTCGCCCATGCTTGCGCTGCCGGCCGGAATGCTCCCCGGGAACTCCGGCTTGGCTGGGAACCCCCAGCACTGTGGCGCGAGCTCTGCGCCTGATTGCGGAGAGCGGTTTGGAGGACAGCGCCCTGGAAAATGGCGGGGTGGAGTTATTGGCCGAGCGGCTCGGGATCGGCTCGCGGCATCTTCGTCGGCTGTTCCTCCGACATCTGGGAGCGACGCCGAGCGCGGTAGTCCGAACCCGGCGTCTGCATTTTGCGAAGAAGCTGATCGACGAGACGAGTCTGCCGATGAACGAAATCGCATTAGCGTCGGGGTTTGGTTGCGTTCGCAGGTTTAACGACGCGATTCGAAAAACCTATCATCGAACGCCGACTCAAATCCGGCGACTGGCGCGGCAGATCGAAGCTGCGCCCGAGAACCAGTACCTCTTCCGTCTCGGGTTCCGCCCGCCCTACGACTGGAGGTCGATGCTGGCGTTTTTAGCGCCTCGCGGTACGCCGGGCGTGGAAGCAGTGGATGTCTCCACGTATCGCCGTTCGTTTTCTTTGAACGGTCGCGATGGATATTTTGACGTCTCACTCGATGAGGCAAATGACGCGCTGTCGGTGCGCATTCACTTCGGCGATCCCCGCTCGCTGTTTCTTATTATCGAGCGAATACGCGCAATGTTCGATCTGAACGCCGATCCGACGGAGATTGCCCGATGCTTGGGAGTTGATCCGGTCCTGGCCAAGCGGGTCGAGACTGCTCCGGGGCTACGGGTGCCGGGCTGCTGGAATGGCTTCGAATTGGCGATGCGAGCAATCCTCGGGCAGCAGATCAGCATCGAAGCGGCGACAACTCTGGCGGGCCGGATGGCAAGAGAGTTTGGGCGACCGTTTTCGGCGGCCAGTGGCCTCACCCATCTCTTTCCTACACCTGAAGTTCTCGCCGATGCCAACCTCGCCGGTGTCGGCATGCCCAGGGCGCGAGCGCAGACGATTCACGCTCTCGCTCGCGCGGTCTGCGAAGGGCAAATCTGCTTTGAAGGAATCGTAGGAGCGGACTCTTTTCTGGCGCGGTTGTGTCAAGTCCCGGGAATTGGAAAATGGACAGGGCAATACGTGGCGATGCGCGCGCTCCGAGAGCCGGATGCGTTTCCATCGGGCGACCTCGGTCTTCTCTATGCCGCGGATTTAGAGAGCTCGGGCGACCTGGAGCGGCGCGCGGAAGCGTGGCGGCCATGGCGAGCCTATGCGGCGATGTATCTGTGGACGATTCCGAGCAGCGGGGCCGCCGAACGCAACCGCGTTCCCTCTAAACCGCCCAGTGCCGAGAAAGGGGCGCGTCAGCCGTATTCATCAATGGCCTTGTAGCGGCGGGTCAGGGCGAACCGCCAGCGCTGGTCGGCCGAGGGTCCATCCCCGGATATTCTTGACAGAGAAAATCCTGCAAGTCGTCAACGGAGCCGTTCGGCAACAGAACCAGGGGACTTCCTCCGGCTCGATAAACGCGCTCCCCCAACGCCGAGTTGATGACGATGACTTGGGTCAATCCCGAGAACCTCTGGCCTTCGTCGGTCTCCCCACCGCATGGGCGGCCTTCGCACAGAGCCGTTCCAAATCGAACATTGCTGAGCGAGGGAGAATCCACCAAGTTGGCCAGCGTCCAGCGAAACTCCGAACCCATTCGACTTCCCTGTGCGATGAGGGCGGTCGTGCCCTGACTGCGAACCAGTGTCTTATTCATATCCAGGTGCAGCGCCGGATCTCCGCTGAATACAAACTCGCCAGGGGTCTGGCTCTCATTAATCGCTTCGCGCCTAAACTGAATGTCATCCGAGATTGGCCCTTCGTTGTAGTCTTGCGGAACATTTCGTCCGCACAGCGTCGTCTTGGTTCCCCGACCCGAGCTGTAGTCGAAGCGGGCCAACTCGATTCCATTGACATTCACGAACTGGGCATTGGTCGCCGCTCCGGGATCGGTGCAGACATATCCCTCCTCCGAATAATAAGTGCAGCCAATGTGAAGCCCGGCCTGGTACTGCCGATTGAAGATGTTGGACTTGATGAAAGAGGTAATGCTGCCGTCGGAAAGGCGCGTTTCCTGAACGAGCAGGTGGTTTCCGCTCGGGGTCGAGTCGACGATCTGGCAGGTAAAGTGAGCTGGGTCTTGGTCGCAGTTGATCGTCTGCGCAAGAGCGGATTCAGGTAAAAAAAGTGGGACTGCGAGCGCTAAGACACATAAAGCGAAGCGAGGATTCATCGGATCTCCCCCTTTTGCAGGTAAGTTGGTCCACTTCCCATTGGCGGCCCGAAGATCGCAGGGAAGTACTGGTGAATAGACCGGATAAGGGAAGCAGTTTGCCAACTCTTTTTTCAGGGACGCGCCAGCGGACGGCACCTCGCAGGCCTTGATCTAATGGAAACTCTCAATGCAGGTTGGTTACTTGGGCGTAGCGACTGATTTTTGCCTTGCTGGGGGCTCGAAGGGCTATTAGTGGACCACGGAAGTGGAGGATTTGTGGCACTCCCTCAAGGTCCCAAGGTCCCCTCCGTTCTCCAGCTTCTCTCCTATACGGTACGGCCGCTCCAGTTCCTCGACGCATGCGCCAAGCAATACGGAGAGATCTTCACGGTGAAATTGGCCGGCTACGGTCAGTTCGTGATCGTCTCCAATACGAAACTCGTTGAAGAGATTTTCGCGGCTGATCCGGCGGTCGCGCACTCCGGGGAAGCCAACGATACGCTCTTCCGCCCCGCCCTTGGAGCGCGCTCCGTTCTGCTGCTGGACGAAAAGCCTCATGCTCGCCAGCGAAAGCTCTTATTGCCCCCGCTCCACGGCGACCGCATGCGCGCGTACCTGACGACAATTCGTGAGACAACCTTCGATGTGATCGACCGCTGGCCTACGAGCCAAGTCGTGACGATCGACGAATCAATGCGCGAGATAACCCTGCGCGTGATCTTGCAAACAGTGTTTGGCGTTAATGACAAGGAGCAATTCCAGGTACTGACGGATCTCATTCAAGACATGCTGGCCGAGACGGTGACCCCGTTTGTGTTGTTGGGGCCGCTGATTCCCGAAAGGCTCAGGCATTGGTCGCCGCGCTGGGCCCGCTTCCTCCAAAACGTCGATCAGCTCCGCGCGCGCCTTGGCGAGATCATCTCGCGCAGCCGCTCTTCGCCAGACCTCGCAAAGAGATCCGACGTTCTCGCGATCTTGTTGCAGGCGCGCGACGAGGATGGCCAGCCGATGGACGATGAGGAGATCTGCGACGAGCTGATGACGCTTCTTCTGGCCGGGCACGACACCAGCGCCGCCGCGCTGTCTTGGGCGGTACGGGAGATCCTCGCATCTCGGAGCGCTCTTCGCAGAATCGTCGATGAGGTGGCGCCGGCTCAGCGTTCGGACTTCAGTGCGGCGGAGCTGGCGCGACTCGAGTACCTCGACGCCGCCGTTAAGGAAGCACTCCGGCTCCGGACCGTTGTCCCTTTGGTGCTGCGCCTGTTGAAGGCCCCGCTCTCGCTCGGGCCTTGGGAGTTACCCGCGGGAGCCAGGGTTGCTCCCTGCATGCACTTGGTGCATCACCGATCGGACCTCTACCCCGATCCCGCGGTCTTCCGTCCCGAGCGGTTCTTCGAGAGGAAGTACGGGCCCAGCGAGTGGTTCCCCTTTGGAGGCGGGAACCGAAGATGCCTTGGGATGGCATTCTCCCTGTATGAGATGAAGGTCCTGCTCTCGACACTCTTTTCGAGCCTCGAGCTCAAGCTGGTTGGCGAGGCGACCGCCCGGCCCACGCGACGCGGCGTTCTCCTCACGCCCAAGGGGGGAACAAAAGTAGTCGTCCTCGCTCGATCGAGACCCAGCGCGACGTCGACAAAACATTCGGAACCCAAACAAACCGCGAGCTCGGCAATGGCGTCTTAGCTACGGGCTTCCGGCAATGTAATTCTCCGCCAAAAGCTCAACAGCAGCAGACTTCATCGTCGTTCGGATCGGGCTGAGCCTCAGTCGGTAGGTCCGCCGTGAATGATTCTCCGCACCCCTTCCAATCGTCCTCAATCGGAAGACTGGCGGTGCCTAGATCCGATGTATCGCTCAGTGTGTCGTCACCGCCGCATCCCAGAGGCGACAACACAACCAGAACAAGGGCCGAACGTACACACTTCAAACACATCCACAAATCTGCCACTTGAGCCATCAAAATCCCTTCCGTGAGTCAGTCCGCCCACAGAAGGAGTGCTCTAGCAAACAACGTGCCTGGCTCGGCAGCCAGTGCGCCTCGACGGGCACTCCGAAGCGAACAGGCTACAAGCTCGGGAATGGCGTCTTGGCTACGGGCTTCCGGTGATGTAATTCTCGAGCTGCTTTATCGTGAATTCGCGCTCGGAGATGATGGCTTTCACTGCATCGCCGATCGACATAACACCCACCACTCGGCCGCCTTCGACGACGGGCAGATGACGGACGCGGTTGTCTGTCATCAGTGCCATGCACTCTTCGACAGTCTTTTGAGGAGCGACGGTAATCACCTCGGAGCTCATGATTTCCTTGACGGCGATTTCCCGGGAGGACTTGCCCGCCAGAATGACCTTCCTGGCGTAATCCCGCTCCGAGAAAATGCCCTTCAATTCATCCCCCTCGAGCACGAGCAGCGCGCCGACATCCTTTTCGGCCATCAGTTTGAGCGCCTGGTAGACCAGAGTCGAAGGCGATACCGACCAGACCTGGTGCCCTTTCCCTCGCAAGATTTGAGCGACGCTTGTCATCGTTTAACTCCTCGTCGGTAACCGGCGCCTTCAGCGCGTTCACCGGACCGTAACTAATCACGGCCGCGCCTTCCGGCCAACATGGCCTGCTAGACCCGCGGCTTTCGGTTCGTAGATGCCCAATTGGACAGGGTTGCCTGCAGACAGCCGTGCTCACACTGGCGCGGCGCGGATGCAGGTACTGCCCTTCGGGCCTATGCCATCCGCGCGTCGTCGGAGGAAGGCGTCGCGTCCGCCGGGATTCCCAGGTGGCCCGCCATCCGAACCAGATCCGGCAGCGACCGCGCCCCCATCTTCTCGATCACTCGCGCGCGGTGCACCTTGATCGTCTTCTCGGAGATCCCCAGCTCCCAAGCGGCTTCCTTGTTGATCATCCCCGAGACCACCAGCGATAACACCTCGCGCTCGCGCGGCGTGAGCTTTGCGTAACGCTCTTGCAGCTCGCGGAGCCGCTGACGGCGCGCGATCTCTTCACGGCTGCGGGCAGCAGCTCGTCCCAGAGCTTCGAAGAGGTCCTCTTCCCGCACGGGTTTCTCGAGGAAATCGACGGCTCCTTCTTTCATCGCCCGCGCGGCCGCGGGCACGTCGCCGTGAGCGGTGAGGAACACGATCGGCGGCGGCACCGTCTCCGCAGCCAGCCGCTTCGCGAGTTCCATCCCGTCCATCCCGGGCATGCGCAGGTCCGTCAGGACCACCGTCGCCGTTTCGTTGAAGTGCGGGACCTCCGTCAGAAGTTCCCGCCCGGACGCGAACACCTGCGCTTGATATCCCGCCGACTTGAGCAACCGCGCGAGGGCGATGCGCACTCGTTCGTCGTCGTCGACAACGTAAACAATCACGTCCTCGTTCATGAGCCCCTCTGCCGCCTCGGTTGCCGCCATGATGGGACAGCCAAGATCCAGCGTCAATTGGGGGCTTGAATTGTAACTTTGGCGGCACATCAGTCGGACCAAGGGTGCTGGTAATTTTTGGGAGCCTCGCTTGCCTGGGGCAAAATGCCGCAGGTCGCCGCCCGTCCCGCCCCCGGGCGGCGACCTTTACCGCGCGGATGTGACCTCGATTCCGATTGCCTGCGCCGGGTGAACCTCCACCTTGTCGCCCACCTCGAGCTTGTCAACGGTCTCCTTGTCCCTTGCTTGGATTGGGTACCTATTCCCTTTCGGGCCCGTGAGCGTGATGACCCCGCTGTCCTTGTCGAGGGCCGCTATCGTCGCAATCGCGCAAACCTCTTTCGCGCTGTGCCCGGCGGGCTTCGCACCCAGGGGCGCGCTGGGCGTGGTCGGACCTTCGGAGGCGTTAGGGATGGACTCTCCCTTCTTGAGCACCCGGCCGCTGATCGACTCGGTGACCGTGGCGGTCACGACGTCGCCGAGTTTCACCTCCTCCAGGTTCTTGATCCGGGTGTCCGCCTTGACGGTCAGCTCCCCGGCTTCGTTCGCCAGCTTGGCCATTCGGGTCTTCTGATCGACTGCCATGACGGTCGAGGTGACCGTCGATGTCTTGGACGCGCCGAAGGACGGCTTTTTCTCCTCCGTGCCGGCCACGGTTGCCGCCACCAGCAAGGCGAACACCGCGAGCTTTGCGATGTTCCGGTTCGTCGGCGTAACCATCGGCATCTTTTGCTCGAGTGCTACGACGGTCGAGGTGACTGTTGACGTCTTGGACGCCTGGAAGCACGACTTCTCGTCCTCGGCGTCGGCCCGGGTTGCAGCCACGAGCAGCGCGAGCAGGGCTGCGATTGCGATCCGCATGGCAATTTGCCCTTCGCGCCCCGCGTAGTCACAAATTGAACGAACGGAATATTGGACTTTGTACCGATTCGTTAACCGGCTTACGCCGCGCCTCGCGCCGGCGCCAGGGGCAATCGGATGATAAACCGCGTTCCCTCCCCCGCCGAGGAGGTCACTTCGACGCGGCCCCCATGCGCGAGCACGATCTGCCGAGCGATGTAGAGCCCGAGCCCAACGCTGTTCGACCGGCTTTCGATGCCGCGCCGAAATGGATCGAAGACGTGGGGCAGCAGAGCGGGCGGGATTGGCCTGCCCTGGTTGTGCACGGTGACAATTGCCGAGTGGTCCGCCCGCTCCACCATGACCCTGATCGGGAAGCTGGGCTCACCGTACTGAATGGCGTTTCCAACGACGTTCGACAGCATCTCGGCAATCCGGTCCACGTCCCACTGACCGACGAGCTCGGGACCCGATGCCTCCAACCGAATTGCGTGGCCGGGGTTCGCCACTCGCAGCTCGTCGATCACTTGTTCACAAATGCGGTTCAGGCTCGTCTCAGTCAGGTCTACCGGAAGCCCTCCGCACAGCCGCGCGCGCGAGAAGTCCAACAGCTTCAAGATCAGGCGCGACATTCGCTCCGCCGCGCTGATCATTCGGTTGACCTTCTCCCGATCGGCGGGCTCCAGCGTCTTGCTTTTCAGAAGATGATGTCCGCTGACGAGGATGGCGCTCAGCGGATTGCGCAAATCGTGCGAGACGATGCTGACCAGCTCCTCGCGCAGCTTGGTTTCTTTCTGGGCCTGCTCACGCAGAGATGCCGCCAAGAGCGCGCCCACCTCGGCTACAACTTGATTTCTGTTCTCGCGCTGCAAGGCGACCGATTCCGCTGCCTTCCTCGCGTTCTGCATTCCCGCGACGCAGTAAGCAACCAGCGCGCCCTGCAAAACGAAGCCGCCCAACTGGAGCGCCGCCTTTCCACTCATCGGCCCAAAGCCCTGACCCGGAGCGATGAAGAAGTAGTCAGCCGCCAGTGCGCCCATGATCGTCGCGGCGAGCCCGCTGGCGGCTCCGCCGTACCAGGCAGCGAGGATTACCGGCAGCAAGAAGAGAAGGAACGGAACGTCCCTTCCCAAAGAACTGCTAAGCAATACCTTCAGCGCAACGACAGCCCCGACGGCGAGAACCGGGAGGACGAACTTGAACGTGGCAGAAGAATTCCACCCTTCACTCTTAGTGAGGTATGTGGGGCGCGCCGTCTGCTTGACATCACTAAGGTGCACCGTTTAGTCCGGCGGACTACTTTGGACTGCAGCTCACCAATACAAGGAAC
>DATFTC010000036.1:0-3271 GCA_035262305.1 Myxococcaceae bacterium | reverse complement strand
GCGGGTCGCTATTTCACACCGGTCAAAACGGTGCGGTACTTGATCGCTGTGCCATTCATGAACCCTCCCTTAGTAGGAGAGAAGTCCTGGGTAACGATGACTGCATCAGCGCCGAGTGCGCACGCTTTTGCGCGCATGGCGTTTTGAAGCTGCCACGGGGTGTAATCACCTATATTGCCATAGCCATCAGTCGGTGCGCCGACGTGCAAGGCGGCTAATTCGTCGTATGGCTGGTCAACCTTCGTTCGAAAAAAATTGAGCTTGCAGTCTGATGGTTTGGGTGCAGCGCGAATCCCGGAGCCAGAGGGAATGACGGCAGCGGCCGGGGGGACGGGGGTCAGGCACCCCGTCAAACTAGACACGAACAGGATCCAAGTTAGTCGAGTAGTCCTTCGGGCCATAGGTTGACCTCGCTCAGAACAACATGCTGAAGACGGGTGCGCCGCTGACTTATTCAGGCAATCAAAACAGCAACCAGAGGCTCGAGAGGATGCCTAGGCGATGGAACGCGGAAACGCAGCAAGGACATCGCTTTGGTTGCCGGCCGCTTCGAGAACCTGTTGCTCCAGTGACGCTCGCTAGCGTTGGATCCGTTGGCTCACTGCCAAGATGTTGCCCTCAGTGTCCTTGAACCACGCAGTCTTCGCGCCGCCGCCGGTTGCAATGCTGTTGACCGTCTTTAAGCTCGGGTAATCATACTCCTCGAACACCACGCCTCTCGCCTTGAGCTCGGCGACTTCGGCCCCGACGTCCTCAACGGCCCAGAATGCGGTGCTCGCTTTCGAAGTTCCGGCGCCAGGCGATTGGTACATGAAGACTCGAGAACCCTTGCCGCACTCGTAGACCACGCCTCCCGCGTACTCTTCTTTGGGTACCAGTCCCACTTTTTCTTCATAGAACTTCCGGGCTCGAGGCACGTCCGCCACCGGTATGTAAGGAACGATTGGTGCATTCTTTAGCATCTGCTTATCCTCCGCTCGTTGTGATGCTGGACCATATAATCTCGCGCTCAGTGGGAATCATCGGTCCATGATCTGCTTACCGGACTGGGCCAAGCGAGCCAGATGCGATTTGCGAAGCGGCGCGATGGCGAAGACGAAAGTTGTTCACTGGAAGACTTGGATCTCGGGGTAAAGCACAGATGAAATCGCAAACCGCGAAGTGTCTGTCCCCTTGAGGTACGCATTGAAAAAGGTGTGCACGCAGTACGCCGTCACGTCCAGTTGGCGACGGCCGTCGATGCCGACCTTGCCGAAGACGCGGAGCACGCCGCGAAAGACATGGCTCTTCAAAAGGGCTCCGTCGTCGGTGAACGTGAAATGGTTCGCGCCGCGGATAGCGATTCGAAACCTTCCCGTAGCCGGCAGACGATCATAAATCGATTGGATGTCAGCCCAGACTCGACGACTCTCCGCGTTGGCTGAGAAGTCGCCATGGTCGCTCAGCAGGAACATGAACGGTTGATGAAGGCCGTCCTGAATGACGCTACCCAATGGAGCACCGTCCACGTCGATCCCCGCCTTGCACCGAGGGTCGTCGTGGCAGAATTGTGCGGCGGTCGCCCCGCCGAAGGAGTGACCGAATACTCCCACGCGCGTCATCTCGAGCCGGCCCGTGAATTTGCCCGACGCGTCCGAACGGTTCAGCCGCTCCAGTCGATCGAGCACGAACGCGATGTCAGCAGTCCACGCAGCCATCAGCTTGATCGCACGCTGCGCGAGCTCCTCGCCCGCAACGAGCTCCAGGTTATTCGCCGGCGTCCTTCTAACCACGCGGCCGTCAGGGAAAACGACGACGCCAGTGCGATAAGGGGCGTCGAAGGCCACGACAACGTAACCGCGACTGGCCAGATCCTCAGCGAGCGTCGAGTAATTCCAAACTTCCAGAGAAGCGCCCGCTCGCATGATCACCACGGGGTACGATCGCTGCTGAGGTGATACATTCGGATCGCGAGCACTGTGCGAATGGACCTTCGACAGATCTCGCGTCAGAAACTTGCTGTTCAGCACGCCGCGAGCGCGCTCGACTGCCGTTCGAATTTCAGTGGGCAGGTAGGCGTCCGGAGTCGCAGATTGTCCGGCGGTGGCCGGGTACCAGATCCAGACCATGAGCTCCCGCTTAGTCCCCGGAACCGGCGCCAGCGTGTCCACTGTTTCATCGTCGGTCCAAACATACGTGGATCGGCCGACCGCAAATGACCCCGTCGGGGTGGGGAGCGTGACCTCTGTCCGGTGCTCGAGCGAAAGCGCCCCCAACGACGCCGCGACGGCGATGACCGCTGCGCCGAGGAGGCCGCGAAATGAAGCGAAAGCGCGCTTACGGTTCATTTTGGAAGCTCCGATCAGCGTCGCTCGCAACCAGAACGATGACCCCGACGAGAACCAACGGCGAAAGAAGGAGAGCAAGGGGCAATATGAGGGCAAGCGAAAGCGGCTGACGGAAAGTCGAAACCTCAGGCGACTCCCGATTCAGTGGCGCGCCTGGAATGCCGGAGCAGAGGAGTTCCATGACGACCTCCTGGTCGATGTCGCGAGTGTTCACCGCTGGGTTGCCGCAGTGTGAAACTCCTGGGCGAGCGGTCGAAAGTAGTGAGTGGACGGTCGCTTCGTCTTTCGGCGGGAGACTCTCTCGGCGCGCGAGTGCCAGATGCGAGTTGCGCGGTGGCGGCGTCTCCTCAAGGATGCCAACGGTCACAACCGCCGATCTCTCACGTGATGCTGCGAAAGGTGTGCTGACGGAAACCCTCGCGCACCGATTTCATGGCTGTCGTTTTCTGGGTAGGGGAAATCGCAATGGTCGCGCGTGGACCGATCGGGTACAACGAGGCATCGTGTCAGCCCAGAAAAAAAGCCGAGGGAGAGGTGCTCCGGGTCGAACTGCCGCCAGTCGGCAAGCGATTCTTCTGGAGGCGATTCAGGAGCAGAACCGCGCCACGATCGAAGCTGTCTTCGCCTCGAAGCAGGAGCTCGTGCAACGCATGGACGAAATGCGTCGAGAACTGACGCTCCGCCTCGAGGTGGTCGAAGCGATCGTCAAGAAGAACGGTGAGGACATTCTCCAGAACACCGAGGGCATTCGCAAGAACACCGAGGGCATCCGCAAGAACAGCGAGGACATTCGTAAGAACAGCGAGCAGATCCGGCTCAACACCGAGGAGCTGGGGAGACACTCGGAGGAGTTGCGGCGGATCGCGGCGATGCTGGAGAAGAAATCTGATCAGGCCTCGTTGATCGCGCTCGAGAAGAGAGTCACCGCGTTGGAGAAACACGTC
>DATFTC010000035.1:0-7608 GCA_035262305.1 Myxococcaceae bacterium | reverse complement strand
GCTGGGATACGGTTTTCGGCCCGCCGATACTTCTGTGCCACTCAAGACTGCAGATGCTCGCAATCCGTTCACCCGCCTCGCGCAGTACGGAGTGCAGATTGACATTCCGCCTGCGGCGACGCCGCCCCAAGCTGCGGTGGTTCGCAATTTGATGACGATGTGGTCGCGCCTCGTCGGCGGACGTTAGTGCGCGTGACTAGTGGCGGCGGGCGATCATTGCCGACCAGCGGATCATCAAAACGCGCTCGTTGTGCTGGTTGAACAGCTCGCCCAAGCAACTCATCAGTCCGCGGTCCGCGTGTTTTGTGGAGGCCCTCGTGCCGAGAACGGTCAGGCGCCCGCGGAGCGTATCATTGGGGCGCACCGGTTTGAGCCAGCGCAGCTCGTCAAGGCCGCCCGAGCCCAGGCTCGCGACATCGTGAATCAGCCCGCGCACCAGCATCCCCATGAAAAGCGATCCGGTGTGCCAACCGCTGGCGATCAGCCCGCCGTAGATCGAGCCGCGCGCAGCCTCCGGGTCCACGTGGAACGGCTGCGCGTCGAAACGACGCGCGAAGTCGATGATTTCGTGCTCGCGGATGGTCTCTTCGCCCAGCTCGTACACCTGGCCTTCGGTGAAGTCTTCCAGATATCGCATCGGGGCAGAAGATGCCGCGGGGAACTCGTGGTCGCCACAAAAAGAGGCCGCACCCGGTCGACCTGAAGGCGCGGGGAAGCACCGTGATTCGTTCGCTCTCGAAGGATGCTTGGCGCGCCCGACCTATTTGAAGACGAGGTGAGCCACTTTGGATTCTAGATTCCAGTAAATAATCGCGAGCGCGGTCAGGTCGAACGCGGCGTGCGCAAAGACCGGCAGCCAAATTCTGCCGGTGACGGCGAAGATCGTTCCGAACACAAGCCCGGTAATTGTTGCCTGTTCAGCGCCGGCGATGCGTTGATCGGGGTAGTGCGCCAATCCAAACAGTCCGGAGGTAAACAACACAATGAATGTCTTGGCCCGAGCTCCGGACCCGAAGAGCTTGCCTAGGCGCTCAAACATGTACCCGCGGAAGACGGTCTCCTCTCCAAAGCCCGCGGAAACAATCATCGCCAAAATGGCTGCTGGAAGCGCGGCTCGGTTTCCGACCAGGTAATGGTACGCGCGATTGATCGGATCGGCGCCGAGAAGCGGCATCACGATTGCCTTCATTGCAAATTTGAATGCGCTGCCGAAAACGATGCCTACCGCCAGGCTGCTGACCCAGCTGTGGGGACGCAGGTAGCCGATCTCGCGCCACGGCGTCCGCGAGCGCCACGCCCAGAGCAGCACCAGAACGGCGCTGAGCGGCGCGAGGATCAGATTGCCCGCAAGTATGACGAGAATCGCCGCGATTCCAAGCGGCCCGAATCCGCGCAGATCCGCGGCGAAGGTATCGCCCGAAGGTTCGGCCGGACGCGCTTCGCTCGGTCGCCCAGGGACGTTTTGCGATTTCGACGCGTCGCTCCTCATCGCCTTGGCACAATACCATCCCAGATGCCAATGCTTGAGCCTCTGAAACAAATTGGGGCGGTAAAATACCGAGCTTTTGCAGGTTCGACGGCCGTTCGTCTGGGGTTGTGTTCGGAGGCGGCAAGCGCTAGCCGTTAACGCGATCCGAAAGAGGCGCGCTCGACCTAGAACGCGCGCCGAGACTCACTCGAGCGCCTTGGCGAATTCGGCGACGATCGCCGTCCACCCCTCCTGGTGGCCACGCCCGAGCTTGGTGTCCGGAATTCCGGTGTGCGTGAGCGTCAGCTGTGTGCCGCCCTCTCGCGCGGTCATCTCGATGGTCACCACCGTCTCGCGGCCTTCGGTGCCTTCGGACATCCAGGTGAACTCGACCAGCCTCGGCTTTTCCAGTCGCAAGTACCGGCCGTAGTGTGGCCAGATTCGCCCCTGATGCTCCATCGCCAGGAAGAAAAGTCCATCGATCCTCGGGTTGACGATCTGCCGAGTCGTGCCGAACCAGCGCTGCAGCCGCTCTGGGTCGAGCCAAGCGCGGTATACCTCCTCGGGCGCGGCGCGGATCAATCGTGACACGTTCACGTTCAGAGTATTGCCAGTGTTCATGCTCGCTCCTTTTTTTTGCCATCGGCTTTGAGAAACAGCTCCAAACGGTCGAGGCGCTCGTTCCAGAACTGCTCGTAGCGCGCGGTCCACCTCGCCACTTCCCGCAGCGGCGCCGCCCGCAGCACGAGCAGGTGCTCCCGGCCGTTGCGCGTCCGCTTGAGCAGCCCCGCCCGCTCCAGCACCTTCAGATGCTTCGAAACGGCGTTGAGCGACATCGCGAACGGCCTGGCGACATCGGTCACGCGGGAAGGATTCTTGGCCAGGCGTTGGACGATCGCTCGCCGGGTTGGATCGGCGAGGGCGGCGAAGGCGTTGTCGAGCGCGGAGGGGCTCATGGACATTCAACCAGAAGGTTGAATATACACGCGCTCGTGCCGAGTCAAGCCCCTTTCGATATCTTCGCGGGATCGGCAGTTTGCGTGCAAACAACCACCTGGGGCCTGGCGGGTTGCACGCAAAGAACTGGAAGCTGCACTCGCTTTAACGTAGGTATTGGCCGCGTAAATGAATGGCGCGGGCGATCGCCTTCGCATTGTCGCAGCGCGTTGGCTCTCAGTCGCGTTGCTTACGATCACCGTCGCGGCGCTCGCGGCGACAGCGCAGCGGCGTTTGGCGCAGGCCGCGATCCTGGTCGGCTTCGCCATCGTCTCCTGGGCCTTTGGCGTTTTCGCCGAGCCGCTGACGACGCTGCTTTTCTTCCTCCTCGCCGCGATCTTTCACGTCGCCAAGCCGGAAACGATTTTCTCCGGCTTTGCGTCGAGTGCCTGGTGGCTGGTCTTCGGCGGCTCAGTAACCGCCATCGCCGTGCACAGCTCGGGCCTCGGCGGTCGCTTGGCTCACTTGCTGTCGGGTCAAGTTCGCGGTTCGTACCATCGCGCCGTTGCCGCCGTCGCATTCGGCTCGGTTGTGCTTTCCTTCCTCATGCCCTCGACCCTCGGCCGGGTCTTGCTGCTCATGCCGATCGTGATCGCGTTGGCCGCGAAACTCGGCCTGGCGCCCGGACGGCCGGGGCGTACGGGCCTGGTGGTGACCGTTGCGGCCGCGAGCTACATGCCCTCGACGACGATCCTTCCGGCCAACGTGCCCAACAGCGTGCTGCTCGGAGCCGCCGAGTCGATGTACGGCATCAAGCTCACTTACGGCCGATACCTGCTGCTCCATTTCCCGATTTTGGGAGCGCTGAAGACGGTGGTGCTGATCTGGCTCGTGTGCCGTCTGTTTCCCGAGCGCGATGCTCTTTCCACCGCGTTCGCGGACGAGACGGGACCGCTGTCGCAGCGGGAACGGCGACTCGCCATCGTGCTCGCCTTCTCGCTCATCCTCTTTGCCACGGATTTCATCCACGGCATCTCGCCCGCGTGGGTGTCGCTTGCCACCGGCATCGTCTGTCTCTTGCCCGGCGTTGGCCTGGTGACCGCGAAGGAATTTTCCGAGCAGCTCAACGTGGCGACGCTCCTCTATATTGCCGGAATTCTCGGCCTCGGCGCGCTCGTCGCCGACAGCAGTTTGAGCCGCGTGCTGAGTGCGCATCTGTTGCGAATCTTCCCGCTCGCCCCCGGCCATACGTTGGCCAATCTCGCGGTGATGAGCGCGATGAGCGCCGCGGTGGCCGCATTGACAACCGTGTCCGGGGTCCCCGCAGTGTTAACGCCACTGGCGGCCGACTTCGCCGCAGCCACCGGACTGCCGCTGCTCACTGTGTTGATGCTGCAGGTTGTCGTCTTCTCGACCGTGTTCCTTCCGTTCGAATCGCCGCCGATGATGGTTGCGCTGCAACTCGGCAATGTCGGTGCGGGCGCCGGCGCCAAGCTGTGCCTCGCGCTTGCCGCGATCACGATTCTTGTCTTGCTTCCGCTCGATTATTTCTGGTGGCGACTGCTTGGCTATTTGCCGTGAGCGAGGCGTGAGAGCCGAATAAGCAGCGACCCACCCGCCGAATCCATCGACAGCTTTAACGGCGGCCTCGCGCGAGCTAGTCCAACTTCTTGCGTTGCTCCTGTAGAAACTCGGCCGGGAGCGGCAGGTATTTGCCGTCGCGTTCCACCGCTTGCTGTCCCTCGCGGCTGAGGATGTACCGGACGAATTCCCTGAGCTTGGGATCGAGCCGAGCTCCGGGCTTGCGGTTGAGGTAGAAGTAGGTGTCCCCGATGAGCGGATAAGTTCGATTGTGGACCGTTTCGATCGTCAGCGGAATGAACGGGCCGCCGTCGTTGACCGAAATCGGAATCGCCTTCGTCTCCGGCGTGAGGTTCATCAAGCCGCCATAGCCGATTCCGTAACGATCGTTGCCGAGGTGCTCCATCACCTGCTGAGCGGCGGTGATCAGCTTGCCGTCGGCGCCGGTGAAATTCGCGAAGAGCACGATGCTCTCGTTCCACTTGTCGCTGCCCTTGAGAATTGGATCGCTGATGCGGAGGCTCTGCTCGTAGCGAAGATTGAGGCCGTAGGGGTGGATCGGCTTGTCGGCCCACTCGCCAGTAAGGCCGAGCTGGCCCCAGGTGCGAATATTTTTCTCCGGACCGCGCTTCACGTCCCGGTGCCATTCGAAGTCCTTGCCCCATCCCCCGTCGCGCGCGGCACCGAAGACCCCGTCGAGTTGGTTGAACGACAGCTGCGTAATTGGATTGTCCCTGTGAACAAAGATGCCCAGCGCATTGGTCCACCCGGCCACATCGTATGAGCCCGTCGTGGAGACGATTTCGGTCACGTCGTAGTCGAACTGACGCTGGAAAGCCAAACGCTCGGACCAGAGGATCCCGCGGCCGGTGATGCCGATGTCGGCGGCTCCGCTCCAGAGCGCACCCACTGCCGTCGCAGCGCTCCGAAGATTCCATTGGAGCTTGACGCCCGGCTGGAACTTGCGGAACTCATCCTCCCAGACCTTCGCCAAGCCACTGTCGGCCAGGTAGTTGTTTCCCCAGATGCGAATGACGCCGGAAACCTTTTTCTCGGGCTTGTAGTTGGGAAGATCGCTCAGGTCGAACTTGTCGGCAGGGTAGAACTTTTTGGCTCCTCGCTCCTGAACGAACTTCGCGCGCGTCCGCTGAAGCTCGAGCGCATCCTGGCTGCCGCTCGGCAGGCTCTGCGCGGCCGCCCTCGGCGGGCCTAGAAGCGTCATCACGCTGAGCGTTGCGCCAGCCCAGGCGGTAATCTGCCTCTTCCAATCAAGCATGCGAGCTCCTGCGAGTGAAAAACAACGCGGCGCCACGACGTTCGTCTATTCATTCATCCTGAATCAAGTCTGAACGTCTGCTGAATTACGTGTCAGGCCTGCATTTCGAACCAACTAGAGCGTGGGTTGATCGTGGTCATGCGCTGAGGCCCTTGTCACTCGCGACGGACGAGTCATCCCGCGGCAAAGCCGGCTCATCACAGCCGTCTTGCGACTCCGCGCGGTACTGGGAAAGTGACGCAGCCAAATAAAAGAATGAGGAGGGAGATGAATGCAGCAGCTTGTGTTGACGCTGTTGGTCATTGCCCGATTGCAAGGCGGCTCCATCGAGGATGAGCGAGCGATACGGGCCATCGGACCAGAGCTCAGCAGTCGCTGGAACCGCGGCGATGCCAAGGCCTGCGCCGCGCTGTGGACCGAGGAGGGCAGCCTGATTACGCCGGATGGAACGCGTGTCGACGGGAGGGACCAAATCGAGCAGCTCTTGGCGCGCGACTTCGAGAAATTGTTCAAAGGTTCCCAGGGCCAATATACGGTGCAAGTCATTGATTGGCTCAAACCAGACGCCGCTTTTGTGGACATGGAGCTGGCGCTGTCTGGGCTCGCGCGCGCCGATGGCACACCCGGCCGCGATCAAACCGTGCAAATGGTCGCCAGCGTCGCGAAGCAGCGGGGTCGATGGCTGCTGGCGAATTTACGGTCGTTCGTGCTTCTTCCGCCGCCCGCGTACAGCGGGTCTGGCACGCATCAGCCGCTCAAGCTGATCGCTCGCCCCTTGCTGCTTCCGGGCGGTGGGGGCAAACCGGTCCTGATGGATTATCTAGCGGCCGATCGCGACTCCGGACGAATCTGGGTTCCAGCCGGGGAGACGGGCAGCGTTGATGTCATCGACGTTGAGAGCGGATCAATCTCTCGAGTCGATGGCTTTCCCACGCTGGAGCAGGATCTTCTCGGCTCGAGATGGAAATTGGGACCGAGCTCCGCGGCGATCGGACGCGACGTGGTCTACGTGGGCAATCGCGGCGATTCGAAGATCTGCGTCATCGATGCAAAGATGCTGAAGCGGGAGCGCTGCATTTCCGTCGGTCCCGCGTCGGGCGGCTTGGCTTCGTCTCCGGATGCGCTCGTTTACGTTGCGTCGACCAAGGAGCTCTGGGTGACGATGGGGGCTCCGCCTCTGGGGATTCCGCCGAGACGACTTGAAATCACTGTCTTCGATGCGACTTCGCCGCGCGCGCTGCGCCTGAAAGACAGGATCCCCGTTCCGGGAGCTCCCGAGGGATATGCCGTCGACGAGCGACGCGGGATCTTCTACACGAATCTCGAGGAGGAGAACCGAACTCTCGGCATCAGCGTTCGGACCCACCGCATCGTGTCGAACTGGAGCGCCGGGTGCGGAAAAGAAGGTCCGCGCGGTCTCGCCGTCGACGATGAGCGGAATTTTCTCTTCGTGGCTTGCAGCGATCGGATCGTCACCCTTGACGTCGGTCATGGAGGCGCGAAGCTGTCTGTTGCCGAAGCCGGCGCTGGAATCGACAACATCGACTACCTCGACTCCCGAAAACAACTCTACGTGGCCGCCGGGAAGGCGGCGCTTCTGACCGTCTTCCGCGTCGATGATGCCGGTGCGTTGACGCAGGTTGCCTCCGCGCCTACAGCCAAAGGAGCTCGCGTGGTGGTGGCCGACGCCGCGGGCACTGCCTACGTCGCGGATTCGTCCGGCGGAAGAATCCTCCAATTCCGAAGCGAGTCAGCGAAAGCTGAATGACCGCCGACCAAAAAAACGCAGCCTCCCAATTCCCAGGGAGGCTGCGCCAACATGAGGATCGCGACTGATTACTGCAGTTGCGACAAGGGGCCCGCGTCATCCGGGAAGTTCCGGGTGTTGAGCACCTGGATGCCGGCCTGATGATTCCCCGAGAACGGCGTCACCGTGGCGGCGCAGCCGGCCGCCGCAGCGGCGTCGGGGGAGTTGAACCACAGCCCCAGGTGATACATCTGGATAGGATTGGTCGCTGGGTTGTGGTCAGCATCGGGGAACGGCCCGTCGGTGAAAACGACGGGAGCTGGCCCGATTCCCGGTGCCACGACGAACGTCTCGATGTTGAAGCGGCCGATGAAGGTCTGGCTGCCCTGGCCATAGTCATCGGTCTCGATGTCGCCCTGATACCAAGACATCCCGAACGGAGCGGTCGGGAGCTGGATGACGAAGAAATCGAAGTCGGTGTTGGGCGGCAAGTTAGAAACACTGACGTTCATGTACTCTACCGGTCCGACGGGAGTGATCGTCACCGACGCCCTCCCGTAGGGCGCGCAGACGGCACCGCCGGCTGACACCAGCATGTCA
>DATFTC010000034.1:0-3841 GCA_035262305.1 Myxococcaceae bacterium | reverse complement strand
CTGCGCCCCTATGCAAAGCTTGCCTATCTCAAACCAGACATGCGCGTGATTGACACATCAAGTGGGGCAAAATTATGCTTGCCACACTCCCTTGATCGCCCAATACCTCCGCGAGGTTCGCGCCAAGGCTGCTGCCCTGCTCGCCGCGAACTCGTTCAGCGCGAGAACCGGAATTTTTCGCCGGCAGACGTACACGGTGCATCGCTTTCAGACGCGATTTGCACTCACATTTATTGTGCTCAGCGCCTTGCATACCACGGTGAGCGCGATGGTGGTTTACCAGATGCTCGGAGGGCCGCAGAGTGGAATCGATCTCGCCGCGGGGATGGCCAGGCTAACCAGCCTCGAGCCTCAGACGGTCAAGTCGTTTTCCACACTTCTGATTCTGGCAATGGCTTCCTACGCGGTTTTGTATTTCATCATCATCGTGAGCACCCACCGCGTCGCCGGGCCAATTGCGCTGATGCAGAGACATCTGGACGCGCTCCTCGCCGGCCGATACCCCAGCTTTCGGTCGCTGAGGCGACACGACGAGCTGAAGGACTTTTTTGAGCAGCTTCAGCGCTTGGTGGAACGGCTGCGGGACAACGAGGCGGAGGAGAGCAAAGTGCTGCAGCAGGTATGGGAGTGCCTGAAAGCCCAACCGGTCGCGGCGAAGGAGCAGGTGGTGCTCGCCTCTTTGCAGAAGTTGATCGATGCCAAGCAGCGAGCTTTGGAGGGAAGCAAGCGCGGTGAGTTAGAGGGGGTCCTCCACCCTCAGCCGAGCAAGGCGCCGGCCGGAGTAGCGTCTCAGTAATCTCGCGGGAACGAGCGTGGCACCCATCCGCGATGCCTCTGCTGCGACACCGGCCGGGCGCGCTCCGGCAATGTCGAAGAAGCTGCGAATCGGCGAGTTGCTGGTGAAAGCGGGCATCCTCTCGCGCGCCCAACTGGAGGAGGCGCTCAACGCGCAGCTGATCTACGGGGGCAAGCTGGGCACCAACCTGGTCGAGCATGGCTTCGTCACCGAAGAGTTTCTCACCAGCTTTTTGAGCAAGCAGTGCAACGTCCCCGCAGTCGATACTGAAAAGCTGAACGACATACCGCAAGAGGTGATCGACTCCATTCCCAGGGAGCTGGCGGAGCGTCACAAGGTGGTTCCCTTCCGGAAGGACAAGCGTCGGCTGGACCTCGCGCTGATCGATCCCACCAATTTGAAAGCGATTGACGAGGTTGCTTTCAAGAGTGGCCGAATGGTCAGGCCACACGTGGCGGCGGAAGTCGCGATCTTGCGCTGCCTCGAGCGCTACTACCAGATCCCCAAGCCGCGCCGTTACATTCACATCGATCTCGATCACAAGGAGCCGGCTCGGCTGGACGTCTCGGCTGGGCTGGCGCTGCCTATCGCTCCCACCCATGAGATCAGGGGCATCGACGAGCAGACTCAGCGCAGCGGCGGCACCATCGGCGACGACATCCCGATCGGTTTGCCGGATGCGTTTCCCAACCGCCCGATGACTATGCTGCAAGTGGTCTGCGAGCTTCAAGCGGCAGAGAAGAACAGAGAGGTCATCGACGTCATTTTGCGCTTTGGCCGGCCGTTTTTCAGCCACCGCAGCGTATTGACGCTACGCGCCGATGCGTTCGAGGTGGTTGCCTCGGAGGGAGACCGCGCCTACCTCGAGCGAACGAAGAAGCTTTCCGTGCCGATCGAAGAGGCGAACGTCCTCCATAGCATTGTCACCTCCCGGCACTACCACCTGGGAACGCTGCCGGCCAACCCGGAAAACTTTCACATCCTCGAGCAATTCGGCGAGCAGCCCTCCTCGGTGCTTCTCTTGCTCCCCTTGCTTTCTAATCAACGGGTGGAGCTGATCCTCTGCGCCAGCCGCTCCACTCAAAACTTCACCCTCGACCATGTGCGCCAGTTTCAGATGTTGATGGAAAAGGCGAGTCTTGCACATCAAATACTACTGTTGAAAACACGCCTGCGATTGCTGCCCGATGACAGTCACTGAGAAGCCGCTGCTTAGCTCTCGAGGATTTTCTTCCGCAGCGAAACCATCTGCAGCGAATGGCTGACCTTGGCGCCGAGCGCTTGGTACAGATCCAGTTGACCTGCCAGCTCGCCATTCTTCGGGCTGCCCGACAATAGAAGAATGACGGGTTGATGGTGCACCGCGACCGACAACGCGAAGACGGCGCGATCTGGCTCGAGCTGGAGCTGCGAGACCAACCACTCGCCCAACTGGTCGGCGGGAAGGTTTCCGACGAAGGCCGCCGGTGAACGGAGCGCCCGAGTGAGCAACGGGTTGTCGGCGGGATCCAACGAAACCAGGCGAAGGTCGGACTTGGCAATCGGGCAACCGATTTGGTCCCACCCCATTACCCTCTGGCCGCGCACGACGAAGAGGATGGCGCGCTTAAAGTCTTGTTCAGCAAAGCGCTTGAGCACAGCGAAGACACCTTGCGACTGGGTCAGCTCCGCCAGATCCTTGCTCGCCTGCCGCAAGTCGTAGCCACTGCTGGGCTGGATCGGAGCCGGTGTCGGAAAGTCGTTCGATAGTAGCTCTGCCTGGGCGTCCGGGCTGTCGATCACTCGGACGTACCGGAGCGGCCGCGCGACCCCGTAGTACTTCTCCAGCGCGTAAGTAATCAGAAGCTCGGGAGCGATATGCGGTGTAATGGTCAAACCGGTGGTGAAGCAGATCTCGTCGATCGCGGTGAGGTCGGTTGGATCGGCGGTGGCGACTCGCAGCTTGCGGCCGGAAATGGACAGCGGAACCACCCGGTATTTTTCCACCGTGGCGAGGGGCAGCGCCGCCAGGGCATCGCTGGGAATCGCGTCCAGCTCTCTGCTGTCGATCGCCGGGATTTTCAGCTGCGTGCTGAGGAACTTCGTCAAGCCTTGCTCAGAGACGTAACCGAGCTCGACCAGATTGGTGCCTATCCTTCCGCCGAAAAGCTGCTGAGCTTTGAGCGCCTCGGCAAGCTGGGCTTCGGTGATGACGCGATGGTGAACGAGCAGTTCGCCCAGTCTGATGGGCGTTCCAGTTGCTGGTGTACGGCCGATCACGGGCAGACCGTTGGGGAGTGGGAGCCTGGCCCACGGTCTTAAGTTTACCACGCGCGCTAAATCGGTCCGCCGCCCGGGCGAGCGCCGATTGCACGCGCGCCATCCCTCGAGCCGCTGAGTAAATGATGACACGGGCCTACCTTGTACGTAGGCAAGAAAGATGCACCCGCTGCGATCAGGTGCAAGCCTAGCAACATGTCGGGGATTGCGGTGGAGCTCAGCTTCGAACGCCCTTCGGTCGACGGTGCGATCGTTTCTTCGCTCCTTGCGGCAATGCCTCATCGTGGCCCGGACGGACAGGTCGTCGTGCAGGATGGTTGTTGTGCGATGGGGATCGCCCGCCGAAGAAAAACTACCGACGCGATCTTCGCGCTGGACCCATGCCGGGAATCTCGTCTCGGGGTTTCGGTGGTGGGCGATGTGCGTCTCGACAATCGCGATGAGCTTTGCACCGAGATACTCGGGACTGCGCGGGACCCGATTCGCCCGATGGAGCTGCTGGCGCTTGGCTATGAGAAGTGGGGGGTCCAGCTCGCTTCTCATCTTGAGGGAGATTTCGCGTTTGCTCTGTGGGATTCGAGAAGGCGCACGCTCTATGCCGCGCGCGATCCCTTCGGGACGCGACCGCTTTTCTATCATCGAGGCTGCGGAGGCTTGCTGCTGTGCAGCGAGGTTGACGCGTTGCTTCGCCAGCCCGGTGTGGAATGGACTCTCGATGATCGAACCATTCTTGACTACCTGCTCGGCGAATACCGACACTATCGCGAGACGTTCTTTCGAGACATC
>DATFTC010000033.1:0-5792 GCA_035262305.1 Myxococcaceae bacterium | reverse complement strand
GGCCGGCGTTCTCGAGCGCGTCCATCTCGCCGTGGAGCACGACGCTCCCGCGCTGCACCCGCCGATTGTGCCCGCGCCCGAGGATGCGTCCGCGATGGACGAGCACCGAACCGATGGGAATCCCGCCCTCGGCCAGGCCGCTCTCGGCCTCCTCTATCGCCGCTCTGAAGAACTCGTCCACTCCTGTCCTCGTTCTCTTGGGTCTATCGTCTGCATCGATTTGTTCGGTCCAACGATGGTCGCCCTGCTCGCGGCGCGCGGTCAAGGATACTCTTGAGACTCTTCAAAAACGGAGGCAAGAATTCGCGCTACCTCAGGCGCCGTCACCGTCTAACTCGCTGGCTGCCGGCTACTGCAATTGAGCGCGCAGGTATGGTTCGAAGTGGCCCGGGACCGACGATCTACGGGTAGCGAAGTGAAGGGGGCTGGAGTCCGCACTCGTAAATTTTGTTGAGGAGAGTCTTATAACTGACCTTTAGAATGCGGGAGGCTTCGGCGCGATTCCACTTTACGCGCTCGAGCACCTCGGCCAGCGCTCTGCGTTCCGCTTCGCGCGCACCCCGACGTGCGATCTCTCTCAGGCTCTCGGTGATCGTTGGATGAACCACATCGACGGAGCCGGTCCGATTACGGCCAATCAGTGCGTCAAGATTCTGCTCGCTGTCTGACAGCAAAACCAGACGCCTGATCACGTTCTCCAGCTCCCGAACGTTGCCAAACCATGGGCATTCGCGGAGCCTCGCCAGCGTCTCCGGCCGAAGTTGCTTTCGCCGACCATACTGAGTGTTGAACTTTTCCAGAAACCACGCCGCGAGCGTCGGAATGTCATCGCGGCGTTCTCGGAGCGAAGGCACCCGAATCTCAACCACATTGAGCCGGTAGTAGAGATCCTCCCTAAACTCGCCACGCTTCATGGCAGCTTCCAGGTCTCGGTTGGTTGCTGCGATCACTCGTGCATCGACATTCAGCACTCCGTGACCACCGAGGCGCGAGAATCGGAAATCCTGGAGTACATGGAGAAGCTTTGCTTGTAAGGGTAGAAGCAGTTCACCGATCTCATCGAGATAGATCGTGCCCTTATTCGCGTACTCGAACTGGCCCGGTTTGCGTCGATGGGCCCCGGTGAAGGCCCCCTTCTCGTGTCCGAACAGTTCGGCTTCGAGCAATCCTTGTGGGATTGCTGCGCAGTTGACCTTGACGAAGGGCCCTGCACGGCGGGGCGACTCGGCGTGGACGGCGCGGGCGATGAGATCTTTGCCTACGCCGCTCTCGCCTCTGATCAGCACCGTGGCATCGGTGTCGGCAACACTTTCGATGATGGACCGGATTTCCCGCATCCGAGGGTGGCCGCTGAATAAGGGGATGTGACCAATCAAACGATTCACGTCGTGGTGTGCCACCGGCAGCTCTACTGCCTCGAGCCGACTCATCGCCACCTAAGTACCTAAGATGTCAGGCGTTTGGGAACCGAGACAATCTCTCCTAATAAGCCGTGGGCGGAAGTATGCCATTGCTCGACATTCCTGTCACTTGAAAAGTTTTGCCTACTCAGAGCGTTCGAGAATCGAACAGGAGTGGCCGGTGATAGATCGTCCGGTGATAGGATGCCTGGCGGGAGTCGGACATTATGAAGATACTTCTGATCGAGGATGATGAGGATGTGGCAGAGGTGCTTGCTGAAGCATTCGCGGCGGGCGGTCACGAAATTGCGATTGCGCTCACCGGCGAAGATGGCCTCGCTCGCCTCGTGCGCGACCATCCGGATGCGATTGTCCTCGACGTTCGCCTGCCAGGGCTCAACGGCGTCGATGTACTGCGTCAGATCCGATCGCTCGACCCCGGGCTGCCCGTGATCATTATGACGGGTCTCGCGACGCCGGGGGAGCTAACTGAAATTCGGCGGCTGGGTGTTACCGAGATCGTCGAAAAGCCCGAACTCCTGAAGCGTTTCGGCGAAGCGTTAGCACGCATCGCGCAACGGAATCTGCCTCAGGACGCGACGTAAAGACGATTTCCGCCTTCGTTCCGTGCCCGTGTGTGCAATTCGATCGCCTGACGCACCATTTGGTCGGCGCGAACTGCGGTCCTCGGATATGAGGATCCACCTGCACTCCAGGAAGCCATTTGCAGGCGAGTTGTAAGTCTCTCCAGGATTGAAGGTAGGTGAGTCGCGTCGGCATCTACGAGCAGACATAAGACCAGACCCTCAGCGCGCATCGCGACCACGTCGGTTCCGCGGAGGCGGATCGCGATGCTTTCAGCGATGGAGGTACCAGCGGCCTGTCCGTTTCCGGCACCCGAGCGCTCCATCGTCAAGCACACGATCGAGATGGTGTAGCGCAGTCGTTGGGCCTTGTGAATTTCTAATTCTAAGAGCAGTCGGAACAGGGCGTCGTCTACCATTCGTCCGCCTCCTATCGAGAGCGGCTCAAAATCGGGTGATGCCGTCATTGTCCGGGGTGCGACGCCATGCGTGCTTCAGTGCCGTGAGCGTTCAATCAAGGACTTCTACGATTTCTTCTTGCCATTGTGCAACAGTTGTCGTGTCCGGAGACCGACGGTGACAAATGCTATGCCCACTCCTATCAGCGTTCCCGGTTCTGTTATGACAAACCCGGCCGCGCTAGCGGCAGCAGGCACCGTAAACACCACGATGCAAGTAAGCATCAGAATTCCTAGCGTTCT
The DNA here is from genome assembly GCA_035262305.1 of Myxococcaceae bacterium. Taxonomy (GTDB): domain Bacteria; phylum Myxococcota; class Myxococcia; order Myxococcales; family Myxococcaceae; genus DATFTC01. The sequence goes on along the minus strand of DATFTC010000033.1, from coordinate 3,107 downwards.
GGCGATGACGTGCTCCTTTCGACTTTCTATGGTTCAATAGTCGGACCGCATATGCGATGCCAATCTACGACCAGGCAGAGTTCCATTGTTTTTCGGGCACATAGCTCGGACCAGAGAACTCTCGAAGTGCAATCCCTTACGAGTTTCTTGAGATTTCTGTTCACAACCACATCCAGAATATTTCCGGATTTGTGCAACGCTCCGACATGTGTAAAAAACTTCACAGTGGGTCCCAGATTACACACCAGGAACATGAAGCCGGTCCCAATCCAAACACGGGCTCGCAGACACTTCGCTATGAAAAATCAGTCATATGGACTGCGGCATAACTTGTCGAAATCCCTGGTACTGCATTTGCTCATACCCTCATCGCGAGTTCGCACGGCTTGACTAGCGGCGCAAAACTAAGAGGGAAGGGCGATGGCAGGGCGGAGAGCGCTCGTCGTGGGGTCCGACGCGGCTACGCAGCCTGGACTGCTCGGCTTTCTCCGAGCCCGCGGATACCAGTGCGTCACGGCATCCTCGCCGAATGAAACCCAGGAGGCGCTCGCAAAAGGAAGTTTCGCCTTCACGCTCGTCGATTTGAGCGCAAAGGGCACTGACCCCCGGCAGCTCCGACAGTCTTTGGTTGTTGGAGGCGAGAATTCCGGCCCGGTGATCGCAGTCTCGTACGGTGCTGAAGACATGCCGTCCATACCGATTGAAGCTGAGGTAGTGCTGCACAAACCGCTGAGCCTCGCGGAGCTTCAGCAAACGGTCGACAAGCTCGTTGGGCCGCCGCCCGAAGCTCTCGTACCGGGCCCGGGTCAACAAGGTGGGCAAATTCACCGCCAGATGGAACTGTGGTGCAGCCCTAAAATGTTAGAGGCTCGCCACATCATCCGCGAGGCCGCTCGGGTCGATGTCACGGTTCTCATAACCGGCGAGACTGGGGCGGGGAAGGAACTGGTGGCTCGCGCGATCCACAACTCCTCCAGTCGGCAGGCCTGGCCCTTCGTGAAAGTCAACTGCGCAGCAATGCCGCGCGAACTGCTCGAGAGCGAACTCTTTGGCTACGAACGCGGTGCTTTCACCGGTGCCCACAAGCTCAAGATCGGCAAATTCGAAGCGGCGCACCGAGGTACCATCTTCCTCGACGAGATCGGCGACCTCCATCCAGGGCTTCAGGCCAAACTGCTCCATGTTCTTCAAGATGGCGAGTTCTCTCGGATTGGCGCGAAGTCGACGCTGAGCGTCGACGTCCGGATCCTCGCGGCGACGAATCAGGATCTGGAGCGCGCAGTCGCGGAAGGCCGATTCCGCGAAGATCTCTATTATCGTCTCAACGTCGTCCACATTCTGGTTCCCCCGCTCCGCGACCGCGCCACCGAGATCCCGCTTTTGGCCAATTATTTCGTCGAGAGGTACGCAAAGCTCTATCGACGTGACGGATTCAGCATTCCGCCGTCAGTCATGGAACGCCTCACGCGGCACAGCTATCCCGGCAACGTCCGGGAACTCGAGAATCTGATCAAACGAATGATCGTCCTCGACGATGCCTTCATGACCAGAATCCCCCTTCCCGACACCGCTCGGATCGGTAGAACCCAGCCGTTACCTCTAGAGACCGCCACGGCGACTCAGGAGCTTTCCCTTAAAGAGATCGGACGTCGTGCGTCTCAAGCTGCGGAACGTGAGGCAATAGGCAAAACGCTCGAGCAAACGGGTTGGAACCGCGTCCGAGCGGCGCGCGTGTTGCGAATTAGCTATCGCGCGTTACTCTACAAGATCAAACAGGCCGGGCTCAGCGCGGACCGATCGTCGGCCCGCTCGGCCGTATGAGGCGGGCAGTCATGAAACATTCAATAGCGTATGCAAGCCTCGCCGGGCTGATGCTCGTTTGGTCCGCAGCGGCAACGCTGCCCGTCTTCGCACAGGCTCGAAGAGCAGAGGATGGGCGCGCCACCGCACCAGACGTGTATCGGATCGGACCGGAGGACGTCCTGACGATCTCAGTATGGAAGAACGACTCCCTGACCCGGAGCGTGCCGGTCAGACCCGACGGCAAAATCTCACTTCCGCTTCTCAACGACGTGCAGGCGGCCGGCCTCAGCGCGCAAGAACTTCGCGACGTGCTGACGCAGAAGTTGGGCGCCTACATGCCGAACCCTGAAGTCTCGGTCATCGTCACGAACATCAATAGCTTCAAGGTGTCGCTCATCGGCGAAATCAACCGCCCCGGCCGCCTCGAGCTCAGAAGCTGGACCACCGTGCTCGACGCGCTGGCGCTCGCGGGCGGGTTCACGCAATTCGCATCCCGATCGAAAATTGTCATCCTCCAGCCTGACGGTAAAGGGATGAAGCGAATTCCTTTCAACTACAACAAGGCTCTGGACGGCGAGCAGGAGAACTTCTACCTCCGCAACGGCGACATCATCCTGGTGCCTTAATCACATGGCAGACGAGACGCGCAGCCAATCCCCTGTCGATACCGCCCTGGCTATTTGGAGCCGGCGGAAGTGGCTTGCGATCCTGGCGTTCGTCGCACCGCTGGTGGCGGGCGTGAGCCTCACCCTCTCCCTGCCGAACATCTATCGGTCGGCGGCGACGATGATGGCAGAGCGTCAGCAAGTGCCTGAGTTTTTCGTGCGGTCGACCATTACGAGCGCCGTCGAGAGCCGACTTCAGACGATCAGTCAGGACGTCCTGAGCCGCTCTAGACTTGAAACTCTGATCAATCGCTTCGATCTCTACCCCGAGCTACGGGGCCAAGTTCCGCTCGAGGGCCTGATCGACCGTCTGCGCCGCAACATCAAGCTCGAAGTGAAGAGCATGGAGCTGAAAGGCCTGGAAAGGGAAGGCCAGCGCGAGGCCTCGGTGGCTTTCACGATCAGTTATCAAGCCCGCGACGCGCAGGCCGCCGCGGTAATCGCGAACACGCTGGCGTCGTTCTACATCGACGAGAACAAGAAGGCGCGGGAGCGCCAGGCGGCCGGCACCAAGGAGTTTCTCAAGGTGCAGCTCGCAGAAACCAAAACGCGGCTCGACGCCCAGGAGCAGCGGGTGAGCGCGTTCAAGCGCCGCCATCAGGGCGAGTTGCCGCAACAGATGGAAACCAACGTCGCCAC
>DATFTC010000032.1:0-3995 GCA_035262305.1 Myxococcaceae bacterium | reverse complement strand
CGTGATCGTCTGGCGTTCCCTGATTCTGGCTGCCCGGCGAAGTGCTGCTAGCGGCCGGGGCTGAATGCCGGCTTGCCGAGAAAACCGGCGAGCTTGGCCAGGCGGTAACCCGGGTTTTGCCTGTCCTCGGGGAGCGTGCTGAAGCCCATAGCCATGATGCCGAGGCGCCTGGTGAAGTCAGGCTCCAGCTTCATTCTGACGTCGACATTGGGCTCGCTGTACTCCAACCGCTTGGAGAGCTTCACCGTGCCGGTGGCGAACAGGTCGACGTCGCTGCCCTTCGCCTGGAACTTTTCGATGGTCCCAAGGCCTTTCTGAAAGTTGATTTTGGCCTCGACGTCGCCGATGGCGATCGTCGGTAGATCCAGCGGCGTCATCTCGCCATTGATCGGGACCTTCAGAGTCCCTCCGTTGACCGTGAGCTGATCGACGTTCAGCGACAGAGTCCCCTTGGCTTGGCTCAAGTCAGGCTCACGCGTCTTGACGATGGGAGTGGAGGGCGCCTTTGGTATGTCCAGCGACAGCCGGCCGCGCGCCTTCCCGGCGAGATCGAGCCCGGAGAGCGTCTTTAGCCGCTCGTCGGCTGCATTTAAGCCGTCGAGCCGCAGCCGAATGGAGACGTCGCTCGACCCGCCCATGCTGCCGCGTACCCTGCCGCCGAAAACGTTTCCACTGAAAGCCAAACCGAGCGGGAAGACAGATGGACGAATGCTCACCGAACGGACCACCACCGGCTCCGCCGCGCTGTCCTCTCCGGCCTCCAGCCGCTTGCTGATCTGCATGGCGGATGCGGAGACGCCGAAAAATCCCGCTCCCAGGCCGGAGAACGTCAGCGACAGGCCCTGGTTGCTCGCCTCGTCGGAGAGTCGCTTCCCCACGGCTTCATAGGGGAACGTGAGGTAAAGCATGATGACAAACACTGCGACGCTGAAGGCGACGTAGCCGCCAATCACTTTCCAACGGTCGAGCTGTTGGCGCGTCGGCATGGCGAAATTCCTACTGCTTCATTCGATAGGTGGCGATCGTCGCCCAGGCGGTCAGGGTCTGGTTGGAGACGCGGGGCTCCAGCCGCAGGTATTTCACCTTCACCACTCCCGGACCGCGTTCCACCGCGGAAAGAAAATCCACCAGGCGATTGATGGTGACGTCGGTGAGCGTCAGCTCGACGGAGTTCTCGACGATCTTCCCGTCGGCGATGAGAACTTCCGGTTTTTGATTCATTGCTGGGATGCTCAAGCCGGCGCCCGCCCCCTTTTCCTCCAGATAGGTCATCAGCGATACCTTGCTCGCGGAAAGCTGGCGCTCCATTGCCGCGCGGTTTTGCTCAGCCTCCCGGTAGCTCGCGGCGAGTGTTTGAACCTCGCGGAGCTTGTTCAGCTTCTGCTCAGTCCGGCGCCGATAACCGGCTGCGCTGGCGGAAAAGGCGATCAGGATGAGGAACAACACGAACGCGCACGCCGCGCTACCGGCATAGGTAACCAGGCGGCGCTCGCGCGGGGTCAAGCGCTGCAGCCAGGCCTGCACGTCCGCCAGCAATGCTCTGAGCCGCTCTTTGAGTCGATCCATCCGCGCTCCTTAGCCCTGCTGAATCTGACCCTGCTCCGGGCACTCGATCTGCACGTCCAGGGAAAAAGAGACATGCGACCCGTCTTTCGTCTTCTGTACCTTGCCGACCGTCACGTTGCGAAAGCAGCGGAACGTTCGAATCCCGGCCACGATGCTGTCGATCTGCTTCGAGCTGTCGGTTTCGCCCCGCAAAGAAATGCGCTCGGGCTCAACGATGATTTGATCGAACGTCACCGCCGTATCCGTGGGGACGCGCTGCGTGAGCTCCGCTAAAAGCGCCACCGCGGAGAATTTCGGAATCGCGGCGGCCGGGCTCTCTGTTCCGTGAAGCAGGTTGAGCGCTCGATCGAAATTGCGTTCGCACTGGCCAAGAACCCGCTTGGTGGTGTTGCACAGCACGCTCTCCACCGCGGCCTCCCGGCGAGACAGCACTGAGTTGCGCACGAAACCAGATCCGATGAGCAGGACGAGGAGAGCCGCCGCGAAGGTGAGCAGGACGCCAACCTTCTCCCGCACGTAGTCAAATCCGGCCCGGAAGACGAACTCGCCGCGGCGGAAGTTGAGGCGCGCAGCCTTGGCGCTGGGGACCTGTCCGCGCAGCGCCAGCGCGAATGCCTGGGCGATGGTGGATTGCTCCGCGGCGGGGATGTTCGCCGCTTCGGCCGGCAACTTCAAAAGCTCGGCAGGCACACCGAGCGCGGCTTCTAGCTCCTGGTCGAGACCCGCCAGCCGCGCCGTGCCGCCGCACAGGTAAACCCGATCGACAGTCCGGCGCGATCTCGCGGTAAACCCCTTGAAGGTCGCGCGCAGCTCTCGAATGACGGGCTGCAGCCCCCGGCTGAGGGCGTCAACCGCTTCGGAGGGCGAACCGCTCGCCGGCGACGCTGAGATCGCCGCCTCGGCCTCCTTCCACTGCGTCGCCTCGTCCCAGCTAATCCGCAGGGAAGAGGCGATCGCTCGGGTAATGTCGCCTCCGCCCCCGGCGAAAGTCCGTCCAAGCTCGAGGCCGGAAGTGGGGCGTCCGATGGCCACCGTCGTACGCTCGTGCCCGATGTCCACCACCGCAACCGACGCGCCGGCCACGGCGCTTTCGAAAAGCTGCGGCGCGGCAAGCAGCCAATTCTGGTATTCGACCGCCGGGTGGGTGACGATTCGAGGATCGACGTTCAGCTCCTTGAGCACCTCCAGCAGGCCGCGCAGCTCGTCTTTGCGGGCCACTCCAACGATCAAATCGGATTGCTTATCCCGGCGAGCGGCGACCTGATAGTCGAACACCGCCTCGGAGAGATCGAAGGGAAGCTGGCTCTCTACCTCGAAGGGGAGGGCGGCCTCGATCCGCTTCGCGTCGAGGAAGGGGAGCGTGAGGACGTGGGTGACGAGCGAAGAACCCGGCAGCGCGACGATCACTTGATCCCCCCTGATCGGATAGCTGCGGAAAAATTCGGCGAGCCCTTGGCGCAAGCTCTCCAGGCGCTCCCCTGGCGGACGCGGCGTCTGTCCGTAGGCGCGCAGTTGGTAACCTCGCAGGGAGGTGTCGAGGAGCACGCCCTTGATTCCGTAGCTGCCGAGATCGAGGCCCAGGACGGTGGCCATTACTCCTCCCGCCAGTAGACGAGCCGCCCAAGTCCCTGATCGTCCATCCGGACGACCGCAGAAATCGTCTTTTGCACCGAGCCCGCCTCGCCGACCGACTTGATGCTGTAGGTGTTCGTCTTGTCGCTCACCGCGGTGTTGTTCTGGACGTTGTTGCGGATCATTGGATTGACCGGGATGCCCGACGCCTCAATCACGCTGATGAAATCGAGCACCGACATTCCCAGAAACGACATCAAACGCGCAGTCCGGACGCGCTGAATCAGAGTATCCACGAAAACCGGATCTCGAAGGCGTGGATCCGGGTGGCTGGGATCGGCGACGGACAAGATCGCCATCTGCAGCAGCAGGGGGTCATCGGTATTGATGTTCAACTTGGAGTTCACGTCGGGATAGACGGTGAAGCGGTCCCGGAAGGCGGCCATGAATCGATCATTGACGCCGTAGACCATGTACAGCTCGTCCAATGAATCCAGCCGGGCGTTCTTCGCCTTGTACCTCGGCGAGTATTTGTCGTACTGCGAATTTTCGTCCGAGAAACCCCGGACGAACGGATCTCCCATGCCGGCTACATTCAACGTGGCGAGATTGAGCGTGGACTGGACCTCGTCCTCGTCGATCCAGTCGCGCATCGCGATCAGCGCGTCGAGCGCCGACACCTTCACTTTGTTGCTGTCCTCCCGTTCGAAGAGGAACTCGAAGCGCTTGTCGGTGAGCAGATCCACCAGGCGCTGCACGAGGATGAGATTTTGCGCGGCGTCCAGCTTGTTGAGGTTGAGCTTTTCCTCCTCGTCGCCGATCGTCGCCTGGAAGCATCCATCAAAGCCGCCAAAGGA
>DATFTC010000031.1:0-7134 GCA_035262305.1 Myxococcaceae bacterium | reverse complement strand
TACCCTCGCGGCTTCGCCGCTCGGCGGCCGCTCAACGCGAACGTTAGACGCCAAGGAGACATCATGGCGGTGAAGCGTTTGGACAACGTCGGAATCGTGGTAGAGGACATCGATGCCGCCATTGGGTTCTTCACCGAACTTGGCCTCGAGCTCGAAGGGCGAGCCATGATCGAAGGAGAGTGGGCAGGGCGCGTCACGGGACTGCGCGACCAGCGCGTCGAGATCGCCATGATGCGTACGCCGGACGGTCACAGCCGGCTTGAGATCTCCCGATTCCTCGCGCCGCCCGTGGTCGCCGATCACCGGAACGCCCCGGTGAACGCCCTCGGCTACCTACGCGTCATGTTCGCCGTGGAGGACATCGACGATACGCTCGCCCGGCTCCGCAAGCGTGGCGCGCAGCTCGTCGGCGAAGTGGTTCAGTACGAAGACACGTATCGCCTCTGCTACATCCGGGGCCCAGAAGGAATTCTCATTGGGCTCGCCCAACAGCTCGGGCAGCAGACTTCCCGGGCGAATCCCATGAGCCGCAAGCGTTGAGAACTGAAGCATTGGCGTCTAATAACAGCATGCGGCGGACGGCGCTGGGCGCCGCCGCTGATGCTGAGCGTTGGGCGTCACAAGGCGAATCCTTACGAACCCGTGGGCAAGGAGAGATGCAGTGAGTTCATCCGTAATCAGGGTCGGCCAGCTCAGCATTAACTACATCGCTGATGGTTCTAGCACCTCTAGCCTCGGCATGTTTGAACTAACGGTTCCCCCGGGTTCGAATGTGCCACCACCACACAGTCATTCGAATAACGAAGAATGCGTGTATGTGCTCGAAGGAACCCTGCGGTATTCGGTTGGCTCGGAAACGAGAGATCTTGCAGTCGGTCAGAGCATGAGCACACCGAAGGGCGTCGTGCATGCTTTCTCAAATCCCTTTGCAGAAACGGCAAGAGCGCTGATAGTTAACTCTCCAGATATCGGTGCTCAATACTTCAAAGACGTCGCGACCGTAGTTAACGCGGCCGGTCCGCCCGACAAAGCGGCACTTATCGCAGTCATGTCCAGATACGGATTAGTTCCGGGCGGGCAGCGTTGACGCCCAACAAATCGCTGCAGCGGACGGTCCAAGCGGGCCGCCGCTGAGCTCTGACGTTGGGCCGCCGCGAGCCGCCTAAGATGACCAACTGGTATCTAGTGCTAGTCGGGAAACTAACTGCCGCAACTGTCGGGCGGCTGGACAATTACAGTCCGGAGCATCAGAGATTCCTTTCGTCTGGGTACAACTGCCCGAGCTGTGAGCACACCCTGATGCGATGGTGGGGGGTATCGAATGTCTTGTGCTTGGCCGCAGATGGCAAGCGCGTTCCCGTCGCAATAGCCAGGCTCAAGGGGGATATGTTCCAGTGCCCTAACTGCCTGCATCGATGGAAATTCCGCTCGGTCTAGGTGAGTCCGCCCAACCACACCTTGCAGCCGACCGCCGCAAGCGCGCTTCGCTTGCTTGCGGCGCGCTCGTCGCTTCGCTTCCTTGGCGGCGGCTGGAGGCGAGCGTTCGGCGTCGGCACTTGGACGGTTAGCCAAAAAAACTTTGTCATCGCCTTTGAGTAAAGGAACTGATATGTCGAGCTCGGATCGATACGAACTTCGCTCTGGCATGCCAATTCTTAGACTATTCAAGGCCCGTGCGAAACCAAATTGTGAAAGCGCCTTGGCGGAAAAACTCGCGACGTCGTCCGTTCAGGTTGTCCACCACGAGCCGGGCTTTCTCGGCTTTGTCTGCGCAGGTCCGGCCAATAATGATGATCGTGATTTCGTCTTTGCTTCGATGTGGCGCGATGTGGACGCAATTAAGGCGCGCTTTGGTCGCGATTGGCGCGTCTCGTTTCTTCCGCCGGGATATGCCGAACTGATTGAAGAATGTTCCGTGGAGCATTATCACCTTACCGAACAATCTTTTCCTCGATGAGCGTGGTTGGCCGCCACTCGCTGATGATCCGCGCATGTCAATGACGCCGAACCCGCTGCTGCAGCCGACGCCCGCTAGCGGGCGCGGCTGAGCGCCACGTTAGGCAGCTGAACACTCGCAGGGCGCGTGCTCGGACCAAACAATTGGACGGCCGGATGCAGATCGACCAGCTCGCAAGCACGAGGTAGGCTCTGTTCTTCGCCAAGGGTGTCGAGCGTCACGCCTTGACGCGCCGCGGGCTGGTCAACGCCTGGCCATCGACAGTGAGGAGCGATCCCATGGATACAACGCTGAGCCAATCGATCCAACCTCAGGTCCGCACCATCGACGGCCTGTCCATTCGCTACGCCGAGAGTGCGCCGCGGGACGACCACGCGCTCTTGCTGAGCCCGTGGCCGGAAAGCATTTACTGCTACGAGCCCACCTGGACCCGGTTGGCAGCGCACACCCATCTGGTGGCGGTTGATCTGCCGGGGTTCGGGCAGTCCGAGCGCCGCAACGACTTGATGTCGCCCCGGGCCATGGGCGAGTTCATCGTGCGCCTCGCCGATGCCTTCGGCCTCGAGCAGCCGCACGTCGTCGCGCCGGACATTGGCACCGGCGCGTCGCTCTTCTCCGCGGCCCTGTATCCACGCCGGTTCCGGAGTCTCGTCGTCGGCACCGGCGGCGCCGCGGTCCCGCTCCAGCTCGGCGGCGTGCTGAAGGAATGGGTGGAAGCGCCGAGCCTCGAGCCCTATCGCAAGATCGACGGACGTCAGATCGTGACCGCTGTGACCAAGACTCTCGAGCGGTACATGCTCACGGATGCGGCCCGCGAGGACTATCTTGCGTCCTTCGCAGGCGAGCGCTTCGCTGAGTCGATGCGCTACGTGCGCACCTACCCGGAGCAGCTGCCGGTACTGCGCGACCTGTTGCCCACGATCGAGACGCCAGTGCTGATCATCGCGGGAGCGAGAGATCCCGTGGTGCCGCCGGTCAACGCCGAGTTTCTGCACGAGCGGCTGCCCAGGAGCAAGCTCGACCTCATCGATGCCTTGCACTTCATCTGGGAAGACGCGGCCGACGAGTACGCGGCGCTCGTCACGAGCTGGTGGGCCGGCGGCTACGCGAAAGCCGGCTCCCGCCCTTAGCGGGAGTAATCAAGGGCCGAACGCTACCAGGGCGCGCGCTAACTAAGCTAGAGAGGCGATACAAGCAGGTGTTGTCCTGCGCTTGCAGCCTAACTACCGCGTGCACCTGGCCGGCTACAGCGGGCTTCGCCCGCTTCCGCCGGCAGGTGATGCGGGCCGTTAGGCCGACATTCAGAGTTTCGATAGGAGAAGCATGAGCAAGGTATTCGTAAACATCGGGCTTAGCCTTGATGGCTACATGGCGCCGGAAGGAATGACCATGGAGAATTGGGACAGGCCCGAGTACAAGAACTGGGGCGCCAAGTGGGGGGCGCTCATGGCCTGGATTTTCAATCAGCAGTACTTCCGCGAGAACCTCAAACTCGGACCAGGGGGAGAGACCGGCCCGGTCAATGACATGCTTCGTAATACCACCGCGCGCATCGGTGCCAACATCATGGGCAAGCGAATGTTCGACGCCGGCGAGCGCGGCTGGCCAGAGGAAGCTCCGTTTCACACTCCGGTATACGTTCTTACCCACGAGAAGCGCGAACCTTGGCTGCGCCCAGGTGGGACGACGTTTTACTTCATCAATGAGGGGCCGGAGCGTGCCCTTGAGCTGGCTCGGGAGTCTGCGGGCAGGCGTGATATTCGTATTGCGGGTGGAGCGGACGTGATCCAGCAGTATTTGAACATGGGTGTCATTGACGAGCTAGAAATCGCCTTGGCACCCGTGCTATTCGGCAGTGGGAGGCGTCTCTTCGAAAACCTACGCGAGCCCGCGCCGCAGTTTCGAATCGAAAAGATCCTCGATAGTCCAGCCGCCACACACCTACGCTATGTCCGTCAGTGAAGGCGGCCTAACAACCGGTTGCAGCGGACAGTCCGCTGCGCGGCACGCCGCTGAACCGGGGCGTAGGGCGACACAATGAACGAGTCGTGGCTACTTTGGGGTTTGCTGTTCGGCTCAGTCGGGCTTGGGTTCTTCGTGTACGGCAAGAAGCAAAGGGCCGTCGTCCCTCTGGTTTGCGGGTTGGTTCTGATGATCTTCCCCTATTTCGTTTCCAACACCGTTCTTCTTGTCGCAATTGGGATCGTACTAATAGCCATTCCCTACTTTGTCAGAATTTGACTAACGTCGGATGCGATCACGGCGGCCGCTGCATTCAGCACATCCTCTGCGAATCGTGGCGCCCTAGGTCGCTAGACCGCACCTACGAGCAACGCCAATCGTCAGGAGAGCGCCATGATCGAAGCTGAGCGCATCAAATACTTGCGTATTGTCCTGTTCACGGTCGGTTTGATCTTCATCTTCGGCATCTACCCACTCACCATCGTTTGGCCGTCGGGCTGGGCGTGGCACACGGGTCAGTCAGAGTATCTGCAGATGATTCTCGGGATTTACGCGACCCTAGGAATATTCCTGATCATCGCTTCCCGGAACCCACTCGCACACCGAAGCTTGATTTGGTTCACGGTCTGGTCGAGTGTAGTGCACGGTGCAATCATGGCCATCCAGTCAATCGTGCACCCGCAGCACCTCGGACACCTTTGGGGGGACGTATTGGCGCTATTTGTCGTCGCCGCAGCCCTTGCGTTTCTGACACCGCGTTCGGGCGGCGTGGCAGTGCAGCCGCATGCGGCCTAACCTGCCGCTCAACCCGACCGCCGCAAGCGGGCTTCGCGCGCTTGCGGTTCCCTCGGCGCTTTGCTCTTCGGCGGCGGCTCAACACGGACCGTTAGCCCGACAAGGATGAAGTTGGATGATCGCTGCGCTGGAAGCACTCGCACGCTTGAGGGAGGGGAACCGTCGCTTCGCGCTGGGCGTTCGGAGCCTGGAAACATTTGTGAGCCAAGCGCGGCGCAGTGAGCTTATCGCGCGCCAGGAACCATTGGCGATCATTCTCGGATGCTCGGACTCGCGTGTACCCGTCGAGATCATCTTCGACCAAGGCCTAGGCGACCTGTTCGTGATCCGTGTTGCTGGCAACGTCGTCGCTGCCTCTCAAGTCGGCAGCGTAGAGTTCGCCGCCGAACGGTTCGGCGCGCGCCTTGTCGTCGTGCTGGGCCATACTCGGTGCGGAGCTATTCAGGCTACCTTGGAACAACTTCAGCGGCCGAGTGAAACCCGGTCGCGGAATCTGCGCTCAATCGTTGATCGCATTCGTCCGTCCCTGGAAGGGTTGCTCGCAACGGACCTCCAGCAGGACCCAGAAGCTCTGGTGCGACATGCTGTGCGCGCGAACGTGCGCGTTTCCGCGAGCCATCTGCGACACGGATCAGGAGTACTCGAGCACTTGATCCAGAGCGAGGGCCTCCTCGTCGTAGGTGCCGAATACTCGCTGGAGACTGGAGTTGTCGATTTCTTCGACGGTGTGGCTGAACCGGGCTAACAAGTCCTTGCAGCGGACCGCTTCAAAGCGGACCTTCGCCCGCTTCCTCGCGGCCGCTGATGGGCAACGTTAGCCCGCTTAGAAGACCGGGATGCGACCCCTTCGGTACTCCATCAACGTCACATTGGACGGGTGCTGCGATCATCGTGCCATCACCCCGGACGAAGAGATGCACCGTCACCACGCCGAGAACCTCGCGAAGGCCGATGCCCTCGTTTTGGGCCGGGTGACCTATGAAATGTTGGAGGCAGCGTGGCGGGCGCCGGCGCGAACAGGTGTGAGGCCTGATTGGATGGAAGCCTGGATGGAACCTTTCGCCCGGACGATCGACGCGGCAAAGAAGTACGTCGTGTCGAGCACCCTGGAGCGAGTCGATTGGAACGCGGAGCTCGTGCGCGGCGATCTTGGCAAAGCCGTTCAGAAGCTCAAGCAGGAGTCGGGTAAGGGGCTGGTCGTGGGAGGCGTGAAGCTCCCGCTGGCGTTAACGGAGCTGGGATTGATCGATGAGTACGAGTTCGTGGTGCAACCCAAGCTAGCCGGCCACGGACCGACATTGTTCGCGGGGCTATCGAAGCATGTCGATTTGAAACTCGTAAGCCGGCTGGAGTTCGGCTCGGGGGCGGTGGCCATGCGGTACGAGCCGAGGAGGTAGCTGTCGGGAATGAAGCAGGTTAACAACGCGCTCCACTCGGACGCCCCTCGTTCGCTTCGCTCACTCGGCGCCGGTGAGCGCGGGCGTTATCCGGCTATGGCGTTCCCCTTTTCCGAACAGCTTCGCTCGGCGGAACGAATAAGTAGACTTGTCTGCTCCTCCCCTTTTTTGGCTGCCCTGTTTAGCGGATGGAGGACTGCACCGTGCTCACCAACAAAGCCTGGTCGCCTTACGCCGCCGGCATCGTGATCGGTCTTTTGCAGATACCGGCCTTCCTGCTGATCGAGACGGCGCTGGGCGCCTCGACCTCTTATGTGACAGTCGGTGGGATCATCGCCTCGTGGATCGATCGGTCGATTCACGTCACAGCCACCTCCAGGAACTGGTGGCAAGTCGCACTCGTCGTCGGCATCGCCATCGGCGCGTTCATATCGATGAGACTGTCGGGCGCCAGGCGTCGACCGATCTCTCCGATCTGGCGACGCGCGCTCGGTTCGTCATCGCCTGCTAGGCGCTGCGTCGTCGCCTTTGTGGGCGGCTTCATCATGTTATTCGGCGCGCGGATCGCGGATGGCTGCACCAGCGGCCATGGATTGTCTGGCGTGGCGCAATTGGCGGTCGGATCCACGGTCGCGGTGGCGGCCATGTTTGCCGGCGGCATCGCCACCGCAATGCTGGTGTTGCGACGCATCTGAGCGAGAGGAGGTTTCTCATGTCCCTTACGTTCGCTGTTGCCGTCGGCATCGCTATGGGCATCGTGTTTGGCTTCGCGCTCGAAAAATCGCGCGTGTTCGAGCCGGGCATCATCCTGGGACAGATGCAGCTGAGAAATTTCATCATGCTCAAGGTTTTTCTGACCGCAGTCGCAACGGGCGCGATCGTGCTCGCGGTACTCAACGGCCTTGGCTATGTGAAGCTGCAACCCCGCGCCGCGGCCTGGGCGGCGAATGCTGTTGGCGGGCTGCTGCTCGGCGCCGGTATCTCGCTGACGGGCGCCTGTCCCGGCACGACGCTGGCGCAAAT
>DATFTC010000030.1:0-4978 GCA_035262305.1 Myxococcaceae bacterium | reverse complement strand
TGCCCCTGCGAGACCAGAACATCGACTTGTCGCAGCTTCGCAACAATCTCTTCAGGCTTGTATCGCTTCCTTGCCATTACAGTCCTCCTTGATGTCAAAGACATACCTCAAGTCGGACCACTTCAGTGGGGGCGGATCACTAGAGGGTGACGAAAGTGTGCCGGTGCTTGGGAAGCCGAATGGCGCGCTAACGGGCTCTACTTTCGCCTTTCGTACCCAGAATTGGTACATGCCCGCGAAAGTCGATGCCAAAGGGCCAGGTTGGTCATCGTCCTGTCAGTGGGAAAACATCCCCGGAAATTCTGCAGCACGCTGCCCGGCAAATGGAACCCAAGGAAGTCGAGTTGATTTTGCCGAATGAACTCGTCGAGGAGTGCATTGGTGCTCTCGGACGTGGAATCGAGACGCTCTGCGACTTTCGCGAGCCGCAATCGTGTGAGCTCTTCCCGGCACCGCCGAATGTCATTCGCGGATGAGCCATATCCGCGTTCAGCTATGAAAGCACGCGCAGCAGTAATGTCCTAAACTGTCGCGCGGTCTCGATTTAATGCTGTCCGGTGCCACATATCGTCCGCATCAGGGACGGACTTCACTTGACCTGAAAGCTCGGCCGCATCGCTGGCGGTGATGGCAGCGGCCAAAAAAATCCCAACAAATGTGCCCCACAAGAGGCTTATCGGCATTCTGTTGGTCTGCCAGTCGGTTTGCGCGGGCCTAACGCAGCCTGATGTGGCTGCTCGCACCTTCCCGTTCGACCACAAGACCGTCGGGAATCCGATCGGCAAGCTCGCTAACGTGGGTAATCACACCGACCAATCTCTGGGAATCGCGGAATCTTTCGAGCGCGTCGATCGCAGCGTCCAGGGACTCGGCATCCAGAGCGCCGAAACCCTCGTCGATGAACATTGCTTCAAGTCGGGATCCGATTGCCTCACCGGCGATATCCGTGATGCTCCGCGCCAGCGCGGTCGCGAGACTGAGAGATGCGAGAAAAGTCTCCCCACCGGAGAGCGTGTCCACGCTGCGAGTTTCATCGGCATTGGCATGATCAACGACGACAAAGCCTGATCGCTCAGCAATCAAGCCGTAGCGCCCTCCCGAGATGGCGCGGAGCTCCGCTGAGGCGATGGTTGCCAGTCGACCGATGCTTTCGCCGAGCAAATATTCGATGAACCGGTTCTGGCGAAGCTCATCGGCAAGGGCGCGGTAAAGTCTCTCGCGCTCTCGTGCTCCGGCGATTTGGGCTTCCATTTCGCGTCGGCGAGCCAGCTTTCGCTTTAGGCTTGCCGCGTTATCGACCGCTCGCGTCGCCGCGAGCGACGCTTGTTGCACGGCTTTCCTAACCGCTGTCTGTATCCTCGGGAGGTCGGCAGCAACGAGTGTCGTGCCCAGGGTCGTCAAAACCCGATCCAGTGCCGCAGTCTCGCCCTTGCGCTCCTTTTCCGCGGCAGTGCGCAGGCGCTCCAATTCAGTAGCGATTATCTCGCACCACTCGCTAAGTACAGCAATCTCATCGCCAACTGTCTGACGGGGCGTCTTCATCCTAGTCGCGGGTTTAATCCCGCGGGCCTCCGACAACTGGCCAAGTACGCCACGTTGCTGTGCGCAACGCTGCATGAGCTCGGTTGCTTCCCGCTCGAACTTAGCGCGGGAAGCGGCGGCCTTGTCATGTGCTTCGCGTGTTCCGAGCGGTCGCCTCGCTCTCCCGCGCCGCGTGCAACTCGCTGCGACGTTTGGCGATCGCGCCTGCGGGGTCCTCAGGAATCCCGGCGGGGAACCCCGCTTTCAACTCCTTTTCGGCCTCACGACGGCGACTTTCGGCAGCAGCCTGCTGCCGCGTCAGACCTTCACGATTGGCTTTGGCGCCCGCCAGTTCTGCGGCAAGATCCCCGTATTCTTCAGTTGCTTTGGCCACAAGGCGGATCGCCGCTTCCCGCTCGACCACAAGATTTGCACGCTTCGCCTTCAGCGTCGCTGCTTCAGCCTCAGCTTTAGCCAGAACTGGGGCACCGGCTACACGATTCAACGTTCTTTTGCCTCTGCTAGCGCTCGGTCCGCGACCCTGCTCTCGCTGATCGCCTCGGTAACCGCTTCGTCACCTTTCTTCCATCGGCGTCTGGCAGACTGAACATCGCCCTCTGCAACTTTAATGGAAGAAGCAATGTTGGATGGGCTCCCCGGAGTCTTCCGAACAACTTGCAGGCAAACCGGACATAGTTTGCCGACGGTGAGCCCCGTGCGAACAACGATTGCAGCATGTTCGCTGTTGAGGTGGCTCAGCCGGTCTTCTGCTGCGCGCATCGATACCTCGAGCCCTTTCAGGGCCGCACGCCTTGCCTCAAGTTCGTCCTGCCATTGGCGACTTTTGGCTGTGAGGGTCGAGATGTGACTTTCCGCTTCAACGCGTTCCCGGGCGTCTCGAACAGCGTTGGCAATCCGATCGGCCTGCTCGCGTGCGGTTTCCTCGGCAGTCCGCGTCGCGGCCTCTCCTGTCTTTGCATCTTGCAGTTGGCCAGCCGCGCCGGCGAGAGCGCGCCCGAGCCGGTCGGCGTCCCGCCCAGTGCCTGCGATTGCCTTCGTCAAATCGTCGAGGGTCTTGCTCTCTCATATTGCCGTTGTGCAGGCGGCATCCAGCCCGGCGAGAAGGCCCTCATCCCCGGTGCCGGCGCGGACTTTATCCAAAGCATTGGCCGTCGTCGCAACGCCGGAGACGCCGGAAATATTGACGTGCGCACCTCGCCGACCCCGATCGGCAAGAAAAACATCACTTTCGAAACCGCTGCCCTCGTGCTGGGCGCGTACTAGATCTACGAGGCCTGAAATCTGAACGTGCTGATTGCCGGAAACGAGGGTTCGCACTGACACGACGTCGTCGAGCTGAAGATGCGCATCAGGATCGATGGCGATCCACCACTCCAGTGGCGTTGAACTTTCAGTGCCTAGTACCATGCCGATGGAGCGGCGGTCTTGGTCAGTCATTGTCGCTCCATAGCGCCGACTCGATTGCCCGCTTAATTAGCATCTTGTCTCCGAGCCGGTGATGTAGCTCGCGCTCGAGCTGGGCGACGGGATAGAGGTTTTGGGGAGCTCTCGGGTCCCGGCCCCACTCCGTAGCGAGGCTTGGAAGTACAGCGGAGGTTAGGTCAGCAAGTTGGCGCGCGAAATCGATGCCGGTTGCGGTAGACGTCTCCAACCGCACGATGCCCGTCATTGTCCCGTCGACGGAGCGTCTCGTGCCGATCCGAGCAGGTATGAAAGCCGCTCCAGCCGTTGCTCGCCGATGCAGAAAATCGGAGTTCTTTCTCCGAGGTTGACGGCGACGGTATCGAACCAGTCTCCGGCGTCGGACTTTGCGCCTATATAGGCGGCGCGAAGGCACAGCGAGTAGATGATCGTTTCGTTTGATCGCTTCCGCTCCGCGGCGGACAGCGGGGCTAATTTGCTGTTCCGACGCTTGGAAATATTTAGAGAACCGAAGTCTGGCAGTTCAAAAGTGCAAAGCAATATGCGCGAGGTCTGGTCGAAATCGACCTCCCAAAATCTCCGAAAGACGGATGGCAGGTCGTGCCGGGCGTGAGACAGATTGATCAACAAGCGAACCGCTTCGTAGTCGTTTGCGGCGCACCTTGCCCGCAACTCATCGAGCTGAGACTTTGCACTCTCGTACTTATGCTCGAAGGCCTGACGCAGGGCCGCAGTTCGGTCGTGCAGGGTTTCCTCCATCACTGTGATCTCGAGATCAACCTCATGTTTGGGAGCACGCCACGGCGATCCAAAAATCGAAAAGCCACCTTGCGGCTTTTGTATCGGAGGAGAAGTCTGGGGGCGTTCTGGAAATCTTGGAAAGCTCGGAAGCGGCAGGGGTCTCAGGAGATCAAAACCGTGGGGTGGCCCGAGAACGCTCTCGCTGAGTAACGACTTGATGTCGTCCAGCGTCAAGCGACCGGTTAGTTCGGAGACAGTGAAAAAGCCTTGGGTCCGAAAACGATCCTTCGGAAGTTTTGGGGCTACCGCCGCGTAGTCGAGCTGATCGAGCCCAACTTTGTAGTTGTCCAGAGCGCGGCTGTAATAGTACCAAGGGTCGTGAGCCATAATGATCCGCGGCCCAGCTGATTTGTGGATCGTTAGTCCTCTTTATCATTATGTAGGGCGGGGATCATCTCCCTGTTTCCTTAATCAGGCCGCACATCTACCAGGAGATAGCAAGGCGCGTCTTGGAATACAAACCGGCTTCCGGACCCAAAGTTGAAGCCCCCGCATCAGAAATAGCGGAGCCTAATGCGGAGGGGTGATCACTCGGCATCGAGGTGCCGCCGACGAGGTGATCGAATTGGTTGCGATGAGTGGAGGCGCAGTCCCCTTCACACAATACATAACGTCGCGTAGCCTACCCGTTGAGACGGGAGTGCTGAAATCTATGTTGCTAGTTTCGGCGAGGTCGCTGGTGCCTATAGCCAAATAGCCAGCACTCGGACGTTCTCGCCCTAATTCACATCTGACCGCGGGTGTCATAGACCTTCAACAGACTGATGGCGGAGCTATCCTCCGCCATCGTGTGTTGATATATTTGACGAATTCGACGGGAATCGATTTGTATCCACAAAAGGACCCGCAACATGCTCGAACCAGATGAGTGGGACAGTGTCTTAGGCCGTATCACCGGCACACTGAGCGCAACTCTTCCAACGCGCTGTTAAACCTGTTGGAGGTTGGACCTGATCCAGTCACCCGGCAGAAGGTGGCAAAACGGGCGCAGATGCAGTCTGCCCCAACGAAGCTCGCGATGTCCGCTTTCGGGGGTAAAGCGGACATAGCCTAAGGATGGCCCCAGTCCGCTTATGACCCAAAGCGGACAAACGCGGGGAGCCGATTGGCCGTGCTCTTACCACCTGTATCGGAACGTTCCCGTTCCTCCATAAGTCGATGAGTGTGAGGCGAACTCGCCGTCGAACTTGGCGAGCAGCGTCACGCCGTTGGC
>DATFTC010000029.1:0-11447 GCA_035262305.1 Myxococcaceae bacterium | reverse complement strand
CGGTGTCGCTTCAGCGTGACCGCCGCGAGCTCCGCGTCGGCTCGAGCCGACTCGAGCTGCGCTTGCTCGGTAGAGGTATCGAGCCGCACCAGCACCGCCCCCTTTTTCACAAAGGTCCCATTGTCGAACAGGATCTCCCGGATAGTGCCGGTAATCTCCGCGCCCAGCGTCACGCCGCGCACCGCGACCAGGGATCCAATGGCCGAGCGGACCGCCTGCCACTCCGTCGCCTCCGCCTTCGCCGTGGTAACCGATTCGGGAGGCGGTACGAAGGACTTGCCAGTCTTGACCAACAAGAAAATCTGCGCAGCCTTGATGCCGACGAGCGCGAGGACGACGGCAATCAGGCTGACGATGGCAATGATGGCAATTCGCTTCTTGCCCTTCACCTGTGAGAAGGGTTCATCGGAAACGGCGTCCCGGGCCCGGGCGGATGAGTCAAGAGTCATGCGGACGTCCTTTGAAGGGACAAAGGTGGACGCTGGGATATAGAGCCCAGCCCTCGCGAAGGCTCACAAAAAAGCGCCTAAATCTCTGGGTCACCTCAATACAGTATTCGGTACCGATTTCGTATGTCGGGCCCGGTGGGTCGACCTATACCGCCGCCCACCGACAGCTGCCTTGAACGACCTGCCTGCCCCTCGGTAACAATACCCGACTTCGACTCCCCTTTGACGTAGGCTGCCGCCAGGAGGCGCCCGAAGATCGTCGCGAGCTCGAGCGGGACCGGTTTTTCTGCCTCGAGAGCGGAAGCGGGCCGGTCGACGGCCTTCGTCGCCGTGCGTGCAGCCGCCGCTCGAGCGTGGGCCGGTCGCGTGCCCTGTAGGGTTGCTACGAGTTCGCCTTCTTCACGAAGTCATGGGCCTCTCTTACGAGATCAAGCCATGACGCCTTCGTGCTCAGGACGGCTAACCACTCTCGCATCAAGCGGCCGTGTCCCGGATCAAAATTCTTGCCTTGTCCGGAAGCGACAAGAAGGTCGACCCGCTCTTTCGGGAGCTTGACGACCAGGTTCCCTTTGCTGCTCAGCATCGCGAACAACTTTCCATTGACCTTGAGCCCGTTCGAGCCAAACTTCCGGCCGCCCTGCTTCTTGCTGGTGGCGTACGCGCTGATGACCGCGGCGAATCTCGGCTCCGCCGCCAGCGCGTGGACTACGGCAGCGAATCTCGGATCCTCACGTTCGGCGGCCGCTGGCCTTTCCTTGTTTTGTGCTTTGCGCTTCACCAGTATCGTCCGAGCAAATCGTGTCTACCGCGCATCGCGACCTGTTCCAAGGCTCAGAGCGAATGAGCCCGGGTTCAGCACCGGCTCCTGAGCGTGTGCCCGAAAGTGCCGGTCGAGGTCATTGGCGTAACGACGGCCGAGGGTCATCCCGTTCCGCATCAACCAGTCGGTGACCGTCTCTCTTGCACGCGAGACCTGGTGAGAGAGCAGAGCTTCCTGCTGGAGGCCGAGAAGCTCTTCGCGCGTCAACACGACATCCTTCAAAAAGCGCTGAACGAGCCGCAGCGCTGCCAGAGCGAGATTGCCGGGCACTCCGACGAGAGGTCTTCTCAATCCGCACGCGCGCGCAACGGTGTGAACATACCCCCGAAACGTCATGATTTCTGGGCCGGCCGCGTCGATTTGCGCGGTTTCGGATGACTCCGTTTCGTCGGCGACGATGCGACCGGCATCACCCAGCGTCAGCGGCTGCAAGCGGTAGTTACCACCGTCCGGGATGGGGAAAATCGGAAACCGGCGCAGAAACCACGCGATGTTGTTTGTGAGGACATCGCTGGGACCGACGATAAGTGTTGGGCAGACGATGGAGTAGCTGAGACGTGATGTTCGAAGCGCCGCTTCTACTTCAGCCTTGCCACGGTAGTAGCCGAGGTTCGAGTTGCTCGCGGCATTGCTGACGCTCAGATGAACAAAACGGCCGATCCCTGCTTGAGTAGCGGCCTCGATGAGCAGTTTGGAATTTGCCACGGCCGTCTCAAATGTTTGCCCACCGTATGGGAAACGAAGCCAGTAGGTATTGACGAATGCATCGGCACCCGAGAGCGCGGTTTCCAAATGTTTGCTCTCGAAGCGCAAAGGCACGGATGCGATGTGATCCGCTCCAGTTGGACGCCGACGATTCGTGAGTGAGCAAACGGTCCAGCCGCGGCGAGACAGCTCGCTTGCGACTGCCGCGCCGGTGAAGCTGAAGGCGCCCGTAATTACGACGCGCTTTGGCACAGCAACGGGTAATAGCGCAGATGGCGCATTCAGCAGCATTCAGCGGGTGCCGTGATGTGAGAAGCAATCGGACACCTCGGGTTGGCTCGAGCGATCGAGGTAAGCTCATTCAATGATTCGAATCGCTCGCTTCGTTTTGCCAGGCGCCCTGTTCTTCGCGCTCGGCGCGGCGGCGACGTACTCGCTGCTGTTCCACAAAACGGCGAAGCCGCCGGATGGACCGGCATTGGTAGAGCAGGTCCGAGAGGTTACCCGACTGGAGACCTTGGACGTCTCCCTCTATAAGAAGGTGTCGTTCGAACCCGAGCCGGTTCCGGCCGGCTCCCTCTGGGGCGACGTGCTCAATTGGGCCCGTTACTCGCTTCGTCCTCCGCGCGGCAAGGCAATCGTATTCGCCGACGTCCACCTCGGATTCCAGTTCTCGAAGATCGATGCGTCGAGCCTGCGCGTGGCCGGCTCCCGAGTAGAAATCCGGTTGCCGCCCCTTCAGGCTCAGGTTGAGCTGAAGCCCGCAGAGACGGAAATCATCGGGTCCAATCTGGACTCGCAACAAACCGCTCAGCTCCTCGAGCTTGCGCGCGCCGCTTTTGAGCGGGAGGCGCTTGCCGACCCCAATCTGCGGAAGCGAGCGCGAGACTCCGCCGAGCGATCGCTGCGGGCCCTGCTTCTTAGCCTGGGCTTCTACGAGGTGGTGTTCAACGATTCGCTGCCCGTCGCACGGTCTGGATAAACGCCTCGGCCACCGCGCCCGCGAAAGCAGGCGTCACTCCGCCGGCGCGCGCGTCCGTCGAGTGCTCGCGACGCCTAATCGTCGTCCTTGCCTTCCCGAGCAGCTACTGGAGGGTCTTGGTGAACCGAACGATCTGAAAACCGTTGCCATCACTGACGACCCAAAGCTCCAACTGACCAGGAGCGGCGCTGCGAAAGCGCGGATAGCCAGCTAGGCGATCGACGGTTGCATCACGACCCGGCGCCCAGCTGCCTGAGCCGGGAAGGAAAGCCGTCCGCGGCGCGGGTGGCTTGTAGTACGCGAACTCTTTAGGGTGGTAGAGATCGCGAATGTCGAAGACTCGCAAGCCTGCGTTTTGAAACGCGCAAGCGAGCATCGTCGGATTGGTGGCACTGTCTGCAACGCATCTTTCAACGTTGTAGGCGGGAGTTGCGCCGCCGACATCTGGCGCATCATTGACGAGCAGCAGGCAATTGGCCGGGGCGCTCACTTCGAGCATCAGTTGGGAGATGATTTTAGGGTTTTTCTCGTCGGTGATATCGATGACGTTCGGATAACCGTACGGGGACGCCCCCCGGGAACATGCCGCCGAGAGACCCCCAGCACCGCCCGCGCCGCCGGACTCGTTGGTGCTGACGACGTACTGGTGCCCGTTCTTGCTGAAGGGGTACATCTCCTCCACTTGCCCTTGGTCCTCCCAGAAGAGCTTGCTGACAATCTTGACCTGCGGATTCGGGCGACGGAACTGATAGTCGCTGACGTCGTCGATCACGAGCCCGTCTGGACCGATCGAAGAACCGGTGTCGCCGAATAGGCCGGGTTGGCCCGCGTAGAGTCGCGTCCCGTCACTGTTGAGCCACAGGCCGTGAGGCCTGCCATCGCCCGTGAACTGCCAGGTGGGGAGCTGTTGCGGATTGGACGGGTCGGTGAGGTCCACGACGTACATGAAACCGTTGATGCCTCGAAACGTCTGGCCGAGATAGTACGTCAGGCCGTCCGGGGCGAAGTTGCCCATGTGGCCCGAGCTGCCGGGCATCTGGATGCTGCCCTTCAGGACCGGGTGGGTGCAGTCGGCGGACAGGTCGTAAACGGCAAACCCCGGCCCCATGTTTTGGCCGCCCGCGAGGAGCTTGCGCTGCGCGTTCGCCTTCAGCGTCTCGTGCGGGTCCAGCATCACCGGGTCGGTCAGGAACGTGCTCGCCCGTGGATGCGCGGGGTCCGAGGCATCT
Organism: Myxococcaceae bacterium; assembly: GCA_035262305.1. Lineage (GTDB taxonomy): Bacteria > Myxococcota > Myxococcia > Myxococcales > Myxococcaceae > DATFTC01. Next base: position 7,262 of record DATFTC010000029.1, on the reverse strand, counting down.
ATCACCACGACACCCTTGTGCTGCTGCTGAGGTGAATTGTTCGTATCGTAGTAGGCGCAATTATCGAGGTACGCCGGTCCCCCTTGCGATTTCGCTCCTTCCCCTTGGTACTGGCCCACGAGGACCAGATTGCAGTTGTAGCCTTGTGCGGAATCGCCGCTGGAACGCTCGGCAGGTGTGGTCTGACCTTGCAGTCCGCTCTCGGTCCGATCCCCGGGACTGCAACTGGCTTTGGGCACGGCCCCAGTCCAGGGAGTGGTGCTGCTCGAACAGCCCAGGGCGAGCAGCGGCAGCAGCGTGAGAAAACCGAGTTTCAGATATCCCGGTATTCGACTCATGCTTCGCCTGCTCTTGTGACACCGACCGAGCGCGGGGTTCTCGCGCCCGACGAGCGCGGCCGAAGCCTGCCGTCCTGTCCGAAATGGATCGGAGTGGGCTCCCATCCAGATCACTCCCAGGCCGCCCTCCGTACATACCGAAGACGGCGGTGTCAAGTGCGACCTTGGGGCGACCCGGGGGGATCGGGGCGGCTCACGGCGGACGGCGGCGGCGCCCGCCCGGAGAGCCCGGTAGGAGAGCACGTCGGATGGCGCGTCCTCGAATAGATCCAATCCGCGGGTGATTCGTTTCAATAATTCAGAAGGAGAAATACATGCGGACGTCTGTCATCACTGCGGTGATCATCCTGGTGTGTTGTTTCACGGCGCGATTTGCGCGAGCAGCTGAAGGCCCGATGTTCGCACGGCCTTACTCGCTGGAGATTCTGGATGAAGGCGGGAATTCTCTGCCTACTTTTGAGCAAGCCGGGAGAACCTACGTTCTCGGCACGCTCGGCCAGCGATATCTGCTGCGCGTCGCGAACCAGACCGGGCAGCGGATTGAAGTGGTCGCCTCGGTTGATGGCCGGGATGTGATCGATGGCCAGCCCGCTCGCTGGGACAAACGCGGTTACGTGGTCGATCCTTACGGACGTGTGACAATCGATGGCTACCGATTGAGTCAGGAGTCCGTCGCGGCGTTCCGCTTCAGCTCGGTGCCGCGCTCCTACTCTGCGCAGATGGGCAGCGCCCGCGACGTAGGGGTCATCGGCGTGGCGGTATTTGTCGAACGGCCGCAGTTCATTCCCATGCCCCATCCTTTCCGGCGGGCCCCGAGTCCCGAGGTACGAGAGCCTAGCGCCGATAACCGCGCGCGCGAGGGAGCGGAAGGTGGCGTGCCGGGAGGCGAGGTTGGAGGCAAGGTGGACGTCGCGCCGGAGTCAAAAGACAGCCAAGAAGTGCCCGCCAACGAGAGCCGGAGCTCCGATCTGAGCGCCAGGGGCGCTCTGCCAAGACAGCGTCCAGGTCTGGGCACCGAGTTCGCCGAAGAACATCTTTCGCACGTGATCCCCGTTCATTTCGTGCGCGCGAGCTACACGCCGACGACGGTTCTAAGCCTGCACTACAACGATCGCGCCGGACTTCTTGCGGTCGGCATCGATGTCGACGGCCGCGGCTGGTACAGCGGTCACGACACGGTGCTTCGAGAAACGGCAGAGCCCTTTCGCCGAAACGCGTCCTTCTCCCAGCCACCGCCGGATTGGCGCCGCTGATTCTACGCCGTTACGAGCTGGGCTTGACCGTCGCCTTGCCCGCTTTCTTCCACCCCTTGATGCCTTCGACCATCACGTTGACGTCGGTGTAACCCGCCTTAGCCGCCCGACCGGCGGCCTGGTGCGATGACGTTCAAAGACTGTTGGCGCAATAGAAGACCAGCTTCGCGTCCTTCGCAGCAGGAAGCTCCTTTGCGACGTCGTATTTGTTGAAGGACGAGAGCAGCTTTGCCCCTGGGAGGATGCCTTCTTTGGCCCTGAAGCTCGGCTCGTTCGCATCGTAGATCGCCAGCTTCGGATCGCCGGACGCGACCAGTTGTGCCAGCTCGTCTACGCGCATCACCTTGAAGTCGCTGTTGCCCGCGTGACCGACCTGGTACCCAGCGAGGAGGGCCCCTGCTGCAGCCGCCAAACCCAATGAAGCGATCATCACCTTCCCCATTCAAATGTCTCCTTCGCGTGGGCGAACAGCCGAGCTGATATCGATGCACGGTCGCTTTTCCTCGTCAAGCGCCGTAGGAGCAACTGCCCACTGCGCGTACAAACAGCGCGCCGGTGGTCGGTTCGCCTCGATGAAACCCGCCGCGACCCACTCGCGATATACGCCACCTCACCGGTCAACTGGACTCGAACCTGAACATTGTCTTCAAATAAATACATTGGCCCGAAGGAGCATCGCGTGAAGGAGCCGGCACGGAAGCTAAAGCTGCGAAGAGAGACCTTGCGCAACATTTCCGATGAGCGACTCCAGCACGTTGCCGGCGGAGACACCGGCAGCTTGAGCTGCGGCGGCAACGACTGCGAGCCCGCGTACAAAATGGTCGACTATCAAGAGCCGGACTGGGTCGACGGCTAGAGCGTCGGCCTAGCTGCGCCAGGACTCGTGCCAATCGGCGGGCTGGATGCGCTTGGCGACTCGGCTCGGAGGGCCAGGTGCGTCCAGATGGCCCCCGCCAAGTCGGGCAGGGCAAACAATATCAGCGTCGGTCGCGCGAGCCCGAGCACCACGAAAGCGACAAAGAACACCGGCACCGCCAGCCGAGCGTGCACAGTCCACCGACAGAACGGCACCACGCCTTCTCGCCCGGCGCGCGCGTAGTAGTACGCGAGGAGCATCACCACCACCCCTAGGACGCGGATCCAGGGCTCGGATGTCGGCGGGTTTCCAAATGTCACCAAGAGCGCGTTGGGGGCGATCAGCAGCGTCAGCCCGAGCAGCAGCAGGTAGATCCCGAAGACGACCATGCTCTTGCCGGCTGCACTCATGGCGCCATTCGTTTCTACATGCTGCCAACGAGCAAGTCGAGCATTGAACAGGAACAGTGAAAGCTTGACAGTGAATGACACAGGTGGTGCTTATGGCGAAGCACGCTCCGGGGTCACTGTATGCGGCGCTCAGTCTCAACGACGTCCGCGTTGCTGGTGTGGGCCTCACTGGCCTGCTTCGCCGAGGCTGAACCGAGGTCGTGGGAACCTCTTCTTCGAGGGTATGGGGTCAAAGACGAGCGAGTCATTCGCGCAATGGCTCGCGTTCGCCGCGCTGACTTCTTGCCGAAGGGGATTCAATCTCTGGAATATGAAGATCGACCGTTGCTCATCGGCTATAGCCAAACCACCAGCCAGCCCTCCCTGATCGCGATGATGATCGCCGCCCTGGAGCTCAAGCCCGGCTGCAGCGTGCTCGAGGTCGGTACCGGGTCTGGTTACCAGACCGCGCTGCTCGGCGAGCTGTGCCAAAAGGTGGCAAGCATCGAGATCATCCCGCCACTCGCCGAGCGCGCGGCCGCACGGCTTCGAGAGCTCGGCTACAAAAATATCAACGTCAAAGCCGGAGATGGCTACCTTGGCTGGCCCGAACAAGCGCCGTTTGATGGAATCGTAGTCTCGGCGAGCGCGCCGAAGGTTCCTGCGCCGTTGGTCGCCCAGCTCAAGCCCGGCGGACGAATGATTATCCCAATCGGAGAGGAGCATTTTGGGCAGCTGCTCCTCGTCATCAAGCAAGCGGACGGCGGCTATACATCGGAGAGAACGCTTCCGGTAAGCTTTGTCCCGATGACCGGAGATCAGGCGGAACGAGACCGGCGCAAGTGAGCTGTGTTGCGGAGATCCCGCTCGTTTGCGCCGTTTAAATAACGTTTCGGCGTCGTACCGAGTTGTTTGCGAAACATCGATATGAATGCACTGGCGCTGCTGTATCCCGCCTCGAGTGCGGCTGCGGTCACCTTCTCACCGGAAGCAAGCAGCTGCATGGAATGAAGCAGTCGGAATTGCTGGCGCCACCTCCCGAAGGTCATCTTCGTCTCGCGGATGAAGACTCGCTCTACGGTTCTCTTGCTTGCCCCGCAATCCCTGCAGAGTTTGTCCAGCGGTCGTTGGTCACTGGGATTCGCAAACAACGCCTGGACGACCCTCGTTGCTCGGGAATCGGATGGGTGTGGCAACTGCAACGGGATGGCGTGAATTTCCTCCAACTGGTCGACGATCATTTCGATGACTCGACTTTGAGCTGGATGTCTCTTATCCAGCCTCGGAGACTTGCACGCATGAAGAATCAATTCCCGGAGCAGCGGCGATACATTCATGACGCAGCACTTGCCGGGAAGAGCCCGACCAAGGGTGGGGAGAAAGTAGAGCGTCCTCAGCGAAACAGACCCCGACATTGCCACGCGATGTGGCGTGTTCGCCGGAATCCAGACTGCGCGCAGCGGCGGCACAACCCAAATCCCCTGCTTCGTGCGAACAGTCATTACGCCTGTCGATGCGAAGACCAGTTGGTGCTCCGGATGGTAATGCTCGGGGATGACGCTCCCGTCCTTGAAGTCGTAGGAGACGCTCGCCACTTGCGCTCGGACGCGGCCGCGACGATCGAGAAGGATGCTGTGGCACTTTTCCGACATATTTTGTCACAGTAGCGCGAGACAGACTGAGCGCCAAGTGCTAGTTCCAGGGGTGCACAACAGCGCAGGAGGCAAAGATGCTCGCGTCAGGCAAAATGGTCGGGTTTGTTTTCACCACGGACTACGACAAAGCGAGGGCTTTTTACGAGGGCAAGCTCGGCTTCGAATTTGTGAGCTTGGATCAATACGCGTTGGTCGTGAAAATTGGCGGTCATAAAGTTCGGATTTCCAAGGCTCCGAATTTCACTCCGCTGCAGGGAACCGTTCTGGGCTGGGAAGTAGCAGACGTCGTGGCGGCAGCGAAATGGCTCAAGGAACGAGGCATCGCCCTGGAGAAATATCCCTTCGTCCAGGATCGCGAGCTCGGCATCTGGACTACCCCTAACGGTGACAAAGTGGCGTGGTTCAAAGATCCGGACGGCAATGTTCTTTCAATCAGTCAGCATCAGCAGTAAGGACGGCCACAGCCAATCGATTCCGAAGCCGCGCTTGCGAAGCGACAACGACCGCCTCAGCTTCACATCGCGTCACCACGCCTCAGCAAAAGGCGGCAAAACGAGCTCCTCATTACGCCTGATTGAGAATCACGAGCTCCTGCTTAGCGACGTTTCCTCGACGCGGCCCGCTTGGCGGTGCGGCGGCGCGAAGGTTTGGCTCTCGCCTTGGCCGCCGGCCGAGGTTTGCTCGCCTTGGCGGCGGCGCGCGTCGAGCTCTTCACGTACCGCGGCTCGTAGAGCTGCACGGTAACTCCGCCCGGCGCGGTGAAGTACGTCACGAATCCATATCCATGGTCCTCGACATCTTTCGTGAAAACCACCCCGCGCGACTTCAAGTCGGCGACTGTCCCGTGGATGTCATCGCAGTAAAACGAGACGTTGTGCCCGCCGGCAGCGTTCGGCTCATCGACGGGATGAACTCCAAGGTCGCCCTCGGGAAGATCGAAGATCCACCATCCTTCACCGATATCACTTCCGGGGAGCTTTACGTTCTCCTTGAAGAAAGCTCGCGTTGCGTCGGGATCCGACGAATAGAACAGTCCGTGAATGCCTCGAATCATGTTTGCCTCCAGAGGAATTGCTGCGCAGCTAGCACCGTCCGTTTCGTCGCGCAACTGGGGTCGCGTCCCGATGCGCATGCATCGTCGACAAATGAGCGTGCCACAAAAGCAGCGGCCCAAGACTACCTTGCTTGAAATCCGGCAGATCCCCGGTTAGATGGCGCGGCGGAGGCACATGGCCGGACCGGTTAGGCAAGAAATCAAAGCCGTCGACGGACAAGACATCGTCGCCCGATTCTTCCTTCCGGAGCGCGAGGCAACGGCCGCCGCGCTGATTGTTCCGGCGATGGGCGTGAATCAAGACTATTATCGGCCATTCGCCGAGTGGCTCAGCCGGCAAGGTTTCCTCGTCGGCACCTTTGACTATCGGGGCACTGGCCTCTCGCGCTCGTCGAGCCTCCGCGGTTTCAAGGCGGACATCTTCGATTGGGCTCGCCTCGACTGCGGGGCCATGCTCGAGGCGATTTCCGTTCGCGCACCGGGGAAAAGGATCTATTGGATCGGCCACAGCCTGGGGGCTCAAATCCTGCCCTTCGTCCCGAATCGAGATCGGATTTCAAAGGTGGTAACGATCGCCGCAGGCAGCGGCTACTGGCGCGAGAACTCGCTGCCCATCCGATGGCGCGTGTGGTGGATCTGGTACGTCGTCGCCCCGATCGCGGTGCGGGTCTTCGGATACTTCCCCGGCAAGCGGCTGCGCAAGGTCGGGGATTTGCCGCGCGGGGTGATGGACCAATGGCGGCGATGGTGTCTTTCACCCGAATACGCCGTGAGCGCGGAGGGTGAAGGCGTTCGCCGGCAATACGAGGAGGTGCGAACGCCCATCGTATCGCTCTCGTTTTTCGACGATGAATTCATGTCCGCTCGAAACACGGAATCGCTGCATGGGTTCTACGCCAATGCGCCGAGGGTGATGAAGCGAATCGCACCGAGGGAAATCGGCGCATCGCGCATCGGCCACTTCGGCTTTTTCAAGTCTGCATTCGAGCCGACCCTCTGGCGACAATATCTGTTGCCGGAATTGAGATGACGGCGCAGGCACGCATGTTGACTCGCCGCCGACCGAGCTGGCAAGGTGCAAGCCATGTACATCGTGGAAGGAAAGCACGAGCGCTGGGTAGACCGCTGATGACTGGTTGAGCGCGCCCGCTCATTTGCCGAGGTCCACGTCGACTTCGGCACGGGGGACGGCGCTTTCGCTTATCGGACGGCCAAGCAGCATCCTTCCGACTTGGTCATCGGGGTCGATGCGAACGCTGATCTCATGCGCGCGATCTCGCACCGCGCATCGCGCAAAACTGCGCGCGGCGGTCTGGCGAATGCAATCTTTGGGCGCTTGTCGCTTGAGGAGGCGCCCGGCGAGCTCTTCCAGCTCGCCGACGCTTTGACCGTCCTTTTTCCATGGGGCTCGCTGCTTCGCGCGGTGGCGGCACCCGAGGTCGGCGCTCTTCGGAAGTTGGCGGCAGTGGCCAAGCCGGGTGCGCGCGTTTGGTTTCTCTACGGCTACGAAGCTCGCCGAGATGCTCGAGCGGTGGAGCGGCTCGGGCTACCGGACCTCGAAGATTCCGCTGCGGTGCGCGCTCTCGAAGCAGATTACTTAGACGCTGGCATTGAAGTGCGGGCGCAGTATGCCACGCGCGCAAAGATCGCTGCCGTTCCAAGCACGTGGGCCAAGAAACTGGCGTTCTCCCAAAGCGACCGGACATTCGTTGAGCTG
>DATFTC010000028.1:0-9360 GCA_035262305.1 Myxococcaceae bacterium | reverse complement strand
GATCCTCGTCTCCGGAGGTCGGCAGAGCTTGCTCGCTGGGGCGTTGGGCCTGATCGATGGAATGAATCCATTCATGCCAAGGGACGCTCCACTCGATGGTCGATTCTGGGTGGACAATCCCAACCTGGGACGGACGGAGCTCACCGACCTCGGAAACTGGCTCGACACGATCGATTTCTAATTTTCTAACCGTGTATCACTGCCCTCTCGTAAGGGGGGCTTTCAACCACAGGAGGGTAGCAAGAATGAAATACGTGACAGCCGCGGCATTGCTGCTTATCGCAGGTATTGCGCGCTCGGAGACTTGGCTTCAGCGCTATCACGATGCGCAGCACACCAGCTTCATCAATGCGCCGGTCGACCCGATGAATCAGGAGACGTTCCGCATGGTTTTCGACCCCAGCCAGGTCGACGTCGGGTCGGGCGACATCTTGATTCACTATACGGACCCCAAGGTCGAGTCTAATGGAGATCTGTACGTTCCAATGCGGGCCGCGGGCACGCCTGTTGTCTACAGCGTACAGCAGATCACCGGCGGCACACCAGGTTGGACTTTCACAAGCGATTACGTCCGCCAGCCATCCACTGCGTGGGAGCCGGTGTTTGATTTCGCGATCAATAACGGTCTTGTGTACGTGATGCGGAGATACGGATGCGTGTCGATCTTGAACGAGGCCGATGGCACTCCAGTGGATTACAAGTGCTCAACGGACACAGATCCAACAGGCCAGCCAATCTGGATCGTCTCGCCCTTCACCATCGACGGGAACGGCAATGTGTTTTGGACCGTTCGGGCAAGCGCAGGGGCTGATATCAATTCTTCAATAGTAAAGTTGGATACGAGCGGCAATATCGCGAGAGCGGACCTGGCGACCCTGGCAGGGGCGAATCAAATCGCCGCCAATAATTCGGCTGTTGCGATTTCGCCGGATAACAGCACGATTTACGCCGCCACGACGCTTGCGAACCAGACCGGCGGTCGACTGCTCGCATTGGACCAAAGCTTCAACGTTCTGTGGAATGCAAGCCTCAGGGTGGACGTTCCGGGGTGTCACGAAGCGCGCCTGAACGACAGCGGCACGTCATCGCCAATAGCGTTGCCCGACGGCGGTGCGGCAATAGGCGGATGGAGTTCGCCAACCTCCCCGGGATGCACTGCGGCTGAGTGCCCAGTTTCGGAAGGGTTCTATTACAACTTCGACAACACAGGCACGATGCGCGGCTGCTATCAGTTCGGCTGGGACGACACGATGGGCCAAATTACCCTGAACGGCACCAATTATCTGGTCGGAAAGCACAATCACTACACGGCCTCTCCATCGCCCTTCTTCGAACTTGTCGTGCTCGATGGAACAACGATGCAAAAGGTGTGGAGCTATCTTGCAGAAAACCGCGATCCGGTTCACGGGCCCTATGAGTGGTGCATAGATGCGCCCACTCTCTTCAAGGTGACCGCCGACGATGGTACCGAGACTGGGTACGCTGTGGTTCCGAGCGAAAGCGGCGACCTGTTTGAAATAACGCTCTTCAGTAATCCACCCATCGAGACCGATTTTCCGGTTGGCGGTCCGCAGAACGCGGCCTATGTTCCGACCGTGAGCATCGGCGGCTCGGCCTACACGATCAATCACGGCCAGGTCGTCGGCGTCGGCAACGGCATGTAGTTCGAACCACGAATTCCTGTGCTGGAACTGGGCTGCTTTGTCAGCCCAGTTTTTTTAGGGCGGCCTACTCACCTTTCTTGCCCTTAGTGGAAGCCAATTGGGCGAGAGGATCTCACGAACGAGCTCGGCCGAAGCCGGAGAATCTTTTCGAAATACTCGCGTCCTCAGTGCGCAGAGCCCGACGCCGCCCAAGCATAACGAGTACCGAGTATGTCCCTGCGCCAGCTAAGAGGTGCTTTAGACTATGACCGCTAAGGGCGCGACCAGAGGCATCCCATATCTGAACATCGAGAAATTCGGTCACCTTCGCCGCTGCGTAAAGCAGCATCATCAACCATAGCCATTTCGAGTTCGTGTATCGCGGTGAGAAAAGCAGCATCATCATTGGCAAAGCAAGCATGGGAAAGCCTTGGATGAAAATGTAAAAGCGCAGATCGCCCGAGCCTCGCTGCTCCGAAAGACGCCAGACAATAACACTCGCCACCGCAGCGATGACAAAAGGAAGCAGAAGGATCCGCGACCACTTGACGCTGATTCGTTCGGCGACCACCGTTGCAACGAGCGAGGAAAATGCAACAGACATCGGGAGACGATCCCAGAACAGGCGCTCCGTAGTCGGCGCCAAATGGTAATAGGACGAACCAAAAGCTGTCAGCAACACGCCGGCAAAGAAGACGGCATAGGCAGGCTTTTCCAGCTTTGGCAGCTGTCCTTGCGCATCGCCCGTGATGCGCGGAGCCGAGCCACTATCCCGAGCCAGGAAAATGAAGCCCAACAGCCCAACCGCGAGGAACGGCAAATTGCTCAACACGTTCAGAGCGCTCGGCACGCCCCAAAGAGTTCGAGCATCGGCGAAGCGATGGTACGTTTCGGGCTGAGGAATCGGGGGTCGGGCAACGAGTGCCGCGCCTAGGGCTACTCCGGCGACGACGATAACTCCAATTCGGCCGTACCGAGACACGCGCCATTTATACCCCAAGCAGATGGTCGAGTTGGTGTTCTCCGCTCCTCAGACGTGGATCGCGCGAAGCAAATCGCGCGACACGGGCGCCTCAAGCTCAACCTGTGCTCCGCCATGATGAAGCCAACAGCCCGGCGGAATGCCGCCGGCTTCACCATTTTTTTGCGAGCACCGACTTGAGCGCCTGGACGTCGAGCGAAAGATCGGTGACGATCTGCTTCAGCCGCCGATTTTCATCTTCGAGCTGTCGCAGTCGCTTCGCCTCGCTGTCATCCATTCCAGCAAACTTGGCTTTCCAGCGATAGAACGTCGTCGGAGTTACGCCGAGTCGCCGGACGACATCTTCCACCTTCGCGCCGGCGTCGGCCTCGCGAAGCGCTCGGATGATCTGCTCCTCGGTGAATTGACTCTTCGGCATGCGTTCTCCTTGTGGTCCAGTTTTTGGGGGGCAGGTCACGATCAACAGCACCGGAGCAGCAGCTCCACCCCTTTGGGCGCCACTCCGACTTGGCCGTGAACGCGCCGCGAGCAAATCGCCGGTCCACAGGCTCCACTCTACGGCACCTTGATGAAGGCCATGCCCTGCTCGTTGACGCCGCCGAGGAAGGAAGAGGGCATTACCGTGAGCGCTCCGGTGATCTGATTCACGGTGAACCCGATCAGGAAGTTATGCGGCGCCGCCGCGGTGTTGGTCAGGTAGAGAAAACGCCCGTCGGGATCTAGGACGATGTGCTCGAAGGTCTCGTTCAGGCCGGTTGTGGTGACGACGCCTGTGGCCGGGCTCAGCGAGCCGTCGGCGGCGATGTTGAACCGGGTCACGTCCCCTCCGCGGTTGAGAACGTAGAGGAAACGGCCGTCCGGACTCACCGCCGCGCCTCGGGTGCTGAACCCCTGCTCTGCGGTATAGGTCCCCGGCTGCTGCGACATGATCCCGGTCACCGGATCAATGCTGTACGCGCGGACATTGGCGGTGTAGTCCGCGGAGTAGGCGTAGCGTCCGCCGGGCATGGGCGCAAAGTCGTAAACCACGTTGCCGGCGGTGGCGTGATCGGGGGTGGTGACCGCTCCGGCGCTGGTGCGAAACACGAGCAGGTCCGTGGACCCGCTGCCGAACAGGAAGTTGCCGGCGGCGGAAAGCCGCGTAAGCGAGTACGTGCTCCAGGAGAAGGGCGAGCCGGCGACCGCGGACAGTGTTCCATCGGCCGAGATGTGAAAGGAGTACAGCTTGGTCGCCCCGCCTCCGGCATAGAGGTAGGTGCCGTCCGGGCTGACCGCCACCGCCGAGCCCGAGACGCCGGCAACGGCGTAGGGAGAGCCCGCTATCGCCGTCAGGGCTCCGGTGTTCAGGTTGACCCGAAACGCGTCGACCTTTCCATTGCAGCCGACGTAGAGGAACCGGCCTTGGGCCGTCGCCGTGGCGCTCGGCGCGGAACCCGTCGGGGAGGTCGCCGGCGACGCCGCGAGCAGAGCGCCGGTGCTGCGGTCCACCCGGAAGACTGAGACATTGTTATCGCTTTGGTTCGCCACGTAGGCGAACATGGCGCTGGGGGGTGCCGGGGCAACGTGGAGAGTCGCCGGGCTGCTGGTCAGCGTGCCGCCGCTGTTGGTGACCACCGCGGTGAAGGTCGCGCCGTCGTCCCCGAGCGCAGTGGGCGGGGTTGTGTAACTGGGCGACGTGGCGCCCGGAACTGCGATGCCATTCTTCTTCCACTGATAGGTCAGCGGGGCGGTTCCTTCGGCCACCACGGTGAAGGTGGCCGTAGCCGGTGCCGTGACTTCCTGATCGATCGGCTGGCCGGTGATGCTCAGCGAGGTTCCCCCGTCGGGCAACGAGACGACGTGCTGCTCACCGCCGCACGCGACGAGACACGCGGCCGACAGTGCAACCAGGATAGCGATTGAGGTCCGCACGGTCCTTCTCCTTGGGCGAATGAAACAGCGGGCGGCATGCCCGCGGCACCGGGGCCGTGTGCAAATCGCCGTCCAACCCCTGATCGAGTGCTGAGACTGGGGAGTTCGAGGCGAAAGCTGCGATCTGACGCGCGTCGGACTCGGACCCTGTTTCATTCCGGCAGCAGGCTGGTTGACATCCGGCAACGCGGCGCCGACGGTGCGCGCAATCGAGCGCAATCAGTTTCTTGAACCGAGGCGCTCGCCGCCCACTCAGAATCCCGATGACGGATGCTTTCTATCAGTCCTAGGAGTCCGCGACGACCCACACTCTTGCCGGGAATCAGTCGAACAGGGGCTATACGCAGAGCGGTTCGGAATTAAGGGATTGTTAGCACCGTACACAGGGCCGTTGGCGGCGCACAGTGGTCTGTCGGAGTCGGCCGCCATCCGCCGACTACTTCGTCCAGCTGTTCGGCGACAAGATTGCGCAGCGTCTCGCGATTGACGGAAAGCTTCCGAGTCTTCAGGCTTTTCTTTTCGGTGTTCATCTTGTTCATTTTCGTTTTCTCCTGAGTTGGTAGGCGCGCAAACGCCCCGGGCCTCTACCTAGGAAGATCGAAAACAGACGGGAAAAGACGACAAGTGCGCAGCTGTTCTTCGGACTGGCCGCGAGCGCTAAATGCGCCTCCCCAATCCTGGACTCGAGCTCTGGAGGAGAGTTTCGTGAGCGACACTTCTCGCCGCAGTCGTGATCAGCCCAGACGAGACCGCGGTCCCGACCGTGCAACGCCGGCTGGTAGATGGCCGCTACGACTGCGTGGTGGTCGGCGCCGGCGTCCGCCTGCCGCCGCGGCAGCTGGTGCTGTTCGAGGCGGTCATCACGCAATCCATCGCGCCGCGCCGCAGACGGCCATCGCCTTCAACACCCGCCCCGAGGACACCGGCGCGGCGGCCGCGCGCTGGATTTGACACGAGACTGGGCGGCCTGTAACGGAATGTGCGCGACTGTGTCTCCGGGAGCGTGCGCAACCGCGCGCTCGTCGTGCGACAAGTACATTGCGCTAGCATCAACGAGCAACGCTCTTTCCGGTAAAACGCTGGAGGTCGCCTCGTGGATCAACTTCTTCGCGCTCTCGCCGCGCTGTTCATCATGGCTATTGTTGTCAGCGGCTGCACGTCGGCCGATCCTAGACTCGTGGGGAAATGGGTTTCGCTGCGCAAGGCAGGCGACCCCACTGTTGCGCAGACGACAAGAATTTTCTACAGCGACGGAAGGTATGAAACCTACGACGACGAAGACGTCAGCAAGGGTCTGCAGCCCGAGAGGGGCACGTGGAAAACGGACAACACAATTCTCAGCACCGAGACGAGCTCAGCAAAAGCCACGCTCGCTTGGCAAAGAGAAGGTGACCAACTCGTGTTGACTTACTTAACGACAGGCGAACGGGATCTATCCAAGATGCCAATCGAGAAGCGAATGTATCGTTACGAGAAGTTGTCCGACCCTATTCGCTGAATCAATAAACCGACGGCACGTAGCGCTCTTTCGGAATCGGTCCGCGCAGATAGTCGGGATTGTGCACGCGCTCGGGGAGCGTCACGCCCGGATGCTGCACTTCTTCGCATGGGATGATCGAAAGCAAGTGATGAATGCAGTTGAGGCGCGCCCTCTTTTTGTCGACGGCCTCGACGATCCACCAAGGCGCCTCGGCAATGTGCGTGTGCTCGATCATTGCCTCTTTTGCTTTCGTGTATGCCTCCCAGCGGCGGCGCGATTCGAGATCCATTGGGCTGAGCTTCCACTGCTTCAGCGGATCCCTGATGCGCATCAAAAAGCGAAAATGCTGTTCCTCATCGGTGATCGAAAACCAATACTTCACCAGGATGATGCCGGACCGAACGAGCATTCGCTCGAGCTCGGGCACGGTGTGGAAGAACTCTTCGACGTCCGCGTCCGTGCAAAACCCCATCACGCGTTCGACGCCCGCGCGATTGTACCAACTGCGATCGAACAGAACGATTTCGCCGGCCGCCGGCAGATGGGTGAGGTAGCGCTGAAAATACCATTGGGTGTGCTCGCGCTCGCTTGGCGCGGGGAGCGCGACGACGCGGCACACGCGCGGATTCAAGCGCTGCGTGATGCGTTTGATGACGCCGCCTTTCCCGGCCGCATCGCGTCCCTCGAACAGCACGACCACTTTGAGCTTCTGGTGGACGACCCAGTCCTGGAGCTTGACCAGCTCGCGCTGTAAGCGAAAAAGCTCCCTGAAATAAAAGCGGCGATCGAGCGGTTGCGGTCGTGCGCTGAGCGCTCCGCTGTGTGCGTGCGAATCGGGCGAATCCAGGTCGCGGAGGAGCTCAGCGAGGCGCTGGTCGTCGATTTCCATTTCGAGCTCCTCGTCGAGGCTCTCGAGCATCTCGGTTCGGATGCGTTCTTGGTCCATGGGCGCCAAAGGTACCACCGGTTTCGATGGTTCTGAATGGGTCAGTGCTTGTGGCAATGGCTCGGAGACGGTTACCCGCGCTACTCGAGGTGAATGCATTTCAAGACTTCGTGGAACCGCGGCTCCGCGCGCAACTTGTCGTAGAGCGGATTCACCTTCGCGTCGCGCAGCCTGGTGTCGAGCTCCGCGCAGGCCGTCGCAAGCAGTTTGTAACCGCGCTCCCTTTCTCCAAGCGCGAGCCAGATAAGCCCACGCACAGCCGGAGACGCGTACTCGCGCTTCGCCCGTTGCTCCAACTCCTCGACGACGCGCTGCGCGTCCGCCTGTCGCCCTGCGAGCACGTACGTCAAGCCGCGATAGAGCTTCTCGGCTTCGCCGTAGGCGGCCTTGTCGTATTCGGCAAAGGCCTCCGAGTATTTGCCCTGGGCGGCATACGTCACTCCAAGAAACGCGTGCGAGACGCCGAAGTCGGGGGCAATTTCGAGCGTCTTCCTGAACGCCTCGATGGCGCCGTCGAGATCGCCCCCGTAGACTCGGGTACCCGCGACGAGATTGTTCAGGATGGGCGAGGTGGGATCGAGCCGATAGGCGCGATCGGTCTCGGCGTAGGCCTCGGGGATTCGGCCTTGATAGATGAGCGACAACGCAAGCCAATGGTGCGCAGTCGGGTACCTGGGATTGAGCAGCTCTTGCCACCCAGGCTGGGTTACGAAGCTGTGCGGTCAATCCCGCCAGATTTCTGCGTCTGGATTAAAAACAATGGGGCGAAGATAATCGCCGGGGTCAGAGATAAACCACAACTGAGGCCTTCTATATTCAGGTATCCTCGCCATCACGTCTTCGACGTCCTTCTTTGAAAAATAGCCGCACGCATCGTGGTGAAGGGGGATGAATACCTTCTCCCTCACTGCCTTGTTGTGGGCGAGCAGCACGCTGCGGCCAGAAACCGCGATCGCCCCCAGCCGCACGTCTGTCTGGGGCAGTCTGAGAAATGCCCCGGGAACCCTTTCGCATCCAATCTCCCCGCGCACTTGACAATTTCCACTGATATACCCCGTTGTATCTTCCCAAAGGAGTGCAAAATCACCGACGCGGATTTGCCACGCGATGGCGATAATTCCACTCGGAGGTCCGTAGGTCAGATAGCCCCATGAGAGCGGCTCTCCGGGCTGGATGGGGTACTGGTCGAAAGCCAAGCCCGGGAAGGTCCTGCATCCTTCAGCAGGGAACGGAAACGTCGGGTCGGTCACTGGATCTGTAGGTGCGCTCGAATGGGGCTGCTTCACTGCGGTGATGCCCACTCCAGGAAGCAACTCTTCGCCAAAGTCCCTGACCGTTGCGAGATCCGCGTCCGCCTGGAAAACCGACAGGCAACGGAACGAGACATCTGTAACTTCTTTCGTGATGTCTCTGCAGTGCTCCGCGGTCCCGGCGACAAGAGCGTCTGGATTGGCTCTGACAACTGTCGGAAGATCTCCCGTGTGATCGAAGTGCGCGTGCCCGAAGAGGATGAGCTCGGGTTTGATGGATGCCAACTCCTCCGGCGTCGAGCCGATGTATCGAATCGATGGCCAGGCGGGGGATGGCAGGGGCGCACCTCCGTCTCGAACTATGTACGCATCGAGAAAGACGACGTGGCCCTTAAAAGCGGAGACGAAGCTGCTGACCCCCGTCCACGATAGTATGACGCGATCGTCCCGCACGGCTCCGGTCGTGGGGTTGACGTTATCCTGACCGAAGAATTTCTGGCGCGCCGCGATCGTGCCGGCGGGCAGAGGTCGAGACTCGTCTGCCTTTACCGGGGCTGTCACTGAGAACGACAAGCCCACTATTGCCACTGATAATGTTAGGCTTCGCATTTTCCTCCTCCTCTTCCTTGTCTACTGCGGTTCGCGAAGCTGGGGCAGATCTATCGCAGCACGTTGCTCGCTTCGGCCTCTTCCACTTACTGTGCTCGGCTAGGGAGGAGGTCATCAAACCTTCCCCCGGTGTCGTGATTCTCCATAAGGATTACTGCTTGGACTCGGTTGCCAGAGCCGGCGCTTTCGCTCCGAGCACGTCGCTCTCTTCGGCGGCTGTCACGAAGGCGTTTGCATCCGCTTGCAGCATGAAGCGCTCGCGCACGAGCTCCCTGCCGGCGACCCTGACGGCTGTGACGAATCCGTCGTGAGTCCCGTAGCGTTCCTCGAGCGATGGCCGCGAGTCACCAGCGGCGATCCGCTCGGCCCGCGTCGTGGCGAAGGGGATGTATGTCCCACTGAGGCTGCACAAATCCGGGTCGCGAAAACCGGCGCGGATGTTCCATCCCACGTTGGTTCCGAGCGGCGCTCGCGTCCAGATGGTGTTGATGCCCGCCGCGCCGTCGCCGTCTGGACGAGGCCTGGGCACCAGGATCGAG
>DATFTC010000027.1:0-11968 GCA_035262305.1 Myxococcaceae bacterium | reverse complement strand
GTGGCAGCCGGGCGCCGGAGGCATGTGTCTTCACACCGTCCTTCTTGATTCAAAGAATCCGAATCGCATCTACGTCGCCATTTCCGCTGCGGGTGCCTTCCGCTCCGATGACGCCGGCAAGACGTGGAAGCCCATCAATCGCGGCCTGGTCTCGCGGTACATTCCCGAGCCGACCGCGGAGGTCGGCCACTGCGTTCACCGCATCGCCATGAACCCATCCCGTCCGAATGTCCTCTTCATGCAGAAGCATTGGGATGTGATGCGCAGCGAGAACGCCGGTGAGTCATGGCAAGAGGTCAGTGGAAATTTGCCCACCGATTTCGGTTTCGTCATCGACGTGCATGCCCATGAGCCGGAGACCGTCTACGTCGTTCCCATCAAGAGCGATAGCGAACACTTCCCCCTCGAAGGCAAGCTGCGCGTCTATCGAAGCCGCAGTGGGGGAAACAATTGGGAGCCTCTCACCAATGGCCTGCCGCAGCGCGATTGCTACGTCAACGTGCTCCGCGACGCCATGTGCGTCGATTCGCTCGACCCCTGCGGCGTCTATTTCGGAACCACCGGCGGCCAGGTATACGCCTCCGCCAACGCGGGAGACACGTGGTCGCCGATCGTGCGCGATCTTCCGGCCGTCCTGTCGGTCGAGGTCCAGACGCTGCCATGATCCGGGTGATCCTCCCGACGCACTTGCGAACGCTGGCGCGCACGGGCCGCGAGTTGCAGCTCGAGGTCCAGGGTCAGGTAACGCAGCGATCCGTCCTCGACGCGCTCGAAGTCTCCTATCCCATGCTGCAAGGGACCATCCGAGACCACGTCACCAAAGAGCGCCGGCCCTTCTTGCGTTTCTTCGCTTGCGAGGAGGACGTCTCCCTTGAGCCACCCGATGCCCCTTTGCCGGAGGAGGTCGCCTCCGGCAAAGAACCCTTTTGGATTATCGGTGCCATCGCCGGCGGCTAACACTGGCAGCGCATGACGCAAAACGAGCGCCTGGCTCAGCGGGATCCCGGTCCAACAAGACGAGCGGCGGCCCTTTAGAACGTCGTCGCGGCAGCAGCGGGAATTCGCCTATTGGGGTGTTGGTATCGAGAAGAATCTCACAATCGGAGACCTCACGCCGGCCGGATCATCACGCGGCCGGCAGATCGGGGGCGAGCGGCTCGATCGCGTCGATTTCGCGGCGCCGCGCTCGCAGCTCTTCCTCTAGATCATAGTCTTCCTGCAGTCCCAGCCAAAACTTCGAGGTCGTACCGAAGAATCGGCCGAGCCGAAGCGCCGTGTCAGCGGTAATCGCGCGACGTCGGCGGCAGATCTCCGCGATCCGTGTCATAGGAACACGGACGCGCTTCGCAAGCTCGTACTGGGTCACGCCAAGGGGTTTTAAGAATTCTTCGACCAACACCTCGCCTGGATGCACATTCTGTAGCCGCTTCGCACGCCCCATCGCTTGTCACCTCAGTGTTAGTCGACGATCTCCACGTCGTGGGCATCACCGTCCTGCCACCGAAAGCAGATCCGCCACTGCTCATTGATACGAATGCTGTGCTGCCCGGCCCAGTCGCCACGCAGCGTCTCGAGCCGATTGTTCGGCGGCACGCGGAGGTCTAGGAGAATTTGTGCGTTGTTTAGCATTCGTAGTTTTCTTCGGGCGACCTGCTGGTGACAGCTCGGCGCCGGTCTCGAATCGCAGATCTGCACGCTCCCCTGTTTCCTTTCGATGCTCAATGGTCGCGCATTCCGTATCCGCTACGGTGCTCGCCGGAGGATGGTGCCGTTGTCGCCGACCGCGAGGGCGAGGCTCTCGTCCACCACCCAGACCGAGTTGAGCGCCGAGTCCGTCGGAACGGGCTCGGCAGTCCACTCCTGCCCGAAATCGCCCGGGGCGCGAAACACGGTGCCCGCGGGGGTGCCCACCGCGATTCCGTGGACGGCGTCGTAGGAGAACGACATCGCGCCGGCCGTGAAGTCGGGGAAGGTTCCGCCCAAGGCCCAGGTCTGCCCTGCGTCGCGCGTCTCGACCTCGCCGTGGCCATAGGCGATGGCACGGTCCCAATCCACGTAGAGGATGCCGCTGAGGAACGGCGGCGGCGGCGGGTATCCATAGGGAATCATCGCCGTTGCGCCCATCCACACCTCCTCGCAAGTTTGCCCGCCATCTCGGGTCCGGTAGATGGTGGCCCCATACACCGTCCCGATGCAGGAGCCGAAGCACCACGGGCGACTCCATTGACGGAAGCTCAGCGCGGTGTTCGCGTCGCCCCCTGCGACCGGCCCCGGAAGGCAGGTGGGGTTCCAGGTGAAGCCGCCGTCCGTCGTCTGCAGCCCGAAGGCCCACGCGTCAAGGGAGCCCACCGGAGAAATGCCGTAGAGCGCCGGGGCGTCTTGTCCCTCGGCGACGGTACTCCAGGTGAGCCCCGCGTCCTCGGTGCGAAGGAGGATGTTCCCGGTCACTGCGGTTCCGCTAATGACTCCGACGAGCCCGTCAAAGAACGCGACGCTCCACAAGTAATACCCCGGAGGCCCGGGCACCGGAGCCCAGCTGATGCCCCCATCGCTGGTGCGGAGGATGGTCCCGTTGCTCCCCACCGCCACTGCCGTGCCGTCGTAGGCCCAGGTGAAAGCGATTGCCTTTAAGTTCTCCGTCGTCCCGCTGTCCACGACTGTCCAGGTCGCCTGCGACACTACCAATGTGCCTACAGCCAAAATTGCGACCATGGTTCACCTCCCCTTTTGTGCTTCAGCCGTGCAGCTGTCCTCCAACCTTGCCACACAACTCCCCTTCAGGAGAATCGCCAATATAGCGGCGTCTAGCTCCAGGGCGGTTGTGAACATTGGAGAAGTACAGCTCTTTCCACTCCGCTGGCTTCTTATTAATTCGCTTCGTCTTGTAGAGGAACTCGGCCGTCTTCAGGGTGTTGTGCGGCGTCAGGGTGAACTCCACGTCTGGATCAGAGAGCTGCTTAACGAGATCATCCACGGTCTCAGTCGTCATCGTCATCCGCTTGTAGATCTCCGCGGCGGCGCGCTTGTTCTGGATGATGAAGTCGGTCGCCTCTTCGAGGGCCGCAACGAAGGCGGCGTACGTCTTTGGATTTCCGTCGTGGAATTTCGAGGTGGCCCAAACAACGCTGAGATCTCACAACTCGGCCGCCTTGGCATACTTCTCCCAGCTTGCCATCCTCCATTATCGTCAACGCGAGAAAACTCGTGCCCGTGCTGCTGAGCAGCACGGATTTGACTTACGTCCGCCTTTGCGACGGTCGGGTTCGCAGCGAGCGTTATCACCGCCGCAAGCTCGAATTTCACAGCCCTTCGCATCCGAATCCTCAAAGCGGAGCAACCTCTTTGATGGGCGAATCGTCGTCAACAGCTATCTCCGGATTTCGCCACTTGATAGTCAGGTGAGCCCGGAGTTTCGAGCAAAGGCAACGCGACACTGATTAAGCCACTTGACGCTCTAAAACCGAGCGCACCGAAGCGATTGCTGAGGCACCATCACGTTCATGCGCTTCGCAGGCGACGTAGCTATGCGGTCGAATCAGATTTATGCCGTGATCTTGCGCCCACCGTAGCTCAACGATGTCGCTGAATGACCGGCAAAGTTGCTTGGCGGCTTCAATGGTCGAAGGCTCGGAGTCATGGCCCACGAGCAGCAGGAAGCGACTGCAGATACCATTGCCGCCTCGTAACGAATCATCGAAGTACCGCTTTCCCGCGCCCTCGACAATCGGGCTTCCGGTGTAAGCAATGCCGAGCTGCGAAAGCCGTTGCACCATCCCGTGCTGAAACGGCGCAACCCGCGAAACCAGTGGAATGATCGTGTCACGAACCGCCTGCGCAAGCTTACTCGGTGTTGCCATCGCCTTTGACATAAAATGGGTCATGTCGATCACGTGCTTGATTACCGGACGCCGTTCGACGGTATAGCTCTCGAGGAACTGTTCGCTGCCTTGACCACGCGGAACAAGATCGAGTTTCCAAACCAAGTTCCAAACATCGTGCAGACCGGTATTCATGCCCTGGCCACCGATCGGGCTGTTCTAAAGGCGACGCCGAGGCGTGAGCCAATACTCTTTTCGCATACCTTATAGGTATGGCTGGAAGCCATCTGGGAAGCATCAACGTACGTCCGCGAGCGAGATCGCTTTTCAAAGCTCGCTTCTCGTGAGAGATGATTGCCCGATGGAGCTACGCCACCTGCGATATTTCGCCGCCGCTGCCGAGGAACTGAACATCGGCCGGGCCGCCGCGCGTCTGCACATATCGCAGCCGCCGCGCACCCTGCACGGGTCAGCGTACTGGCCTTGTCCAACCTCGCTCTTTGATGATCCAGTCGTTGATGTAGGGGGAGCAGTTGAGGAGCGTGACGCCTTGTGCTTCACAGGTGCCCAGGAAGCGAACCACCTGCACATCGACCAGGCTCACTTCGTCCATATCCAACGCGATCTGCGATCCGCCCTCCTCGATCTGCTTTGCCAATTCCTCCAAGTGTTCCGCCTGCATCCGCCCGAATAGTCGAATCGTCGTGCGGTGCCCATCTGAATAACGTTCGACCTTCAAGGTCATGAGCTTTCTAAATGCGCACGCTTATGCGCACGAAACGTTCTCCACCGCGATCATCCGCAGTGCCCGCAGCTCCCCTGATCGGGCGCGTTCGTGGATGGGTGTCCGTCTCTCTCTAAGGTGACCACCCCCACGTCCGGCAAGCACCGCTCTGATCTCGGCGACGATCGCGAGGGCGATCTCCTCGCAGGTCTCGGCGCCGATATCCAATCCGATCGGCGCGTGCAATTTGCTTCGCTGGGTTCGAGTCAGATTGATTCCGGCCTGGTCGAGCTCCTGGAGCAGCCGCTGTGACCGCCTCCTCGATCCGAGCAGTCCTAGGTAACCAACCGGCGAGGGCAGCAGCATTTCCAGAAGCTGTAGATCGCTGCGGTAGTTGTGAGTCATCACCACCGCGACCGTGTCGCTGGTGAGCGGGACTTGATCCCGCGCCTGCTCAGGGCGACAGAGGATGAGCACATCGGCCCAAGGGAAGCGGGCGCGGCTGACGGCACCGGGCCTTCCGTCCACCACCGTCACATGCCACCCCAGCTCGTGCGCGAACTGCATGATTGGAACGGCGTCGTAACCGCCGCCGAAAATGACGAGCGGAACCGGTGGCTGCAATACTTCCAGCAATACCTCCGCATCGCCCGCTGGCAACTCATACGTCTGCTCTGCGGAGCGGCGCGTCCGGAGCAACTCCCGAGCATCCTGCTCGATTTGGGCTGTCAGCTTTGGATTTCCGATGTCATTCCAGAGCTCGCCGTCGCTCGCGAGGAGAAGGCGGGAGCCGCGCCTCGCGATCTGCGGACTGCTGGTCCGCCACACTGTCGCGAGCAAACCTCTCTCGCCGCGACGGAGTAACTCGTCGACGAGGGACAGATGAGCTGGTTCGCTCGCCCGCGGGAGGGGCTCGATCAAGATCTGGATCACCCCACCGCAACCGAGGCCAGCGCCGAAATCGACTTCGCGCTCGTCGGTCGAGTCATAGGTGGCCAGGGTGGCTTCACCGCGCTCGATCACCCGCTGCGCCCGCAGGATGACGTCGCGCTCGAGGCATCCGCCGCTGATGGTTCCCGTCGTCTGGCCGTCTTGCGTGATCAACATCCGCGCGCCTGGGCGTCGATAGGCGGAGCCGCGGACGCTCACCACCGTCGCCAGCGCGGCCCTTTTGCCTCTGGCCTTGGCTTGCTCAAAGGCTTCGACGATGGAATGCAACTCTCTCATTGACCCTTCGGGCATGGCATGCCTGCGCTCACCCAGGCTTCCAGCGCTTCTACGAACTTCTGGTGCGAGAGCGGTGGCGTCGTGCGGCCGGCGCCGGGCGCCCATGCCCAGAGGACGAGCGGATCCGTCTTCATGTGCTCGATGACCTCTTCCCCGGTGCGGCGGCCGCCATTCCGCGCCGGGTCCTTCATCTGCTCGCAGATCTGCTCCTTCGTCCGCCCTTCCCACAGCATCGACAACGGTGCCAGGTGCCACGTCGGCACGCCGGGCACGAAGCCCTCGGCCGTATTCGTCGCCTGATGGCACGTCTGGCATGGCTGCGTCGGCGCTCCGTGACCGTCCGCTCCGCGGATTACCAGCGGTTGATGACGAATCTTTTCATCCGTTTGTCTCGGAGAGTCGTCCTGATGGCAATTGATGCATCTTGGATGCGTGACGACGCTGGCGATCGGCTCGAACAGCACCGGATCGGCGGTCGGAGCGGCTTGGCTGCGACTGCAAGCGGCGATCGGAAGGGCGATGATGAGCGCGAGGACACGCATGGCTTCTCCTCAACCCGAGCGGAGTTGACGTTCCAGCGGCAACTTTCGGATTCGCTTGCCGGTCGCCGCGAAGACGGCGTTGGCCAACGCGGCTGCGGTGACTGCCGTCGGCGGCTCCCCCATCCCGCCGGGCGCTTCCAGATTCCGCACCAGGTGAACTTCGATGGCCGGAGTTTCGTTAATCCGCAGAACGCGGACGTCGTGGAAGTTGGACTGCTGCACGCGGCCGTTCTCGAGCGTTACCTCGCCCCATAAGGCACCGCTGATCCCGAAGATGATCCCGCCCTCGGCCTGCGCTTTCAGGGTGTCGGGGTTCACCTCCGTGCCGCAGTCGACTGCGAGTACGACGCGGTGCACGCGCACCTCGCCCACCTTGGACACCGACACCTCGGCGACCTCGGCTAGATAGCTGCCCCACGAGCTGTAGAGGACCGAGACACCGCGGCTTCGGCCGTCGGGCGGCGGCCGACCCCAACCGGCCGCCTGCGCCGCGATGTCCAGGACTGCCGTGGCGCGCGGCGACTTGCTCAGCAGAGCGCGACGGTAGGCGACGGGATCCTGCTTCGCGGCTGCGGCGAGCTCGTCGACGAAGCTCTCGATCACGAAGTTGTTGTGGGTGACACCCACGCCGCGCCAGAACCCGGTGTTGAGCACGGGCTCCTCGTGGCGCACGTATTCGACCCGGATCGCTGGGATGGCGTAGAGCAGCTGCTCCGCTCCGTCCACGCCATCGATGTCGATCCCACCCCTGAATGCGGGCGGCAAAAAGCGGGCGAGGATCGCCGGGCCGACAATCCGGTGCGTCCACGCGATCGGCTGGCCGCCCGCATTCAGCCCCGCCGCCATGCGGTCGTAGTAGTACGGCCGATACACGTCGTGCCGGATGTCCTCCTCGCGGGTCCAGATCACTTTCACAGGTCCCTCGACCTGCTTGGCGATGCGCACGGCCTGGGTGACGTAGTCGAACTCCAATCGCCGGCCGAATCCGCCGCCCAGGTAATGGTTGTGCACCACCACCTTGTCCAGTGGCAGGCCAGTGACGTTGGCGGCACCCCCCTGGGCGCGCGACAGGACCTGCGAGCCGGTCCACACCTCGCAGCGGTCCGGGCGCACGTGCACGGTGCAATTGATCGGCTCCATCGCCGCGTGTGCGAGGAAGGGGACTTCGTATACCGACTCGACCTTCTTCGGCGCGCCTGCGACGGCCGCGGGCGCATCGCCCTCGTTGCGCACCACCACGCCCGGCGACTGCGCAGCCGCAGCAAGCCCCCGGACGACGTCGGCGGTGCTGACCCTCCCGTTCGGCCCGTCTTCCCAGCGGATGGAGAGCGCCGCCAATCCCTCTTTCGCAGCCCACATATGGTCGGCCACGACGGCGACGGCATCGTCGAGGCGGACAATCTGCCGCACTCCCTTGATTGCCCTCGCCTTGCTGTCGTCGACCGCGGCAACCTTGCCGCCCACCACCGGACTTGCCGCGACGGTTGCGATCTTCATCCCCGGCAACCGGACGTCGATGCCGTACTGCGCCGTGCCGTTCACCTTTGCCGGAGTATCCAGCCGCTTGGCCGGCGTACCAATCAGCTTGAAGTCCTTCGGCGCCTTGAGCGCAACTTGCGTCGGCACCGGCAGCTTTGCCGCCTTCTCCGCCAACGCGCCGTAGGTCAGCTTGCGGCCGGTTGGCGTGTGCGTCACGACTGCTCTGTTCGCCTGGCACGACGCCGGATCCACCTTCCACGTCTGCGCGGCTGCGGCCACCAGCATGGTCCGCGCAGTTGCCCCGGCGCGACGAAGTGGATCGAAGAACACGCGCACGGACGTCGAGGCGCCCGTTTCCTGGTCCCCGAAGAGCGGGTTGGCGTAAAGCTTGTCGTCAGGCGGCGCGTGCTCGAGCTTGACTTGATCCAATCCGACCTCCAGCTCTTCCGCCATCAGCATCGACATCGAGGTGTACGTGCCCTGCCCCATTTCGACCTGGCACATGATCAGGGTCACGCGGCCGTCTTTGCCGATGCGAATGAACGCGTTCGGCGCGAACTCGGTCGATGCGCCTTTGGCCGCCGCCGCAGCGACGCGTGGCCCCGCCTGAAACCACCCCAACAGCAATCCACCGGTGCTCGCCGCGGAAGCGAGCAGCAGTTCTCGTCGGGACAGGCCGCTCATGGTCAGCTTCCCCTCTCGGCGGTCCGCGTCTGCGCCGCGCGCTTGATGGCCTCGCGGATCCGAGGATAGGTGCCGCAGCGGCAGATGTTCCCCGACAGTGCCTGGTCGATATCGGCGTCGCTGGGCGCCGGTATTTTCGCGAGCAGCGCAGCGGCCGCCATGATCTGACCGGACTGACAGTAGCCGCACTGCACGACCTCCACATCGAGCCACGCCTGCTGGACTTTCTTGCCGATCGGGGTGGCGCCGATTGCCTCGATGGTGGTGATCGCATGGCCTACGGCGGCGCTGACCGGCATCACGCAGGATCGCCTGGGAATGCCATCCAGATGCACCGTGCACGCGCCGCAGAGCGCGACGCCGCAGCCGAACTTGGTGCCGTTCATCCCGAGCACGTCGCGCAAGACCCACAGCAGAGGCATGTCCGGTGGGGCGTCGACTTTGTGCGACTTGCCGTTGATTCTCAGCGTCAGCATGGCATCCAGCGAGTGCAAGTCCAGCGCCATTCGTATTCACTGGGCTGGCTATTCGTTGCGTGGTGCGCGGGCGCTGCAATTTCGGCGAACGCCGAAATTTCGGCTCAACGCCGCTGTGGCTCGTCAGGCAATGGAATCCGAGACGGAGCGGCTACGGCGTCCTGAATCGATGACGGTTGATTCCCAGTTTCCTGATCCTCGATTCGAGGGTCTGCCTGGGGACGCCCAACTTCACCGCAGCCCCATTCGGTCCCCCAATGACGCCGCGGGCGTTCCGAAGCGAGCTTTCGATCATTTCCTTTTCTCGTTCGGCCAGGTTGGCGCCGAGCCGGAAATCCGTCCCGGCCGAGTTCGCGGGCGTTAGCCAAGTCTCATCCACAGAGAAGGTTTCTCCCTCGCACAGGATGATCGCTCGCTCCACCACGTTCTGTAGCTCGCGAATGTTGCCTGGCCAGTCGTACGCCTGAAACAGATGCAGAGTGCGCTTGGCCACTTTGCGAATTTTTCTACCCGCTTTCCGGGCATAGCGATCGATCAGGTATTCGACCAACAGCGGAATGTCGTCGGCGCGCTCGCGCAAGGGGGGCAATTGAAGCGGGAACACATTCAGACGGTAGAACAGATCCTGCCGGAACTTTCCTTCCCCCACCGCGGCGCTCAAATCGCGATTGGTCGCAGCGAGGACTCGAACGTCCACCGGCAGCGGCTCGGTCCCGCCCACTCGCTCGAATTCGCGCTCCTGGAGAACGCGCAGTAAAGCGATCTGCGTCTCTGGAGGAAGCTCGCCGACTTCATCCAGAAAGATTGTTCCGCCGTCGGCCAATTCAAACCGCCCGGGACGCCTCTGAAATGCTCCGGTGAAAGAGCCCTTTTCGTGGCCGAAGAGCTCCGAGGCAACCAGCGAAGGCGGGATCGCCGCGCAGCTCACCCGGATGAACGCGCGGCTGGAACGCTTGGACCGATTGTGAATGGCGCGCGCAATCAGCTCCTTTCCCGTTCCGGTCTCGCCGACGATCAGGACGGTGGAATCAGTGGGTGCTACTTTGGAGACTTGCAGGAGAACTCGGCGCAGTGCTTCGGACGTTCCGACGATTTCCTCGAACAGGGAGGAGTGCACGATCTCCTCCCGCAACGCAACGGTTTCGTTCCGCATTCGATCTTCGGCCTGCTTGCGATCTTCAATGTCAGTGGCCGTGGCCAGCCACCGCTCAATTTTGCCCTCTTCATTGCGCAGCGGGTTGTAGCGAAACAAAAACCAACGGTAGCGACCATCCTTGCCGAGCATCCGCTTTTCCATTTCAAAAGGGAGTCCCTTTGAGAGTCCGCGTTCTCGTTCAGCCTGCACCCGCTCGAGATCGTCTGGATGGAGATCCCTCGTGATTCGGTCACTCGTTCCCGCCCCTTGCATCTCCTTGAGTGAGCGGCCGTTGTAGTCGAGCATCACCTGGTTTGCTTGAAGTAGAGACCCCTTTGCGTTCAGCACGAGGACGTGCTGAGGAATGGAATCTATGAGCTGCCGGAGCTCCCGTCCCTCGTCACGAAGCTTTTCTTCGGCGCGCTTTCGGTCTTCAATATCCGTTCCCGTCGCATACCAACGGACGATCTTGCCCTCTCGGTCCAACAGAGGATTGTATTGGATTAGAAGCCACCGATACTTGCCGTCTTTTCCGAGAGCCCGTTGCTCGTTTTCGAAAGGAACCGTACCGGCAAGAGCTTTCTGCCGCTCTTCGCGAAGCCTCTGA
Source organism: Myxococcaceae bacterium (assembly GCA_035262305.1). Taxonomy (GTDB): domain Bacteria; phylum Myxococcota; class Myxococcia; order Myxococcales; family Myxococcaceae; genus DATFTC01. Next base: position 1,276 of record DATFTC010000027.1, on the reverse strand, counting down.
ACGTCCTCGGGATGGAAGACGCGCTCCCGAAAATCGTCGGCTCGCACGTCTTCGAGAGACAGTCCGCTGTAATCCAGGCACACGCGATTGGCGTAGATGACTCTCCCCTCTGGATTCAACACGATGATCTTTTGTGGAATAGCATCGACGATCCGGCGAAGCTCTTCTTCATCCTCGCGAAGCTTGGCCTCGCTCGCGCGAAGGGCGTCCTCCGCGACCTTTCGCTCGATCGCGATTGCGGCAAGGCGAGTTGCGCTTTCGATCAATTCAAGATCGCTTGGACTCGGGCCTCGCACCGAGCGGAAATAGAAGGCAAACGTCCCAAGGATTTCACCGCCTTGCGAGATGATCGGTGCGGACCAGCAGGCACGCAGGCCATGAGCTGTGATGACGTCACGTACCCTTTCGAGGATCGGGTCGGTCAGAACATCGGTGACGAAGACGGGCTCTCGCCGATTGACGGCGGCGCCACACGAACCGCCTTCGGGACCGAGAGCAAATCCATCCAGCGCCGCAACATAAGAGGATGGGAGGGTGGGCGCGGCGATGGCTCGCATATGTATTCGGTCTGGGTCGAGAAGCCAGACCGAGCAGAGCATCCCTTCGCGCTGGGCCTCCACCACCCGCGCGACGCTGGTCAGAACGTCCTTCAAGGACGTGCCTGCGAGAATCATTCTCAATATTTCGAGAATGGTCTCACTGGCGAGGCCTCCGGCCGGCGTCTCCATGGCCAGGTGCTTTAACACTGGCGCACGTTCGTTGCGAGGCCTTACCAGTCTTGACGGCGACGCTCAATTGCGGAGGACCTCTCCTCTTATGAGGGGGCCGGAGAAGGCCCGGACGTGGGATCGGAAGGCGCCCGTTTGGGCCTAATCCTGCTCAATTCCTCATCACGAGAAGTGCGACCAACCGATGAGAAATGCATCGAAGGCGTGATCTGAGTGAGGCAGAAATGAAAGTAGCAGTCGAGAAAAGTCGATCCGCCAGAGAGCCATACCTGCAAGTACATGATGAGCATGTTCTCGCTATGATGCTGCAGCCTGGCTCGGTCGAGGTGGGCCCGCGGCGTTCTGAGATGAGACGGGTCACGTTCCAAGCGGGCGAAATAGGACTGTTCCCCCGCCATACGAAACGTTGGGTTGGAGCCGCCGACCAAGAGCGTTTGGTCCTCGGCATTTCTGATGCTGCACTGATGGCCGCCTGCGAAGGAATGAGCTGCGGGGTCGAGCTCCGCCACAAGTGCAAGGTGGTGGACAGTCGAGTGAGTGGATTGGTC
>DATFTC010000026.1:0-3258 GCA_035262305.1 Myxococcaceae bacterium | reverse complement strand
GTCGTTCCGCGCTCACGACGGCGGAGAAAAGTGGGCGCGCCCAGGGCGCTGAGCGGGCGCGCCCGCAAGACATGGGTCAGGCCCGCTGAGCGCGGATCAGCCGCGCGGCGGAGCCCGCTTCGGATCGGCGCAGCAAGCCCGGAGAGAGGATCCACGGCGTTGATGGCAAGTGACGGATGTGCTCGAGGTTGGCGGCGCGTGGCCTCAGCTCCTCCGCTCCAGTATGTTCAGCGCCATCATGGAATAGAGGAAGCCGTAGACAGCATCTGGTGACTGCCCAGAGTGCTCCGCGAGCTGGCTCACCGGGCGCGAGCCGTCGATCGTTGCCAGTATTTCGGCCTCCCAGCTCTCGAGCTTCAGCTCGTGCAACTGGTACGACGGCTGAAGCGAGGGAATGAGGAGATCTTGCGGCTGCAGCAACCGGCGCAGTCGCTCGGGCTTGTAGAGCTTTTTGATCCCTCGGACGATCAGGGTCGCCGGATGCACGTCCAGCTTGATCGGCTCGGAGATCGCCTTGTTTTTGAAAGTGACGACGTACGTCCCTCCTTCCCAGCCAAACAACGAATAAATGATCGACTTAACCTGCTGCCCAATGTAGTAGAGGCGCTCGGTCTCCTTCAGCACCCCCCGTTCGACCAGCGCCTCCCCGATCCGGCGATTGGTTGCTTTTGCATGCGCGAGACTGTCTTGCAGCTGCTCGGGTTTGACCTTGCCGACCCTCACCAAGAACTGTCCAAAGCGCTCCGAGAGCAAATTGGACTTCGCGAAAGCCGGCTGGCCTCGGTGGAAGTAGATGACCTTCCTCACCTTGCCGCGCTGCACGCCCAGCTCGCCCGTTTGACCGGAGAGATAGAACGCGGTGATCAGCGACGGCAGATTCTCCTTCAGCTCGCCTCGCTCGGTCGGTCCACCGGAAGGAAATGAGCTCGTCGGAGAAGGCGTTGGGCTGGGTGGGGTGACCGCGCGCGCAATCGGACGCACCTGCGGCACTGGCGAGGCGACGAGATTGGCTCCACGTATTTCCGCGACGAGATCGTCCCCACCGGTGACTTTGATGACCCCGGTCAGCTCCATCGCATTTTGCGAAGGGTCTTCCTCTTGGACGCTGATATCCAACTCGACATCGAACGGATCCTCCTCCGCCGGCGCGCTCTGCTGCTCGGGCGGGAGCATTTGCTTCACCGATTCGACCAGCCTGTGGCTCTCAAACGGCTTTTCGAAGTATCCGACCGGACCGAATTTGCTCCTGGCGTCGATCGCGTGACGGCCAGCTTTGAACACCCCGGTGACGAAAATCAGCGGGATTTTGGGATTGTCTCTGCGGAGCACCTCCGCCACTTGTTGACCCATCATGTCCGGCAGCAAGACGTCGAGCACCGCCAGCGCGGGAGGCTTGAAGCGCGCAGCGTCGATCGCGTGCCTGCCTCTATTCGCGGAGATAACCTGGTAGCCGGCCTGCTCGAAGAGCCGCGTCATCAGCATGAGCAGCTCCTGGTTGTCATCCACCACGAGTATCAGCGCCATGCCGCCTTCGAGGATACCAAACCTCCCGAGCCGGGCGGCCGTGCATCCCGCCACCTTGGAGGTGGTTATTTGCACGCGAACGTTGCCTACATGGGCATTGCTTTCTCAGGCTTCAGTATCGTAGGTGAGCTGCGTCGCTCTAGACCCGAGGATGGTGCATGGCCGAGAAGCTTGTTCCGCGAGAGAAGAGTTTTTCCGACTGGTACGTGGACCTGATCCTCAAGGCCAAGCTGGCCGACTACTCCGACGTGAAGGGGAGCATGGTGATCCGTCCGAATGGATACGCGATCTGGGAAAACATGCAGCGAGTCCTGGATCGCATGTTCAAGGAGACTGGGCACCGCAATGCGTACTTTCCGCTGCTCATCCCGGAGTCATTCATCAAGAAGGAGTCGGAGCACGTGGAGGGCTTCGCTCCCCACCTCGCGGTGGTGACCATCGCGGGGGGAAAGAAGCTGGAGGAACCGCTGGTGATTCGGCCGACGTCGGAGACGATCATCAACTCGATGTTGTCTCGCTGGATCCAGAGTTACCGGGACCTACCCGTTCTTCTCAATCAGTGGGCGAATGTGGTGCGCTGGGAGATGCGCACGCGCCTGTTTTTGCGCACCAGCGAATTTCTCTGGCAGGAGGGGCACACCTGCCACGAGACCGAGGAGGAAGCGGAGGAGGAAACGCGCCGCATGCTCGCCGTCTACCGGACCTTCGCAGAGGAATACATGGCGATGCCGGTGCTCGCGGGCCGCAAATCGGAGAGCGAGAAATTTGCCGGCGCCGTTCGCACCTACTCGATCGAAGCAATGATGCAGGACAAGAAGGCGCTCCAAGCCGGCACGACGCACAATCTGGGCCAGAACTTTTCGAAGGCGTTCAACACCACGTTTCAAGGACGCGACGGCCAGCAATCGTACGTGTGGCAGACATCTTGGGGAATGACCACGCGGCTCATCGGAGCGCTGATCATGACGCACTCGGATGACAGCGGGTTGGTCGTGCCTCCCAAGCTCGCCGCGGATCACGTGGCAATCGTGGTGATCGGCAAAAGCGCGGAGGAGCGCGCACCGATTCTGGCGAGGGCGGAAGCGCTGGCCGCCGAGCTGAGAGGAGAAGGCCTCGGCGTGATCGTCGACAACGACGAAACGAAAGGTCCGGGGTTCAAGTTCTACGAGTACGAGCTGGTCGGGGTTTGCGTGCGAATCGAGCTCGGACCGAAGGACCTCGCCAAGGAACAGTGCGTGATGGTTCGGCGCGACAATCGGCAGAAGGAGTTCGTGCCGCTCTCGGGCGCGGTGCGCAAGCTGCGCGAGCTGCTGGACGCGATGCAGAAAGATCTCTTCGACCGAGCGAACAAGTTTCGGGCCGAGCACACTTTCGAGGTGAATTCGTACGACGAGCTGAAGTCGAAGGCGGACGATGGTTTCCTCTTGGCGCACTGGTGCGAGCGACCGGCCTGCGAGATGAAGATCAAGGAGGAGACGGGGCTCACCACGCGCAACCTCCCATTCGATCTGCCGCAGGAGAAGGGCTCCTGCGTCGCGTGCGGTCAATCATCCCTCGGCCGGATCGTGTTCGCCAAGGCGTACTGACTACTCTTCGCTGAGCAGGTTGTTCTCGCGGGCGAGGCGCTTGAGGTCGTCCTTCACTCGCTCGAATCGCTTTCGCAGCGAGGCTGCTCTACGAGCCACCGCGGCGTCGTTTCTCGCTTCATCGGGCCCGAGCATGACTGCGCCGATC
>DATFTC010000025.1:0-6938 GCA_035262305.1 Myxococcaceae bacterium | reverse complement strand
GGCCGCACCACTCGGTTGCTGCAGGCGATGGCGAAGCCCAGGTACACGCGATGGAGAACCCAATAGCCATCAGAGTTTTGCACCCATACGACCGCGTCGCTTCCGGCTGGGCAGCCGTCACCGTCCGCGCAAACCACTTTCTCAAAAGTGCTACTTAACGTCTCGAACTTGGGCAGGGCATAGGTGATTGTTTTTCCGAATTGAAATGTATCGAATGAGGCAACCGGGCACTGAGCATCGACCTGCGCCGGCGTCAGCTGGCTCAAGTCGCTGGTGCTGAGAAAATCGGCTGGTGCTGAAGACCAGCCAAGCTGCAAGCCGCCGAGGCCCAGCATCGCATTCATCGCATTCATTGCGTTCATTGCGTTCATTGCGTTCATTGCGTTCATCGCATTCATCGCGTTCATCGCATTCATCGCGTTCATTGCGTTCATCGCGTTCATCGCATTCATCGCGTTCATTGCGTTCATCGCGTTCATTGCGTTCATCGCGTTCATTGCGTTCATCGCGTTCATCGCGTTCATCGCGTTCATTGCATTGCTCGATGCCTGCTTCGCCGCTCCGAACTCCTCCATCGAGCGATTCTGAGAGTCGCCCTTGGGGTGGAAGCCGCAAGCAGCCAAGGTGACGAGAGCAGCGATACACGAACGTGTACAAGGCCGCTGCGCTGGTTTGAGTGTTTGAGCATTCATCAACGTTCTTCCGGTGTAGAGTTCAAGAAAATCCGGCTCTCCCAGATGCTTAGCAATCGACGCACCGGTTGAACGCGAAGCAAAAGCGCTATGAAAACAGCCGACTGGAACTATCGCACGCAATGATACATGAGAATGATTGGTTCAAATCGCGCACGAATCGCTCATGCAATTGCGCACGGCTCGTCGCAACGAAACGCGCTTCCCTGCCAAAACGGTCGCACGTTTGCGACAGACGCGCCTAAGACAAGAGCACTCGTTCAGCGTCCGCCAGCAGGTTAGCTCGCGGAGCTTGTTCTGGCGGTGACAGCCGCGTCGCGAGATAGAGTGAATTACGGCCTCAGGCCGTAGGCGACAATTCGGTCGGTCCCGACGTAGACCTTGCCGTTGACGACTCTTGGCGTGTTGTACTTTCCGCCTGCCCTCAGCGTGCCGTCTTCCGTTCGGTATACGACCGAGACGGTCTTCATACCGCTCGGGTCCACCGCGTAGAGGATTGGCTGACTGACATCCAACGTCTCACCGCGAAGCCGGTTGGAGTCCAGCAGCTTGGTCCGACCAGAGCCTCGGCCTCCGCAAGGAGGCAACCGCATGCGCCGTAAGCCATAGAGAGGATGCTTCAGACGCGGGTCAGACCGCTCTGTCGCGGCATTCGCCTCTCACGGAATCGATTCAACCGCTGGCTGAACCGGCTCACGCTGGCACGCGGCCGCCGTTCCCGTCTTCGCGTCGGCCGCGATCGGTTAATTGAGCAACGCACCGCACCGGCACCCGGTGTCGGTGCTGGAGCAGACCGCGCCCGAAGACGCCTTGCAAACCAATCCATTGCAGCATGGGTTGGTGGCAGAGCACGTCTGGCGCACGCCGGCGCAAACGGTCGGTGGAGCGCTATCCGCCTGAATGCAAGAAGACACGTCGAATAACATGAACACCAAGGCCTTCTCCTGGGGTGTCAGCGCAGTTACCTTGCACGAAGTGGGGAAGGTACCCCCGCCGTCCGCTAGAGCTGAAGCGGAGACGTGGAAGTCGCTGTACACGACCCTGCCGCACTGCAGGCCGGCGCCGCCGTCCGCCTGGTTTGGTGGATTGAGGGGCGTATTGAAAGTCATGTGCTCCACCGCAGGCGGGTTGCCTGAACAGCTCCCGATGTTGGTGAAGAGCCACTGCTGCGCTCCGCCATCGGCCTGGAAAAGGTCATGCCGCGACTCGATCAGGGTAAGGGTGCCGGCAGTCGTTGAAGCCCCGACATTCACCAACCACTCCGCAAAAGACGCTCCTTTGGGGAAGGTCTGATCGACCGTCACCGGCAACGGAGTGCTGTAGCTGTCACAGGATTGTGGCTGCCACGTTCCAGTTGAGGGGAAGGGAGCTTGCACCGGGTTCATCGCGTTGCCATAAATCCAAACATATCCATAGTGCGTGGTGAAAAGTCGACCCCCGGCACTGGTGTAGTCGATGATGTTTTGCGTGGCGTACGATGGCTTGAGGTGCTCCCCGCCTTCGCAAGGGAGGAGCACGATGTCGTAATTCCTCAGCGTGCCCCCATCCGTCCATAGGGTGCTGTCGGCCGGCGCAGGCGGGGACATATTAATCCCGTTGGCGACGTAATAGTGGATTCGTCCGTTTCCGCTGGGAAGGGTAAATTCCGAGTCAGAGATTCCCATCTTTCGAAGCAGACACTCGAAGGGGTCCGCGCTTCCCGAGGCGATTGCCATCTGCGGGATGTCTCCCTCGGATTTGTTCCGTGGCATCCGCACGAGATTTACGTCTGTAATCGGCGTGCTTGTGCAGGCGGGCACCGACGGAATCGTAACTTGCCTACGCCACCTACCAATCTGGATCACCAGCGGGATGTTGTTTCCGGTGGGGACGTTCTCTAGCGAGAACTTCCCGTCTGCGCCGGTGAGGGTGATGACCAATGGCGAGCCACTCGTGACTGCTCCGCAGCGATCGCATGTGACGCCCGGGGTGAACGGCAGCGTCTGACCGTTGGGCACGTAGACCATCGCGTTGTAGAGGGGAACTTGACCGCTGGGATCGTAGACGGTGCCGGTCAGGGTCGTGGTGCCGCCACCCGGGCAGGAGACCTGCTGACACTCCAGGTTGACGCAACCACCGTCACCACCGTCCGGATTGCCGCCGTCACCGCCGTTCGGGCCGCCATCACCGCCGGGCGGACCGCCGTCGCTGAGGCTGCAAATGTTGCTGATGCACGCCAGGCCGGCCCCGCAGTCAGACGTCGAACTGCAGGTCGTGCCTGCTTGGTGACCGCAGTTACAGGCTGCCCAGGTTGAAACAGTAAAAGCCCCTACCGCCCAGAGGAGGCGTTTTTTCATTCAGGACCCCGCGAGTTCGGCCGAGCCCCGATAATACACTGGAAACGCAGCGTCTCTGCCTGACACATCCACGGCGTCGAGACGCGACTATCGCCTTTTGTATCACTTGCAAGTCGCGCAAGGCATCCCGGTCACAAAGTAGTCAAACCGTGGTGCAGGAGGGCGCGTCGGCTCGAGAAGACGAGCCGACAGCCCTCGCAAGGCCTTCAGCAGGATCGGTATTTACGGTAACGGCGTTATCTGCAGCGCCGCGCTCGCGTTCAAACGACCCCCGGTTATCACCCTATCCGCGAGCGCCGGAATCGGGTCGACCGAGCTGAGAATGATGTTCTTTACATCCAGATAGCTGAGATAGGGGTTGACGCTCAAAATCAAACCCGCGGTCGCCGCGACGTGTGGGGCGGCCTGCGAGGTTCCAACGTAAGCGGCATACCTATTTCCGGGATACGTACTGACGATGTTAGTTCCCGGCGCAGCCAGGTGAACGGTGTTTGGCCCCCAGTTCGAGCTGCTGTAAAGAACGTCGGCCGAAGTCGTATTTGCGACAGCGATGATGTTGGGAATGTCGAGGCTCGCTGGATAGGTGGGGACGAGATCGATATTCCTGCCATTATTTCCCGCGGCAGTAACGAAGAGCACCCCTACGTCATTCGCGCGTTGGATGGCATCCCGGATGCTCGCGCTAAAGCCGCCGCCCCAGCTCGCGTTGATGATTCGCGCCCCGTTTGCCCACGCGTAATCGATGGCCGGGACGATCGCGGTAACCGGAAAAGACCCGTTGCCCATTTTCAGGAGCATGATCTGCGCGTTCCACATCAGGCCGGTCACTCCGATTCCGTTGTTGCCCACGGCACCCATAATCCCCGCGGTATTGCTGCCGTGACCTGCTGAATCACTGGGATTGTTATTGTTGTTGAAAAAATTCCAGCCGATGCAGTCGTCGACGTAGCCGTTGCCGTCGTCGTCGATGCCGTTGTCGCAAATCTCACCCTGATTCACCCAGACATTCGCCCCCAGATCGACGTGGTTGTAGTCCGCTCCGGTATCGGTATCGGCAATCACGATGGAGGGATCTCCGGTGGTGATGTCCCACGCGTCAGGAGCGGAGATCGCCCTCATCCCCCACAGCTGAGACCAAAGCGGATCATTCGGAATCGCCGACGACTCGTAGAGGAGATTCCTTTCCGCATATTCAATCGCTTGCAAATTGCCAAAGATGTTCAGGCCCGAGGCCTCATCCATGCCTTGCGGCAAATCAATTACGTACAGTTGCGGATCCGCGGGCGTGACGCGATTGGCGTTCACCCCCATGAATTGGTGGACGCCGTCGATGGTGTCCTTTGAGACGCTGTCTTTGAACCGCACGATGAGTTGACCGGGAACGGCCGGGGCATTTTGGGCGCCCGAGGTACCCGACAAGATGAGTGCAACGATGATTGCTAATGGAGCCACTGCGAAACGAGGGCTGTTCAGGTGCCGTGCCATGATGGATATCCCCCTTGGGTGAGTTGGCCGGCGGAATGTACAACCTCGGGGCGCGCGGCGGTACCGAAAAGAACGACCGCGGATGCGATCTGGGCTCGGCTAGCTTTTGAAGAGCAGAGTTTACTGCGAGAGAAGTTATTGCGGCTTATTCGCAGCCAGCTGCCGACCTCCGCCCGGCGCGCGATCGTTGCGGTAGACGACGCCTTCCTTCATCACGAAGAACACCTTCTCGGTTTGCCGGATGTCCGCGACCGGATCCCCCGGAACGGCCACGATGTCGGCCAATTTGGAAGGTTCGAGGCTGCCGAGGCGGTCGGCGACGCCGAACAGCTCCGCATCCACCGACGTCGCAGACTTGAGCGCATCGATCGGCCGCATCCCGGCCTCAACCATGAACCGGAATTCTTGGGCGTTCTGCCCGTGCGGATAGACCCCTGCATCGGTTCCGAACGCGATCTTCACTCCCTTTGCTAGGGCGCTCTTGAAGCTGACCGCGTGATGTGCCATCGCCGCTTGGGCTTTTGGAATTGTCGGTGGAGCCAGCTTGTCCAGGTGCGCGCCGAGGAACTTCAAGGGAAGAAAGGTGGGAACGAAGTACGTCCCCTTTGCCTTCATCATTGCGATCGCCTCGTCGTCCAAGAAGGAACCGTGCTCGATCGAATCGACGCCCGCGCGGATTGCCCGCTTGGCGCCGGTGGCCCCATGAGCGTGCGCGGCCACTTTCTTTCGCAGGTCGTGAGCCTCGCTAATCAACGCATCGAGCTCTGCTTGAGTGAGCTGCGGAGTGTCGACCTCGTCCGCGAGCGAGAGCACGCCGCCCGTGGCGTGCACCTTGATCAAGTCCGCCCCGTATTTGACGTTTCGCCGAACCGCGGCGCGCGCGTCATCGGGGCTGTCCACAATTGAGTCGGGGCTCTCGTGCGCAAGCAACCCTTTTCGAACGTTTGTAGTATCGCCGTGGCCGCCGGTGGCGCCGATGGCATGAGTAGCCACCAGCATCCTGGGACCGATGACCTGTCTTTTGCCAATGGCATTTCGCAGGCCAACGTCGATCAGCTCTTCTGCGCCCAGGTCCCGAACCGTGGTGAACCCGGCAAGCAGCGTCTTGCGGGCTCGCTCAACCGAGGCGAGCGTCCGCTCGGGGATCGAAAGCTCGAATCGATCCAAGCGGTCCTGTTTCCAATCCGGCGACATCTCCATCGACAGATGGGTGTGAGCATCCATGAAACCGGGCAGCAGGGTGGCATCTCCAAGGTCCACGACCTGGGCACCCGGTGGAGGTTCGGCTTTCGGTCCTGCGGCGGTGATTTTTCCGTTCGCCACGACCACGATTCCCGGCGTCACCAGCCGCTCGGATTTTCCGTCGAACATCCGGGCGGCCTTCAACACCACTGGCCCTCCTTCGGCTCCGAGCGCGAGGTTGCCAATGAGCAAGGCGGCAAGGCTGAGCATGCGCATGTAGATCTCCGATGACTTTGCAGCAAATCGCGGCTGCATTTGGCTGGCCTCATAGGCAGGAATGCTGCCCGCCGGCAAGACTCTCAAGGCTACGCCGCGACCCCGAGGTCTGCCCGTCAGCAGAATGCCTGGAGGAAATCGAGTGCTTGTTGCTCGGCCCAATACTTCGGTTTGCGCATGCTGCCGGCGACAAAACCGACGTGCCCGCCCCTCTCGGTGACCAGCGCGGCGAGGGAATTGTTTTCGAGAGCGGGCTCTGGCAACGGCGCAGGGGCCAGCGGATCGTCTTTGGCGCTGATCAACAGGGTCGGACGGCGGATCTGTACCAGCAGTGGGCCCGACGATGATTGCGCGTAGTAGTCCGCGGCATCGCGAAATCCGTGGAGCGGCGCGGTGACCACGTCGTCGAATGCTTCAATGCCACGCGCCCTCCGTACGGGTTTGGAGTCGAAGCTGCCAGGATGGCTTTTCAGCTTCTCGAGCGCTTTTCGACGCAGCGAGCGCAAGAACCACCAACGGTACAGGCGATAGATCCCGGCTCCCCGGTCGAGCACTCGCGCACAAGCGTGAAGATCATACGGCACGCTGATTGCCGCTGCCGCCTCGAAGGGAGCCTCGCGCCCGGCGCGGGCGAGGAGAACAAGAAGAACATTCCCGCCGAGCGAAAAGCCAACGCCGAAAAGAGGACCTGTGATCCGGGCTCGCAGCCTGCTGGCGACGAAAAGCGCGTCAGCCGTATCCCCGGAGTGATAGAAGCGAGCCAGCCGGTTCTGCTCGCCGCTGCAGGATCGGAAGTTCAAGGCGGCCGCGCCCCAACCTCGGCGTTGGGCACCTCGGAGCAGCTCTGCGACGTAGGAGGACTTGGTGGACCCTTCAAGGCCGTGCAGGACTAGAAGGTGTGGGGCGGCCGGGGGCGCTGGCAGAAAATCGACGTCCACGAAATCGCCGTCCGGCGTATTCCAGCGCT
>DATFTC010000024.1:0-13782 GCA_035262305.1 Myxococcaceae bacterium | reverse complement strand
GCTGGTCCGCCGGCGAGCTGAGCTTGGAGTGGGCGGCGTCGTCGATCGACCTTTCGCCACTCCACCGCGGTGAGCGCACCAGCGCAACGGCTCCGATGCTCGCGAGAACCAGCGCGCCGGCCGCAAATGGCCAAGCTCTGCGCAGCGAAATCGGCCAGGGGTGGCCGGAACGGCGAAGCGACTCGGCGGCGCTGTCGCTGAGCTCCGCCATCGCCTGGGGCCGCTGCTGCGGCTCCTTCTCGAGACAGCGCATCACCAAGGCTCTGAGCTGGGAAGGAATCCGCTCGCCCCCGGGCGTGAACGCGGGCAACGGCGGAGGCGGTTTGGTGATGATTTGAACCACCAATTGGCCAAAGGCCATGGACTCGAATGGCGGGTGGCCCGCGAGCATTTGGTAAAGGACCACGCCGACGCTGTAGATGTCGGCCCGATAGTCTGCCCCAAGGCCCGCGGCTTGCTCCGGCGCCATGTACGCCGGCGTGCCCACGATCGCGCCTTCCAACGTCCCCGAGGCCTTCTCTTCGCCCAGCGGCGGGGTGAGCTTGGCCACGCCGAAGTCGAGCACCTTGGCGAACTCGTCTTCTCCGTTGCGGCGGGTGATGAAGATGTTGTCCGGCTTTACGTCCCGGTGCACGACCCCGAGTTGATGCGCGGCCTGCAGCGCGGCGCACACCTGCTGAGCGATGTTCACCGCTCGGGAGATGGACAGAGGCTCTTTGCGGAGCAGATCGGAGAGGCTGTCGCCTACCAGCAGCTCCATCACGCAATAGACGCGCCCCGAGCCTGAGCTGTCGACCTCGTCTACGAAGTCGAACACCTCAACGATGTGCTCATGGTTGATCTGGTTTACCGAGCGCGCTTCCTGAAAAAAGCGCTGGATGAGGGGGCGATTGCGCAGGTGCTCCGGACGCATCACCTTGAGCGCCACCTGCCTGCCCAGCCGGGTGTGCTTGGCCAAAAACACGCGGCCCATCGAGCCTTCGCCGATGAGCTTCACCAACTCATAGCTCCCCAAAACGTCGCCCGCCTTTTCGCGCGGTTCCTGGGTCGCATCGCTGTCGCGCAGCTCGGTTGAAACCAGGATCGTCGCCTTCGGACGGCAGTTGCGAAGCTCCACGGCCACGTCGCCCGCGCTGGCGAAGCGTTCCTCGGGGCGGGGCGCAAGGCAGCGCTCGACGACCGGGCTCAAGAAAGCATTGGCGCCCTCGATCGGCGCCGGGCGCTCGCGCGTGTGCTGCTCGAGCGTGTCGGCGATCGTCTCTCCGACGAACGCCTGAACGCCGGTCAGCGCCTCGTACATCACCGCGCCGAGCGCGTAGATGTCCCAGCGGGTGTCCGGTCTGGCATTCGGCCCATACTCCGGCGGCAGGTAGCCGCCGTACAGCGCGTTTGCCTGGGCGGCCTCGGACCACTCGTCATTGAGAAATCCCCAACCGAAGTTCATCAGCTTGGGCTGAAGCGCGCGCAATCCGCCGTGGAGAAGAATGTTCGCGGGCTTGATGTTGCCGTGGACCAAGCCGCGCTGATGCAGGTAATCCAGCGCCGCGCAGACGGGAAGCATCAGCTGAACAACCTCCTCGCCGCGCAGCGGCCGATGCGAGCGCAGATACGTCGCGAGATCCTCGCCGTCGACGTATTCGGAGACGAGGTACACCCGACCGTCGGGCGTTCGTCCCGACCGCAGCTGCCGAGCGACATTGGGGTGCTCCAGAGCGGCCCACCGGCTCGCGTCCTCGAGCACGCGCGAAGCGACCGCGCCGTCGGCCGAGACTTCCGATCGAAGCACCTGGAAAAGAACCGGCGGCTCCGATCCGTCCTCCTGCGCGAGGAAGACCTCTGCCAGCGCGCCTTCAGCGAGCTTGCGGACGAGCCGGTAGTTAGGTGCGGCCTGGATCATCGCAGTGCACGAAAGCCGAGGGGCGCAAAGGCCCGAGTCCTGTGGACGATCGATTTTATTCTAGAAGGAGCGCCGCCTACAGAGTCGGCGCGGCCCCACCAAAGGAAAAGCTCGCGCTGGGGCAAGACTTACCCGGCGCGGACTGGTCGCATCGTGCGGCACAGCGCTCGAGCCCCGGTCGACAGGGTCCTTCACGACCCAAGACGCACTGCTCAATGAGCTCTGGCGAAGTCGTTAGAGCTTGAAGGCGAGACCGAACAAGGCCTGGAGATCGAAGTCCGTCACGCTGCTCTTTGTATAGATCATCGGCCCCATCCGAAGATTGAACGTGAGCGCCATGTCTGGCTGCAGGAAGTACTCGACACCGCCTCCGAACAAGATGGGGAAGGTGAACTCGCCGAAGGTCCCAAACGAGACGAACATTGGGAGGTCGAAGTTGAAGCTGATGTTCACCTCGTGGGTAACGGGCAGGCCGAAGACGAATCCCGCTGGAAACACAACTCCCCCCAGCGTGCCGACGCCGCCGCCGAAGAAATAAACGAACCCTCCAGGCGCAAACCAGAGGCCGAGGTTGTACTTGGGCGTGTCCATCAACTGGGCGCGCACCAGGAATTGCCCCTTGAGCCCCGGATGCACGACGTTGACGTCGCCCTCGTAGCCATAGTTGAAGGTAAAGATGCCGCCGAGGTCGACGGTCGGCGTATACCCGTGAAACAGAGTTGCCGAAATCCCAGGCCAACCGGCCTGCACCTGAACGATGTTGGTGTTCGTACCAACGGTCGTGGCGGTTTGCACGGACCAACCCTTCTGGGCCAGTGCCTGGCAGGGCAGCAAACTCAGCACACCAAGGACGGCGTAAAGCTGAACAGCTTTCCTCATTTCAACCCTCCGCGAATAAAATTTGAAGTGGGAGCAAGCTCACGTCTGCGAAGGGTGAACCCTCTGCTCCGCAAGCGCAAGAAAAGCTCCTTCCAGCCGGCGCAGTTTTTCATCGGCTCGTCTGCGCGCCTGGCTCACGGGCTCACCCTCGTTCAGGTTCTCTTTTAGCTCGAAGTAGCACTTGATCTTCGGTTCGGTGCCGGACGGGCGCAGTGTGACACGCGAGCCGCCGTCGAGTTCATAAGCAATGACGTTCGAAGAGGGAAGTTGAAGCGCTCGGGACCGTCCCGCTACGAGAGCTTGCCCTGTGCCGTAGTCCATCACCGCCTGCACGGCGAGGCCGCCAATTCGAGCCGGCGGATCGCGGCGAAAGGCTTCCATGATCGCAGCGATGGCGGCGGCGCCCTGCGGCCCCGGAAAGGTGAAGCTCTTCTGTGAAGAAACGTACAGACCGAACTCGCGATGGATCCGCTCGAGGTAATCGGCTGGAGTCAGTCCGCGGGAACGACACCAGCACGCAAGGTCGCTGAACACGACCGCGGCGCCGACCCCGTCTTTGTCCCGGACGAGCGTGCCCGCCGCATAACCGAGCGCTTCCTCGTAGCCGAAGACGAAGCGAACCCCTTCTTCCTTTTCCAGCTGGAGGGCCCGGTTGGCGATCCACTTGAAACCGGTGAGCGTTTCCTCGAAGCGCGCGCCGAGTCGCCGAGCAATGTCGCCGAGCTGGCGCGAAGAGACAATGGTGGTGATGACCAGCGGCCTTCCACCTCCGGCCGTCGAGTGGGTGAGCAGATAGTGTCCGAGCAGGACGCCGACCTCATTTCCGGTGAGCGCGCAGAGCTTGCCTTCCGAATCGCGCGCCATCACCGCGAGCCGGTCTGCGTCGGGGTCGTTGGCGATGGCCAGATCCGCGCCAAGCTGTTCGGCGAGCTCGCGGGTGAGGTCCATCGCCCCGGGCTCCTCGGGGTTTGGAAACGCGACGGTGGGGAAGGCCGGGTCCGGTTCGCTTTGCTGTGGAACGACGTGCATGCCGCCGATTCGCGCGGCGGACATCGCGGCTTGGAACCACGCGCCGCCCACTCCGTGCAGCGGGGTGTAGGCGATCTTCAGGTCGCATTGAATCTCCGGATGCACCCGGAGACTGGCGACGCCCGCCAGGTACGCGCGCGAAACGTCCTCGGCAACGGGCCGCCACAAGCCGGCCTCGCGCGCCTGCGCCTGGGCGATCAAGCGGACGCGATCCGCAGGTTCCACCTTCTCGATCTCCGACGCAATCCCCTGGTCGTGCGGCGGGATGATCTGCGCGCCGTTTTCCCAGTAGACCTTGTAGCCGTTGTAGGCCGGGGGATTGTGGCTGGCGGTGACCATCACCCCACCGGCCGCGCCCAGGTGCTTGACCGCGAATGCGGTCACCGGCGTCGGAACGGGATCGGCGAAATAAAGCGCAGGGATTCCCTCGGCGGCGAGCACCGCGGAGGTATCCTCCGCGAACTCGCGGCTCATGCGGCGCGCGTCGCGGCCGACGACGACGCCCCTCTGGACGACGCCCGGGACCTGCGCCTTGAGATAGCGCGCCAGAGCCGCAGTCGTCCGGCGAACGACGGCCCGGTTCATTCGGTTGGGACCGGCGCCGATAATCGCCCGGAGACCTGCGGTTCCGAACTCGAGCGAGCTGCCGAATCGGTCGGTCAGCTCAGCATCCGCGCCGCGAACGAGAAGCGCCCGCAGCTCGGCAACTGTTTCCGGATCGGGATCCGCCGCGCCCCATGCCTCCGCGCGGCGACGCACCTCGTCTGCGTTCATGCCGGCGAACCCAGTGTCGCCGGCCCCTCAAAGCGCAAGCGGCGGTGCTGTCGAAACACTCTCGTCTTCGAGAAAGTCGTCACCTCAACAGCTCGCGGTGGCCGTGGGGCCGGTCACGATTGCCACCGACGCTGACGCGCCGATCCGATTGGCGCCCGCCCTGATCATCCGCATCGCGTCTTCCGAGGTGCGAATGCCGCCGGAGGCTTTGACGCCCACGTCCTCCCCCACCACGCTGCGCATCAGAGCGACGTCTTCCGCGGTCGCTCCGCCGCCGCCGAAGCCGGTCGAGGTTTTGACGAACGCCGCACAGGCCGCCTTCGCCAAAGCAGAGCCGACGATCTTCTCCTGCTCGCTGAGCTTGCTCGTCTCCAGTATCACCTTCACCGGGTACGGCTTCGCTGCGGCCACCACCGAGCAGATGTCCTTGAGCACCAAGGCATAGTCTTTGCCCTTGAGGGCGCCGATGTTGATCACCATGTCGATCTCGCGCGCGCCACACCGGATGGCCTCTCTCGCCTCGAAGGCCTTTGCGCTCGGAAGGGCGGCGCCGCTCGGAAAACCGACCACGGCGATGGGGATCGTCTTCGATCCGGCGAGAATCCGCGCCACCGTTCCGACATAGGCGGAGTTGACGCAGACGGTGGCAAAGCCGTATCGGCGGGCTTCGTCGGCGAGCTTGACGATCTCCTCGCGCGTGGCCTCCGGCTTGAGCAGCGTGTGGTCGATGTACGGCGCGATGTCGGCCGAGGTCCGAACCACGTCGGGAGCGATTCGGGACGCTCCATTCCGAACTCCCAACACGGTCGCGCAGCTGTCGATGATCGGGCAGACATCGCAGCTGGGAGTGCAATCGGGCGGACGCGCCAGCTCTCGTTCCGCGGATGCCGGCGAGGCCGCCGCGGAGGGCGTGCATGGCTCTTCGCGCCCTGCCCGCGCGGCCTGAAGCCTTCGCCGAACGCGATCGGCGATCTCCTCCACCACCGGGGCGAGGTCTTCGGCCTGGGGCATGCGCTCCCTCTAGCCCAAAACGCCGCACCGGCAAAGCCTGTCCCGAGCGTAGCGAAGCGAAGTCGAGGGGCGCGGCGCTAGGGTCGCCCGGGCGCTCGCCCGCGAGCAACGGGAAGCAGCGCGACGAGCAACGCCGCGCTCGCCCCGGCAATCGCTGCGGCGGAAAGGAACGCGGTCGATTGTCCGAGCCACTTCCACACTGCACCGAATCCCACCCCGGCGACCAGCGCTGCGATCCCGCTCAGCGCGTAGTAGATCCCGAACGCACGGCCGCGCGTCTCGGGGGGCGCCAGGCTGGCCAACAGAGCGCGCTCCGCGCCCTCGGAGAGCCCATGGTAGAGGCCGTAGAAGGCGATGACCGCCAGCGTCGCAGAAATGGAGTGAACGAGCGCGAGCCCGAGATAGCTCATTGCGTACAATGCCCAGCCGGTCACCACGACTCGCGCGCTGCCAATCGCGTCCGCCACCCAGCCCGCCGGAAACGAAACGAGCGCCTTTACCGCCTGGAGCATCAGCCAGGCCAACGGGAGCAACCCCGCCGGAGCACCTTCGGCGGTGAGCTTCAACAGCAGAAAGGCATCGGTCGAATTCGCCAAGCCAAACAGCGCCACCGGCGCGAAGTAGGCAAATAGCCGCCGAGGCACCGGCTGCAGCGGCTTGCCGGGGGGCTCGGCGATGGCGCGATGCTCGGGCTCCTTGACGAAAACGAGGGCGAGGACGGCAATCGCGCCCGGAATTGCGGAGGCGAGGAATACGGTCTCCACCCGCAGCCCAAGCCCCACCAAGCCGGCGGCGGCCAATGCGCCGAGCGCGGCGCCGCCGTTGTCCATCGCCCGGTGAAACCCGAATGCTCTGCCTCGGCCGCCTTCCGGTACCCAGGCGGAGATCATCGCATCGCGCGGGCTGCTGCGGATGCCCTTGCCGATGCGATCCGTGGATCGAATCAACAGCGGCTGCCACCACTGGGTGACGAACGCCATCAGCGGTCGAGCGGCCGCGGAAATCGCGTAACCGCCGATCACCAGCGGGCGCAACCGCCGAGCGCGATCTGCCAATCTTCCAGACCACCACTTGAAGAGCGCGGCAACCAGCTCCGCCAGTCCCTCCATCGAGCCGAGCAGCACCGGCGCTCCCGGAAATCGCGACGCAAGGAACGCGGGCAAGAGCGGGAAGATCATGTCCGAGCTGATGTCGGTGAGCAAGCTCACCAGCCCCAGCACCACGACGGTGCCGGGCAGCGCGGCGCGGTTACTTGCGCGGGCCAAGACCCGCCTTCTTGCGCGCTGCGAGCAATTTTTCGACCTCGTTCGAGGACAGCGGCGCCGGAGCACCTAAGGAGCGAGCGGCGTGGAGGACTTTCGCGTAGTGCTCCACCAGCTCCATCCGCAGCAATGCTTGGTGAAGATCCGCCCCGAGCGTCAGAGCGCCATTGCCCGAGAGCAACATCGCATCGAACTCCGCGCCGCAGGCTTCGATGCGCTTCACTGCTTCCGGGTCCTTGGGCAAAAAGCGCGGGACGGTTGGGATGCGGTCGCCCAAAGAAACGATGATCTCGGGAATCGCAATCGGCGCCAGCTCCAGGTTGACCAGTCCGAATGCGGTCGCGAAAGGCGGATGGGCATGCAGGACCGCATCCACCTCCGGACGCGCGCGGTAGGCGGCCAGGTGCAGCTCCAGCTCGGAGAACGGGCGACCGCGGCCCTCGAGCACCTCGCCGTCTGTGTCGACCACCAAAAGCGACGCGTCGTCGACCTCGCGCTTGGAAATCGAGCTGCAGGTGATGAGGAATCGATTGCCGTTCAGGCGCACCGAAGCATTGCCGTCGTGGTTGGCCACCCAACCGTTCTCGTGCAGCCTTCGGGAAATCGCCACCACCTGCGAGCGCAACCTGGGAAGCGGCGCGAACGGCATCAGACCTCGACCTCGTCCACGATGCCGACGATCAACGATCGAATCGGCAGGCTGTCGTCGCTTAAGACCTGGCGCACGCCATTGCCTTCGCGGTTGACGAGGACCAGGTCGCCTCGTCCCGCAGAGCAGACGTGATCGACGGCGATGAAGCTCGCTCCGATCGGCTGCCTGCGCTCGTCGATCGGTTGGACCACCATCAGCTTGCGGCCGGCGAAAGCAGCGTGCTTCGCCGTGGCCGTCACGGTGCCCAGGACCCTGCAAAGGGTCATACGTCCACCGAATCGACGATGCCGACGATTGCGCTGTCCACCGGGACGAACCATGGGTCGAGCGCCAGGGCCGCCTCGCGACTTCCGACGAGGTACACCAGATCATTGCGGCGCGCGGAGACCGTATCCACGGCCACCTCCGGAGGACCCGACGGCTGGCGGCGATGGTCTACGGGCTGGACCACCAGGAATCGCTTCGCCTGCAGGCCTTCGTACTTGCGCTCGCAGACGACGGTGCCGATCACCTCGCCCAGGTACATTCCCGGCGATCTACTACAGAGCGGTCGTCAGGATCAGCGGGATCTGCAATTCGGTGTCGTCGCCGGAAAACGCCGCAAACACCATCCGCCGCGCCTTCGCTTTGAGGCAGTCGCCGAGGCTGGAAGCGTCGATGTCCGGGCGACTGATCGACGCCTGCTTCACCGTGCCCGAGCGGCCGACGACCGCGTTGATGAAGATTTTGCCGCCTTTGAACGAGGGATTCTTCTTCATCTCTTGCTCGATGCAGAACTGAAAGGCGGGTTGAGACTGCGCGACGACCTTGGCGACGTCTGCTTGCGCCAGACCGCCAGAGGACTCTTCGCTCCGCTTCTCTTCCGATTTGCGCAGCGCGGGGCCGACGTCCACGTGCGAGGTGTCTCCGTAGAAAGCGCGCAGCTCGGGCGAAGCGGCGGCAGGGCGCGAAGGTGCGGGCGCCGCCTCCGCGGGCTTGGAGACGCTCGGCACTCTTGACGCGCGATTTGAAGGCGCGGGCTTGCCGGTCTGTCTGCGACCAGAGAGCAGATCCCGCAGTCTAGAACCTTGGCTCGAGAACACGGATTCTTTGATCTCGTGTCCCGAGGCATCGACGCGCGTCACCACCAACGGTCCGACCTTGAACGCTGCGAGTAGATAGAGAACCGCTGCGGGAAGCACGATCAGCGCGGCCGCGAAGGCCGCGATCTTCCAGGGCGGGTTGCGCTTGTTCATCCCGGCTTCGGCGATGAAAAAGCGCGTCTCCTCTCCAGGTGACGGCAGCGCGGCAGCAGAGCGCTCGGCCGGATCGGTGGGCTTTTGCTTCTCGGGTTCTCGCTCTGCTTGCGGGGTGGCCATCATCTCCGGCGAAAGCTTGAGGCCGGGCAAGGGCCGCTCCTGAATCGAATCCGCG
The DNA here is from genome assembly GCA_035262305.1 of Myxococcaceae bacterium. GTDB lineage: Bacteria > Myxococcota > Myxococcia > Myxococcales > Myxococcaceae > DATFTC01. The sequence goes on along the minus strand of DATFTC010000024.1, from coordinate 4,865 downwards.
ATCGACTCCCTCAGATGATTGACCGTCGAAGCGCTTTCCGTCGGTGAGAAGATCGACGACAGCTCCGGGAGGTCTTCCGCCCGCTTCCAGTCGGTCATCCCCTCGCGCCAGAAGTAGGTGCGCCGGCCGATCTCCTCAGCCTTGACGCGGCCTTGCAGCTCCTTGAACAGAAAGGGTCCGCACTGCCTTCCTTTGATCATCGCAAACCACGGTGGGCCGTCTTCGCTTGGCCGGGTGACCGCCGAAAGGCCATCCCAGGGAACGCCGGCGTCCTTCTTCGGTCCGCCCGCGATCGGTCGGGTCGTTGCGCGGCGCGCCTTTTGCCCCGAGCCGGCCTTCGCAGGCGACCCGCCGCTTTGCAGCCGAGCGGGCACGCTGATGATATGCTGGCAGCTCTTGCAGCGGAGCTTGATGGCCTTGCGCAGCATCTCCTCAGCCACGGAGTAACGCCGCTGGCATTTCTCACAGATGAGGATCAATTTTTGGCAACCATCTCGGCTGGGGTAATTACCCCCGTTGATGCTACCCAACCATCCAGGTTGACTCCATGACCCGGCCGCACTATTGAGGCCCGCCTTTCGACGTTAGCAAACAGAGGTGGCATGTATGCCTGCCAAGGACCTCGGCGCCAAGTACGTATGTTTCAAGTGCGGCACCAAATTCTACGACATGAAGCGGCCGGATCCGGTCTGTCCCAAGTGCGGCACCAACCAGCGCGACAGCCCGGTGAACAAGCCCGGCGTGGAGGGACGGCGCGCTCGCGTCGCCGCGGTGCCCAAGGTAATCGAGCCAGAACCCGAAGAAGGGGAGATTCTGGAAGAAGAAGAGATCGAGGCCTTCGATAACGACGAAGAGCCCGAAGCCGTCGAGGACGACGAGCTCTGAGGTAGGCAGCAGCGAGTGAAGGTGGTCGTCCCGAGCAAGGGCGACGGCAACCCAGGCGATCATACCCAGCGTAGGGGGCGGCGAAACCCGACCGAGTCGAGAAACCGCAGCCCCAGCCGGACAACCAATCATCCCGAGCGTGGTCGGCAAAACCGACCGAAGTCGAGGGACCGCGCCTACGCCGCTTTGCTCTTGTCTTCTTCCTTCCGGATGTTGGCCGCGAGCCAGTCGGGAATCTGGTCCTTGCGGTACACGAAGATCGCGTCGTAGGGACAAGCCTTCTCGCATTCGCGGCAGCCGGTGCACTTGGACTCCTCGACCGTCATCATGGCGAAGAACGGCGACTGGGGATCCGTCACTTCTTCCAGGTGCAGGCAATCGAACGGGCAGCGCTCGCCGCACTTGTCGCATCCGGTGCATGCCTTCTCGTCGACGAAGGCGTACGGCCGCTGAGTCTTCTTCAGCATCTCGGTGAGATTGCCGTAGTTGTCGTAGATCGCCTCGGCAGGGCAGACGACGCCGCAGGCGCCGCAGTCGATGCAAAGGTCGGGGTCGATCACGTGGAGAAGCTTGCGCTCGCCAGTGATCGCGTCGGTGGGGCAGCGGCTGGTGCAGGCCGTGCAGCCTATGCAGGTTTCGATGATGTAGTAGGCCATCGTTTTCGATTGGGGAAGCTTAGGCCTGAGCAATCTAACATCGGCCCTTTGCGGCCTACAACTGAAGCTCGCTCGCCGACCACTCGAGATCCGCTCGGGTCGGCTTGGAGGGGAGCGCGTCGATCTCGATCCTCTTCTCTGGAAAGCGCTGGTGCCAAAAAACGAGCTTCTGCTTTCCAGAAGGTATCCACTCCAGGCGATAGCGGCCGGCCGCATCGGTGAGCGCAAAGTACGGATGCTCGAAAGTCCGAATTACCGCGTGCATCCAAGGGTGCACATCGCAGCTGAGTTGGATCGTCATCGCAGAGCGGGGAAGCTGCTTTCGCACTTTGAAGCCCTGAATGGGCATCGCGAAGTTAAAGAGCGAGGCCGAATTCTTCGCGTGGACATTGTGGAGCAGCGGATCCGAATTGCGAATCTCGATCTGCGCGCCGGCACGCACCGCGAGTACCGGAGGCAGGTACTCGCACCTGCGCTGATCCACCACCGGCGGCTCCGGTGATTCGCCGTCGCCCAGCGGAATCGCCGGTGCATCCGCCCAAGATACGACCGCGTTCGCCAGCGCGCCCGCATCGCCCACGACGAGCGTTCGATCCGCAATCTGCGCGCCGCAGATCTTTTGAGTTGCCTCCGACGTGTTGCGCGGCGCAAGCGCGGGAATCTTCCCGATCGCACGCACCGTGCCTTCAATCGTCGCGAGCGAGGAGGACGGCTGCGCCGGTGAAAAATTTTTGCTCGACCGCGTTCCCACTCCGCCATCAGCTGTGGCACTCTTAGGTGAATTACACCCTTGCACCAGCCCGGAGCAGAACGCAGCGCAGATCAGCGTGCGCGCCAAGCGCGCAATGCGAATCTTCTGACGTTGGTGTGCGATTGTGCGTTGGATCATGGAGGACCTTGTTGGTAGAAGGGACGAGATCACGCTTTCAACTTTCTCTCCGCTTCGGAGGCTGGTGAATTGCAGGAAAAACTAAGCGCCCTGGTAAACCTTCAAAAGGTGGATCTGGAGATTGCGTCGCTTCGGAAAGCCGCCGAGACTTACCCCAAGCAACTTGCCGAGCTGGAGAAGGAGCTCAATGCGGCCAAGGCCGCGGTGGAAGCCGAACGAAGTCGCCTGCTGGACGTAGAGCGCCAGAAGCGGACTCTGGAGCAAAACATCGCCGACGAGAAGGACAAGGTGCGCAAGTGGGAGGCACGGCTCGCTGAGCAGCGCACGACGCGCGAGTATGCCGCGCTGGCGCGAGAGATCGACATCGCCAAGAAGACGAATCAAACGATGGTGGAGGATTTGGACGAGCTGGGAAAGACGCTCGGAGCGGCGCGCGAGGCGGTGAAGGCGAAGGAACAGGAATGGGCCGCCCGGCAAGATTCGATCGGCGGCCGGATGGCCGAGCTGAAGAAGCAGATGTCGTCTGCGCACAGCGATGTCAAAACGCTGGAAGAGAAGCGCTCCAAGCTCGCCGGGAGCGTGGATAAGCAGCTTCTTCATCGGTACGATGTGGTGAAGAGACGCCGCATGCCAGCGCTCGTTCCCGTCCTCGCGCCGGGAACCTGCCAGGGTTGCAACATGAACGTGCCTCCGCAGCTCTACAACACGCTCCGATCGACGCTGGGTACGGACATCTGCCCCTCGTGCCACCGCATCATCTACGCGGCCGAGGCGCTCGATCCGCCAGCTAAGTAAGGCTCGCGGGCAGCCATGGGCTCTTACAAGCAATCGGACATCCTCAAATACATCGCGCGCGAGGAGCCGCTCGCTGGAACGCTGAAGGCCTTTCCCGGGCTGACCCGGGAGCGGCTGGCCAAGATGTTCGAGAAGCTGGCGGACCATTCTCCCAGAGGGGGGAGCGCTTTCGAGCCCGAGGTGAACTCGAATCTCAATCGAATCAGGGTGTACTCGGACGGAGCGGCGAGAGGCAATCCCGGCCCGTCCGGCGCGGGGGCGGTGCTGGTGGAGCCGTCCGGGCAGATCGTCGACCGGCTCGGAAAATTCCTCGGCGTGCGAACCAACAACTATGCCGAGTACATGGGGCTTCTGCTCGGTCTTAAGCGCGCCAGGGAGCTCGGCGTCCGGGAGATCGAGGTCTTTACCGACAGCGAGCTGTTGATCCGCCAGCTCGGCGGTCGGTACCAGGTGAAGAGCGCATCGCTGCGCCCGCTGTACGAGGAGGCACTCAACCTGCTCAACGGGTTTTCACGGGTGAAGCTCGTGCACGTGCCGCGCGAGATGAACTCCGCGGCCGACGAGATGAGCAATCGCGCGATCGACGAGCGGATGTGAAGGTCGCCAGCGCGGCTCTGCGCGCACGCTTGACCGTGCTGCGAAAGGACGCCTGACGAGTTGCGTCTCCGACGCATGGGCGAGCGTTTGCGATAGGCCGACCTTGGGTTATATCCGTTCTTGCCGGAGCGGCTCGGGCGAACGCCGGTCGGTGCAGGATGGGCCGACGGGAGGAAAGTCCGAGCTTCACAGGGCGGAGTGCTGGCTAACAGCCAGTCGGAGCGATCCGCAGGAAAGTGCCACAGAAAACAAACCGCCTTCGCCACCAGCGGAGGTAAGGGTGAAACGGTGCGGTAAGAGCGCACCGCGGCCGAGGCGACTCGGCCGGCACGCCAAACCCCACTCGAAGCAAGAGCCAATAGGGGAGCGTCTCGAAAGAGAAAGGATGGCCCGTCCGATGCTCCCGGGTCTGCTCGCTGATGAGGCCCCTGGGCAACCAGGGCCCTAGACGAATGTTCGCCGCCCGCTTCATTGCGAAGCGGGAACAGAACTCGGCTTACAGGGCCGCTCCGGCTTTTTCCTTTTCTACTCATGCTCTTGCAACCGGCTGTTTTGGTTCAGTGGCCGATGAATGGCCTATTGCACCGGTTTTGGCAGCCTTGGACGCCTGGCGGGCCATCGGATCCAGAACAACATCGGGCTTCAACTCCAGCGCGATGGTACCGAGATCGCTTACTGGGAAGAGGTCGGGCCGCAGATGAGCGTACCCCTCGGTCACGATCACGCTGTAGTGACCCATCATCTCCTTGAGCTTCTCGATCGAGCCGCCAGAAAGCACCCGCTGGCTGGCAAACGTGTGCCTCGTGCATTCGTACCAACCTAGACCGGCTCGAGCCAGGCCGAGCTTCTCAAGAGTAGATCGAAGGTAATTGCCGGGCGTGTGCTTGTTGATTGTCTCTCCGTCTCGACGCATTGGAGGGATAACGAGCTTTGCTCCGTCGGTCTTCAACTCCCATTCACTCAGGATGGGTAAGAGCGGATCGAGAATCGGGACAACCCTTGAATCCTTGTCCTTCAGCGGTCCCGCCACCGACTCACGCACA
>DATFTC010000023.1:0-9294 GCA_035262305.1 Myxococcaceae bacterium | reverse complement strand
GTTGTTGCCGCAGGGGGCGTAGGACCTGGGCATGAGGAGAAAGGAATTTCGACGTTCGAGCGCACTGAAGGTCGACGACATCAGCTGAACCCGCACGTTTCCTGGGCGAGAGCCCGCTAAGGAGATTGGGTGAGCTGATTGAACCGGAATGATGGGCGCTCGAGCCCGAATGGGAGGTTAACGAGTCCTTCTCTGCATAGGGCAGAGAAAGACAAACGTGACATGGCACTCGTGCTTGACACGAGGCCTATTCATGGGAGGACACGATGAAGAGGAGCTCTGTGGTCGCGCTCTCTGTATTGGCGCTGATGGCGGCGCCGATCGTGGAGGCGGGCAAACAAACCCCAAGCGCGAGTGAAAAATCGTACCGCGAAGCTCGCAAGGTGCTGGATGCGGGGATTGAGGCGATGGGAGGGCTTCAGGCACTTCGCTCGGTCAAGGACGTTTCGCGCACTGGAACCGGTACCGCCTACAACCAGGGTCAGAGCCTGAAAGCGGACACGCCGTACACCACTCGACCGGTGAAGCTTGCCACCGTCACCGACCTGGCCGGAAAGCGCGGCCGACTCGAGCTGACCTCAGCATTTCCCGGTGGATTCGACATCCGGATTCTCGGAGTGCTGAAGGGTGATACTGGAACCAGCGTCAACCTGATTACCCATGTGGCTACGCCGCTGTCCTCCGCCTCGTTGAACATACAGAAGGCTGGTTTCCGCAGGGATCCCGCTGCGCTGCTCTTGACTGCTTTGAGCCGAGCCGAAACGCTCCGCTCCCTGGGAAGCGGCGCGATCACCTTCGCCGATTCCGATGGAGCCCAGCTCGCCGTTTACTTTGATCCTCGAACGCACCTGGTCGGCAAATATGAAACGCTGGGCGACAATCCCATTCTCGGGGATGCCCTCACCGAGGTTGTTTTTTCAGATTATCGGCGAATCGGCGATGTGAAGCTGCCGTTCCGAGTGGTCAATCGAACGGGTGGCGAGCTGGTCCAGGACGTGAGCTACAGCGAGATTAAGATCAACACCAACCCGAGCGACAGTACCTTCGAGGTTCCCGCGGGGATGGAAAATGGGGTTGCCGCCGGCCCAGCGACGAACGTGGAGATGACCAAGCTCGGCGACGGGGTGTATCTCGCAGGTGGCAGCTCACATAACAGCTTGCTCGTGGTGTTCAACGATCATCTGCTGCTGGTGGAAGGTCCGCAGAGCGATGAGCGTTCGCAAGCGGTGATGGCCAAGCTGGCAGAGGTGGCGCCCGGCAAGCCGATTCGCTATCTGGTGTCGACCCACCACCACTGGGATCATTTGAGCGGGATTCGAGCTTACGTCGCCGCGGGAGCTAACATCGTGACCACTCCCGGAGACAAGAATCTCATCGAACGCGTCGCTGCCAAACAACACACGATCAAGCCGGATAGTCTGTCTTTGAAGCCGCGCAAACCGGCGATCGAAACATTCACGAAAAAGAGAGTATTCAGCGATGGAGCCCACACCGTCGAGCTCTACGATCTCGGGCCCAATTCCCACTGTACTGAGATTGTCGCCGCCTATTTGCCCAAGGAGAAGCTCATTTTCGTGAGCGACCTATTTTCCATTCCTACCTCGGGGCCGATACCCGATGCGAGCCCGAGCACGCGCGAGTTTGCCAGCAAAATAAAGGAGCTCGGCTTGGAAGTGGAGCGCATCGCCCCTGCCCACGGCAAGATGGGAACCATGGCGGATCTCGAGAAGGCCCTCGGTGCGCGTGCAGCGGCTGACTAGTGCGAATGGTGAGACGAAGGTAGGTTCAGTTTTTCTTGGCGCCGACCGCGCGGGGCCCATTAGCTAGCTGTGGTGCGCCAGCACAGGAGGGCCTATGCCGCAGCCTGCAGTTGTTCGCCTCTCGCGGGGCACCGTCCCGCCAGAGAAAGCCGACGAGGTCCGGACCAAACTCGAAGAGGGTCGTAGCAGCCTTGAGCCTGCTTTGCGTCAGCTTCGAGGGCTGGTGCACTACTATGTTGCGATGGATGAGCAGGCAGGCACGTTGGTCAACGTGAGTGTCTGGAGCGGACTGGCAGAGGCCAAGCAAATGGATACGCTGCCGCCAATGCTCGCCCAGCGTGCTGTGTTCGAAAAGATTGGCGTTCGTTCGACCCGATACGCAACTATCCGACGCTCTGGTCGATCACGCCCTGACGCGCGCAACGAGAGGCTCAGCACCTATTGTTTGCTGAGATAGCTATCCAACCAGCCGATCACCTTCGCCAAGTCGGAGCCAGAGTCACCCGCCACGGGGACAACGTCCGAGTGACGTCAATCCTTCCCATCCTTCCATCTGCCGTGACCGTGTTCCTTGCCCTGGTGACCGTTTTGGTTGCCCTCGTGGCCGTGTTCCCTGCCCTCACCGTCTCCGTGCCTCTCCCGCTCGCGCACCACCGCCGGCCCGTACGGCGTCGGGACAACCCTTTCGCGCTCGAGCTTCTTGGCTTGTCCAGGCGGCAGGCCCTTGGCCTTGTAATGCTTGTAGCGGCCAGGCGGGATCTTGACCAGCGTCATCGGCACATACCGCCGCTCGACAAATACCCACCCACCGCGATGGTCGCGCGTGCGATACCAAGACGGGCCGCTGCGGTACCAATACCAACCATCGACGAAGAAAACTTCCTCCTCGTACTCGGGCACCACCTGAACGCCCGGGCTGACCACAACGAGCGCGGGTGCTACCTCGAATCGGATGGTCGGCACCGCGATCTGCACGCTGACCTGCGCGCGCGCGGGCCGAGTCGAAATTACCCCTATCCCCAGGATGACTGTCACAACAGCACACGGGGTGCGCATGGTCCCAGTATCTCGGCGCCACGCGTGGATGTTCAAGACATCGACGTACGGCGATGTCAGCCGGCGTGTCTCGTCGGTCGGTTCCGGCGCGATGACGACCGAGAAGACGTCCTCGTGGGTCGATAAATACTTCCTGAATCCGCGACGCACTTTTCACAAGAGGCTCGTCCAGTAGGCGACGTGCTCCGGCATCACCTTTGTCTCCGCGTCGGACATGTCTTGCTGGAAAGTGGGCCTCGGCGGAATCAGCTTGCAGAGGAAGTGCTGCGCGCAGCGACGTACTCCTGAAGCCATCCGAGCACTCGCTCCCAACCTTGACCATGGCCCTGGCACGAATCGCGGCGATCGCCAAAGCCCGAGTGTCGCACGGTAACGCGGGTGCCGCCGGCGATCGGATCCAGCAGATAGGTGACCGTGGTGGTGGAGCCGCCATCCCAATCCGGCTTCCAACTCTGAACCACCTTGCGCGGCGGATCGATCTCCAAAAACTCGCCCTCCACGCTGAAGGACCTGCCGTCCACATTGCGGCCGTGCGCGCGCCAGCGGCCGCCGACGCGAAAGTCGGCGGTCCACTCGTCGGCCCGATACGCCTCCGACGAGCCCCACCAGCGCGCGAGCTCCTTCGGGTCGGTGAGCGCTCGAAAAACCCGCTCAGCCCCAGCGGCGACCTCGACGCTCGCGAGAATGACGCCTTCGGTGAGGTCGGCGACGGCGCGCGCGGTTTTCGTGCTAGCGGTGGTCATTCTTCCTCCCGGTAACGCTCGAAATGCTCAGCATCTCTGCCAAACCAAACGAGCTCCATTTCGTTGGCTCATCCCCATGCCGGCTTGCGCGCAAGCTCCGGCCGCCGCAATGTCTTGAGGCATTCATAGCCGAGAAGCGCAGCGATCAAGGTCGAGAATATGCCTGGCGCCGCGAAGAAGTAGGTCCAGGCAAGCACGGTGGAAGCGGCGTAGCTCAAAAAGAGTGCCCAGGTGAGAGGTGCCAGAGCGCGCTGCTCACAGCGAACCAGCCCGCCCAAGAACCAGGTCATTGCGGCAGAGAAGAGAAAGAAAATCGAAACCGTCACGCCGAAGCCAAAGTAGAACCCGAACCAGGTGCTGTCAGAGCCCTGAACCTGGAAGTGGACGGACTTCATCGCGTGGCGGACGGCATCTGCGCCAAGTCCGAAGTGCGGAGTGGAGAGAAGGGCTCCCCACGTGTGGCCGGCGCAATACAAGATGAGCAGGTAGGTGGCGAGCCGAAACGGATTGAAGTACTTCGCGATCATGTTTTCTCCAGATAGCGCTTCAGGTTGTCGAGATTCATTTGCCAAAGGGCGCGGTAGCCTTCGATCCAGCCCACCACCTGTTGCAGCGGCGCCGGCTGCAGTTGGTAGCGGCGCTGGCGGCCCACGCGCTCCTCGGAGACAAGGCGCGCCTGCCGCAGCACCCGCAGGTGTTTTGAAATCGCAGGGCGGCTTTGCCGAAAATCATCGGCCAGTGCGTTCACCGGCGTAGGTCCTGCCCGAAGCCGATCGAGGATCGCCCTCCGAGTAGGATCGGCGATGGCGCGAAAGACGTCAGCGTGAGCGCGAGCGCGGTGCATGGTCAGTAACCGATCGTTTACCCTTGATCGGGCGTTATCCGAAAAGCCCGCCCATAAGGTTGAACAGCATTCGCCATATCAAGTAACCAATCGGGTACCATATAGTGCCCCGCGGCGTCAGTGTCAAGCGCGACAAAGGTGCTCTAAACGGCCGATTTCGATTCTCGAATAGGCTCACGTGCATTGCGACCACTCGACTCGGGTGTACACCGGGGGTCGCGACACTCCGAATGCGATTCATTCTCGTGCTGCGTCACTTTCGGAGTCTCCCACGGTGCCTCGCGTGAAGTCCGCCACCCATTAGGTGGTTGTTTGCACGCGAATCGCCCGGATCCATCGCGGATCCGAACGGGTTAGCTACGCTACGCCACGGAGCGCCGCGAGCATCCGCGGATCCCCACGCATCTTCTGCACGACGACTCGCCGATTCTCGTCGTCCTCCAGCCATGGGTCCAGGACCGCGCCCGCGGAGACCAGCTGCGCGACCACCGCGTAATAGCTCTCGTGTCTCATGCCATCGGGACGAGTGCCCCAGGCGTACAGCGCCCATCCCAGCGGTGTTCCCCCGTAGGTTTGGTCTTTGATTTCAACCGGCGCCTTTCGCTCCAGCAGCAGTTTCACCGTATCCGAGTGTCCGCCTAGCGCGGCCCAGTGCAGCCCTGTCTGCCCGTCGTGTCGAAGGCGCGCGTCCACCAGAATCCCCTCTGAAGCAGAAAATCAACCACGTTTGTTTTGCCAAACTCGCACGCCCACGCAAACCCGTCCCTCTTTTGTTTCTCTGTTGCTGGAGGTTTCAAGCTGCCATCTGGGCTGAAATACGTTTTGACCAGGTCGAGTCGCCCGACCCCGGCCGCCCCTTCTAGGTCCAACTTCGCGCCGCGGCTGGCGAGGAACTCGGCCGCCGCCCCACGGCCGTTGTGCAGGCAGCCATTGACCGCGCCGCCTCCACCCGGACCGTCGATGATCGCCCCGTGGTCGAGCAACAGCTCCATCAGCGGGAGCTGCAGGCCCGCAGCTTCTGGATGCCAGCTCGTCGCGGTCAGTGCGAGCGTGGTTGAGCGGCCGCCATACGCTTCCGACTCCGCATTGACATCAACGCCGGCCGCCAGCAGCAGCTTCGCGATCTCGACGATGTTCTTCGGCGTCCTCTGGCGAAAGTCCTCAACGCCATTCGCCGAAACGTAATGAAGCAACGTCGAGTGATGCTCGCGCGTCGAACGCGCCCACGCCAGCTCTGGATTCTCCCGCAGGAGGCGCTCGAGTGCCGCGGCGTCGCCGCCGACGATCGCGTCTACCGCCGACTCGAATTTCGACACCGGCGAGCTCGCGCGCGCCATGCTTTCAACGTGCTTTGCGAACTTCGGCCAGCTGGCAAAGCCATGCGCCCGCGCGACGAAGAATTGAGCGTCGACCAGTGTGCAGCGCAAGCTTCGACCATTCGCGCTCTTGAGCTTGCGCCAGCGTTCTTCAATCCGGCGGGCCTCGTGGGTGATCTGCCTGCGCCGGTCGGGCGTGATCTCCTGGGCCTGCAGCCGGGCAATCGCTTCCACCCGCTGCGCGGCCCAGTCGCGAATTCCGCCGGGCTCGCTCGACCTGCAAGCGCGTTGCAAGTCTTTGGAGAGCTTTTTGTACTGCTCGAGGTTGGGCCGAGGAGGCAGCGGAAGAGCGTCAGACATACGAATCTCCTTTCACTGCGCGCCTGGAGTTCGCCCGAGTCAGGCTGAAAGAAGGTTCGTCTTCGTCAACTTCGACTGCACGGTGGGTGGGCACGGCCCTTTCCGCGAACTGGATGCGCCCCTAAGCGCGGAGGGCAGTGTTGAGCGAAGCAGCGGGAACTGTCAACGGAGAAGGAGGGGTTCTAGGAAGCGCGCTTAAGTAAGTCGCTCAAGTTGGCAGGGGTCGAGCTCATGCCCAAACAATATCAGCGCGCGGGTCAGGAGCGCTTGGAAAGCCTCGCCTGTCCTCGTAGCCCCGCGGCGTAGACGACTGCCAACGCCGCGAAGCTTGCTGCCGCGACGAGCAGGTACCTGTGGATCAGTTGGTGGATCGTCCAACCGTAGATTTCGGTGAGCTGACTTGGATCCGAGAGTCCGACGCCTTCAATCTCACCGAACGGAATGGCGTCGGGGTCAGAGCGCGCGGCCCACCAGGTTGAGAGTGCGTCGGAAAATGCGAAAGCACCGATCACCAGGAAGCCCCAGCGCAGCCAGCCTCGAACGAGCGCGCTTTCGCTGTCGGCGTAGAACGTGCACATGAGCGCCGCGCCAAGGACAAAGCAGCCGGCATCTCCCGCGAAGGCGATCAGCGCCTGAGCGCTACGCGCAGACAGGCCAAGCGTCAACGCCAACTGCAGCGCGAGCAGCGTTCCCAACGCGGCCGCCCCTCGTCGTCGGCCAACTCTCCAGATCAAAAACGAGCCAAGCCCGAGTGCAAGCGACAGAGCAATCGCAAACGCGGGGACGCGCCCCGAGGACATCGGCGTCACCCAAAGAGCCGGAAAGGCGATGAAGCCGCACAGCCACGCGGCCACGGCATGCCCGAGCTCGTGAACAAACATGCTGAGAAAAACGCGGGCAAGGGAATGCCCAATCGAGGTCGCGACTACAAAATGCGCAAAGACAAGCGCGGCCGGTACGGCAAACAGTCTGAGCCGGCGCTCGAGTCGGGCATCCTGGAGATCGCCTTCCCATGTTCCGGTGGAAGCTGGCGGCTCGGGGAGCGGCGGGGTGGCGCGAGGCGCGCGCAGCTCGTGAGCCTTGGCGTAGATGACGCCGCACTTAGGACAGTCGATGCTCGCCGCCCGAGGTGCTCCGCAGTGTGGGCAGGTCGCCAAGGCGACATCAGCCATGCTTCGAGTCTAGCACGCATGGCGCAAGTCCCAGGTTCGCGAGCCAGTTCTCCGCTCGACGTCGATGCCGTAGGAAGGCGGAAATCCGAGGGCAGGAATGACTCGCACTTTGATTGAGGTCCACTCCTACGACTGGTCCGGCGCTGGCGAGCACAGCCAACCGCAGACTGGGATCGTTCGCTGTGCAGGATCACCTGGAGAGATACCCAGGTTGGAAGGAAGTTGGTCGCGCAATAGGGTTCTTTCTGATTTGTGCAATGCCGCGGAGCGCGCGTCGAAGGAAGGCAGCTTCCTCGTCGGAATGGATTTCGCCTTTTCATTTCCGTTGGCCGAGAAAGGCAATCAATTCCCAGACGGCTCAACGCCGCGGGCCGACTTCTGGGCGCGGGTCCACGACACCGTGTGGAAGGACAGAGCCTCGGGATACGTCGCGCTTCACGCCGCCCACTTTCTGTCCTACGACCAGAGAACCAAGGAGACGAAGAGAGGTATCGCTTACAAAGATGCTCGGCGAGTCACGGAGCGCGAGGCTGCCAAGGCAAAGGTAAAGCCAAACACTGTCTTCAGTCTGATCGGCAGCAATCAGGTCGGGAAAGGATCGCTCTGCGGCATTGCTCTACTCGAAGAACTGCGGCGGCATTGTCTGAACAGCCACCTTCCGCTGGCCGTATGGCCGTTCTTCGTGCTCCGTGAGGACGGACAGGCGACTCCGATGACCGAGCCGTCGCCGCTCGAGGATGTACCGAAAAAATGCCTCCTGCTCGTTGAGACCTATCCGTCGCTCCACTGGGCGCAGGCGGGGTACCCGACACGGCGTCCCTGGGACGCGAAGATCTGGCCCGACGTCAGAAGTTATTTCGGCGCAAAGCCCGCTCGGACGGAGGCGAGCAGCGGTGACGAAGGCGACGCCCTCATCACGTGGTACGCGCTCTCCGGCTCGCGCGCAGCGAGTGGCAATCCGCTCGGAACGGCATATCTCGAGAGGCGGCCCGGTGCGTTGACGACTCCTTGGGCCACGATTCGGGAAGAGGGCTGGATCTACGGACTCTAATCACCAGTTCGCTATTCTCGATCAGGATAATGAAGCGTTTTCGTGAAGTTTCCGGACGAACTGCGCGTGAATTCCGTCCTGCTGGATAGAAGTTGTTCACAGTTCCGTTCAAAAGCCCGTGTTGGATGCTTTTGGTATCGTTCGGAATGGGCGTGGGGCTCGTCGGGAGTAATCGTCAGCGATTAATTGCCGCGCGACTGCTTGAGGAGGCTCACGATCTCTTCTTGCTGCGCCTTTGCCTCTGGCGAGCCAGTGCCGCCGCGGCCGGTATTCTGAATTGCGAGCTGCATCGGCGTCGATCCATGCTTGTTCTTGCGTCGCGCATCGGCGCCACCGTCGAGGAGCGCGCGGACTGCGGCAGCGCAACGGTTGCGCACGGCGCGATGCAACGGCGTTACTCCGCCTTGGTCGACGGCGTTTGGGTCGGCGCCCGCTTCAATGAGACACGCGACGGTCGCCGCTTGCGCCGGCGGATTCCACCTGCGCGAGCCGGGCGCGCCCTCGACAGCGTAATGAAGCGGTTCGGCGCCGCGGCGATTCCTCGCGCGGATGTCGGCGCCCGCGGCAATCAGTCTGCGCGCGATTGTTTCTCGGTAGGCCGCGGCAGCCATGTGAAGTGCCGTGTCGCCTGCATAGGCGTAGTGCTCGATCTCATCGAGGTAGTGTGCCCTTGCCGCCTGCCGAGTCGCGCCTTCTTCGAGTCTCGCAGTCACCAGGGCCGGCGATCCGGCTAGCAAGCGCAATGCGGCCGCGTCGTCGCCGACGATAATCGCGCGTATCAGCGTCATGAGGTGCGATTCAGCAGCAGCCATCGCCACTGGAGAATATGGCGCACGGGGGCGAGCGTGAATTGTTTTATGTCTGGTTTACAAAATATCTCGGAAGTCTCAGTCGGCCTTCGTGGTTGCCTGGAAGCTTCCGAGGCGGATACCTTGGTGACTGCCGGAGGACGCCAAAAGTGAACGGTGGGGACGGCAGCGCTTGGGCATCCT